>NZ_JADYWN010000042.1:0-2032 GCF_015864805.1 Pseudoalteromonas sp. NZS127 | reverse complement strand
TTGCTGGTATTTTTCGGCAACACAAGCAACACGGCCTTTATCTAGTGGTTTGTTATTTTGTGGGTGCATAGTGCGTTTCCTTTTTGGTTAATTTAGTGCTTTTTGAATTGCATTGAAAAATACTTGAGCTGCTAGCCTGTTTTCAACATGTGTAGCGGATGTTTTTAAAATACATGCGGCTTGAATGCCTTCAACACCTCGCTCTTTTAGGTATTCAATTACGTCTGCTGCTACTTCAAGTTCTTGCTTTTGGTTTAGTTGGTTATTTTTCATTTTTCTGCTCGCTTTTCTTTGGTTTAACAACTGAGTGGTACACCCAGTTGCGACGTTTAACGTTTGGTTTCATTGATCACCATAATTCGCTTAATTCTTTTTCTAACTGCATTTGCATTAAGCGCTCTTCTAGCAGTTCGCGCTTTGACTTGCTGCGCTGCTGGTATTGCGGGCGCGGCTCTTGGTTTTCGTGGTGCGGCATTTTGGCCGGTGCGCTTACTGTTGTTGGTGAAACAATTCGCGCCTTTTTAATGCTTGCCTTTGCTGTTGTTTTTATTTGCCCGGTGCGAAATTTATATTCTTTTCGCTCGCAACCGCAGCCCTGGACATGACCTAAATTATCTTTGCGCACTACGCGAGTGGTGCCGCATACGCATTTACACATAAAATGCTGCACCCCTCGGTTGCGGCGGTCTTCGTTTAGTACTGTCCAATTATTGAAAACGTCACCCGCTGTTACTTTACCTGTGGCCATGCTCGTTCTCCTGAAATTTAACCTCTAGCTCTTTTAATAATTTTTTAAGCTCTTTATCAAGTGTTAGCATTTGTCGTGGGTGCAAACATTCATCGCACACAAATTTTACATCTTTTAACTTGAACTCACTCCCATATAAAACGCCAATTTCTTTTTTAACCGCGTTAAAAATTGCAGTACCACAGTAAATTTTATTTTTATGTGTATCGTCTTGCTTGGCCTTAAGCATGGCTATCACTCCCAACCAATAAACGTGGGCGCTTAAATAGCAGTGCTGTGTTTTGTAATTTATTTAGTGGCATAGTTCTGCCATCAATGGAGATTAATTTAACCTTTCTATTTGGTAGCTCTGTTTCTATTGTTTTATACCTTGCACCAGACCTAATATTAAACAGCCACCCACTTGCACGTTTTGCAGATTCTTTAAACTCTTGCCCTAATTCCAGTGCTGTATAAAAACGCCCTGTTTCTAACATTTTTTCGGCTGCTGATTGTGTGTTCATAATGTCACCTGCTGTTTTGGTTGTGGTCTGTTGGTTACTGTAAATACGTTGGCGCTAGGTTCTTGCTGATAGCCGGTGCAAATTTCGGTAGCAAAAACGCTGTTATTGTTTTTTCCGCACTGGCCGTATTGGGTCTTAGGCGCTGGCTTATCGAATTTAGTAATAAACGGGCTGTGCTGATCATCTGCAAAACCTTTTGGGCAAAATGCCTGGCAACTAATACATGCCCTTGGCATGAGTACCTTTGAAATTTGAATAGTCATATTTTCTCCTACGCCATTTAATCGAGTGACCACCAATCATTACTGCTGATTGCTGATGCACTGCCTTGTTTAACTAAATTAACTAGGTCCCAATCGCCAATAGTGACTAGGCCGCGTTCGTTTGTGGTGGTATTAAGTGATTTACGCCCATCGAGCTGCGCGTATTTATAAGCAAGCTCTACAAATTCGCGTGCTTGTTGCCAATGCGCGTCGGTTATGTGCCAGCTAGCTGATTTTTGCGCGAGTGTTTGCGCTCGGTATTCAATATCGAGTTGCTTGTTTTGCTTAAGCTGGGCGCTTTCGTCTAATGTATGTAACTGGCCATCGCGAATTTGATAAATTAGCCCGTTTCTACTGATCCTTTTTCCGCTATTTAGATCACTTATCAGATCATCAAGGTCGGCTTTTGATAAACCCACGGCATCAAGTAACAACTCAGCTCTAGAGCCTGCGGCGATAGGCGTACAGTTATTACCACTAGTCCAAGATAGGTCGGCTGCGCCGACGTTGGTGTTGCC
>NZ_JADYWN010000041.1:0-2462 GCF_015864805.1 Pseudoalteromonas sp. NZS127 | reverse complement strand
TGTTGGATTGGACTGATAAGTATGTGTTTAAAGGATTTTAGCAGTGTAAGGGTGCCCATAGGGGGACTCAATATATTGAGGGGGACTAACTACTTGTTCTATTTATTTGTATAAATTAGATCACGTTGCTTATTAACCCCAATAACTCATCCTAAACTCGATTTATTTTTGTTGTATTGCTATTGTATATACACAAGTGTATAATTCAGTACTACAATAAAAAAAGGACTTTTATGGGTATTAGTATTTCAACAGCGGTTAGGCAAAAGTTAGCAACAAAGCACTCTGTAACTGAGGATGAGGTTATTGAATGTTTTTCATCAAGAATAGCTAATGGTAAGTTCTTAAAGGATAGTAGAGAAGAGCATCAAACTAACCCACCATCATTATGGTTTATTGGAACTACTGACGCTGGCAGAAGACTCAAAGTAGTATTTATTTATTGCAGTGATAACAAAGAGTTTGTTATTAAAACTGCTTATGAAGCTAATGGAGAGGAAGTTCGTATTTATAAAAAATATTCTTAATAAAGAAAAAGGTATTTTTTGTAGAACTTAAGTTAAAGAATGTAAATGGATTACTCTGACAAGAGGTATAAATCATGGTAGATAAAATAGAAAGTACAATAGAAGCATGGGACAATCGTGAATTAGGTTGCGATGAGGCGCATGTTGAAACAGTAGAAATAAGTGAAGAGATCATTAATGAATCTCTGGCACTGCAAATGATTTCAATTCGTCTGCAAAAAACATTGATTGAAGACTTAAAAATGATCGGTCAATTGAACGGGATTGGTTATCAGCCATTAATTCGACAAGTACTTAAGAGATTCGCAGACTCTGAGAAAAAGCAGCTCTTACGTGAGCAGGCTTTTCAGCAAGTTATGTGTTCTGAGGATGAACCACACCCTCACCTTGAAAAAGCCTGTGGTTAACAAGTTTGAGTATTAAGCCTGCTAACTAGCGGGCTTTTTTGTGGGTAAAATTTGCTTAAACCACCTTTCCAACTAAACTAAGTTTTACTTAAATTTAAAGAGACTATTAATAATGCCAATAAAAAGTGATTTCAGTGGATTAAAAAAGCTATCAAAAAATTTAGAAGAGTTAGGTAATAAAAAATCTATAGGGCTATATGAACTGATGAGTGACAATTTCGTTTCTAAGCACTCTAAATATAAAAGCTTTGATGAACTATTAAGTAGTAGCCCTTTCACTGTCGAAACCGCAGAAGATTTTGAAGCAATGCCAGATGATGAATGGGATAGTTACATAAATCAAAATACAGACTATGATTCGTGGAAAGAAATGCAGGTTAAAGCATTTGAATATTATGCGAAGAAACAAATAGAAAAAGGCCTATAGCCAAATAGCCCGCTTGATGCGGGCTTTTTATTACCTGTGATTTAATGACTGTATAAATCCCCAGCTTGTTAAAACCTGAACGAAAACTTAATCTATCCCTTTGCAACATTATGGAAAATATAAGGATTAGGCATGGCTAAAGTAATAGGTTGGATATTAGGTATATTATCGATTGGTTTTGTAGGAATGTTTTTTGAAAAAGGTGAAGTGCTAGCCGGAATAATCAGCGTGTTTGCTATCGGGTTTTTTATACCGCCAATACTCAATAAAATAAATGCCAGCGCTAAAAATGCAGCTGAGGAAAAAGGTAAAAAACCTACGAACACCTCACAAAGATCGGCAAATGTGCTGGGTTTAGTTTTAGTTGTAATTGCAGCAGTGGTTGGTAGTGAAGCCGAAACCGAAAGTGAAAAGGTAGAAGTTACTAAAACAATAAACTATAAAACCATTGGGAAAAGAGAGTACAGCTTTAATGGACGTAAGCGATTAGGAGTTTTCGTTTATGCGCCGGAAGCTAAAACACGTGAAGAAAGAGCAGCAGTAGTTAAGCAGGCCACAATTGATTTGCAAGAAACAACAAATGCAGACTTTGTAGATGCATTATTAGAAGTTGCAGATTTTAACTATGGTAGTGGGAACATACTTGCAATGGCAGACTATGCCCCAGATGGCTGCGGCACAAGCGGTCAAGATTGTAGCGGTAACAAATGGAAAATAAAGGCCAGTGACGTCAAAGTTACCGAGTTGCAAATCAAAGTATTAAAAGAATGGGAAAAGCTAAAGCCATCTTTCCAAGGTAGTAAAGGCTATTTAGACTTAGAGGACGAAGCTAAGATTAGTAGCTCAGTAGCAAAAAATCTTAAAATTTCAATTGAAGAAGTAATGTTACCAATGGTTGCAGGTACAGCTAAAGATTTTACGTCTAAGTTAGATGGGTCAATAAAAGTAATAAAATCTAATTAAATAGCAGCTAAACAAACAGCCCGCACTTGGCGGGCTTTTTTGTGCCTGTAATTCAGTAAGCTAAAGCGACTTACCCGTAAATATAACTTTTCCAACTAAAGTGCAGTTGCCGTTTATTGCTATTAGTTGCTCAGGCCA
>NZ_JADYWN010000040.1:0-2500 GCF_015864805.1 Pseudoalteromonas sp. NZS127 | reverse complement strand
TGATATTCCTTTGTGTAACGGTGAACGTAAAAGCGATGCAAAAATTCAATGGCAGTATGGTAGCTGACAATGTGATGGCTCTGATAACTCAGCTTTCAAAATACAAGGCTGAGCTTGAAGGTAAACTCTATCATGAAATTGGTCGATTTGAAAAATCGACTGGGATTTGCGCAGAATGCGGCCAACATCATGTTTTAACATTGAACGACAGAAATTTCACATGTACGGCTTGTGAAACTTACCAAAACCGAGACTTGTCAGCTGCTAAAAGCATAGCAAAAACAGGTGAATTAGATTTGATTGCGGCTGGAATCGTCGCAAGGGTTACCCCCACATCTCAGCAGAAATCAGCCATTAAAACGAAAGTCTTCGAGCTATCGAAGTTTGCTGTTGGAACTGAGAAAAAAGAAGCAGCCTAGCATTCATAAGCTAGACTGTAGAAGCCCATTGATCGACACGGAGTGGCGTCGATGGGTAGTTCACAAATCAAAATTTCTCTCCATATGATTCATAAGGTATAGGCTTTTAAATCACAATTAGGTATAAAGTGATTTATAACGGAAGAAGGTTTAAATCACATGTATCATTGGCAACAAAAAAATTGGCCTCAATTTGAATATGACACAACACGCTTTGAGGCAAGTGTCAGCGAGTATTCGAAAAAAGCTTACAGTATTGAAGGGGCATTATCGCAAATACCGTTAAGTGACCATAATGATGCATTTGTCCACTTACTAGTGGAAGAAGCATTAAGCACCAGTGCCATTGAAGGTGAAAAACTTAACCGTGAAGAGGTGCGCTCATCAGTTGCTCGTTTTCTAGGGTTAAAAGAGCCAGAGCGTGGTGGTTACTTCCCTAAAGAAAAAGGCATTGCGGCAATGCTTGTTGATGTGCGCAAAAGCATTAAAAGTGCTATGTCTAAAACCTTACTTTGCCGTTGGCACACGCTACTATTACACGGTAGTGAAGATTATTATGTAAATCCTATTACAAAAGGCGATTATCGAGACTCGTCCATTGATGTAATAAGAGAAGACTTATACGGCGACAGTGAAATCATCTACAAAGCACCCGGTAATAATCGCACTGAGGTTGAACATGAAATGGATGCTTTCATACAGTGGTATAATAGCGCCAATTGTTCAGGCCCTATAAAAGCAGCAGTTGCTCATTTATGGTTTGTCGCTATTCATCCGTTTCAAGATGGGAATGGCCGTGTTGGTAGAGCCATAGCCGAGCATGCGTTATTTCAAGACTTTTCGAGACCGCCGCTTTTTAGTATGTCGAGCATGATTAATACTAATCGAATGGAGTATTATCAACAGCTTAGAAATACTAATGCTAGCTTACAAATTAATGAGTGGATAGCGTGGTTTGTTGAGCTAGTTAGAACTTCGCAAGATAAGTCACTTGAGTCCGTTGAGTTTGTATTGCAAAAATCAAAATTTTGGGCTGAATATGCAGAGGTCAAACTCAACCAACGTCAAGAGAAAGTGATGAAAAAAATCTTCACTGTCGGCGCTGACGGCTTTGTGCGTGATGGTTTAACTAATGAAAAATATCGAGCCATAACCGGTGCGCCACCGGCAACCGCTACAAGGGATTTAAAATCATTGGTTGATAATGGCTTACTCTACTCATCAGGTGAAGGTAAACGTGGCTTACGTTACTTTGTGAACTTCCCGCAAGATAACAGCCTGTTTATGAACAACTCCTTCAAAACGCGCAGCGTTTAGTGGGAGTTGTTCATTTTTTGATATTCATTAAAAAATGAACGTTGCACAGGATTAGAAAGCGCCTTAGGGCGTACTTTCTGTACTTGGTTAATAATGTTTGTCTTGTTGTAACCTAACTCATACATCAGTATGCCAATCACTAAGCCCGTGCGACCTGAACCGCCTTTACAGTGAACGGCAACAGTGCCTTGATTGCGCAAAATAGCTAACACGTCATCAAGGTGAGATCTGAACGCCGTTGCAAAGTCATCATTAGGCGCATCATCATCTAAAATAGGTAACTGAAACCATTTTATGCCTTGTTCGTTACAAACTTGAGGAAGTGTTTCGGCCTCGTTTTTCTTTATTTCTGCGTCGTACATCAGAGTGACAATCGCTTGTGCTCCCGCATCTTTGAGTTGCTTTACCGATGTTGTTAAATCAACCTCTTTCGTTCCTGGGCATGGCGTAAATGTGAACTACCCACCGACGCCACTCCGTGTCGATCAATGGGCTTCTACAGTCTAGCTTATGAATGCTAGGCCGCTTCTTTTTTCTCAGTTCCAACAGCAAACTTCGATAGCTCGAAGACTTTCGTTTTAATAGCTGATTTCTGCTGAGATGTGGGGGCTACCCTTGCGACGATCCCAGCCGCAATTAAATTTAATTCACCTGTTTTTGCTATGCTTTTAGCCGCTGACAAGTCTCGGCTTTGGTTAGTTTCACAAGCCGTACATGTGAAATTTCTGTCGTTCAATGTTAAAACATGATGTTGGCCGCATTCA
>NZ_JADYWN010000004.1:0-315916 GCF_015864805.1 Pseudoalteromonas sp. NZS127 | reverse complement strand
AGACTCTAATTTGTTTGCCTTACTTAGCGAACTAAGCTTGGCTGTTAGAACTCAATCTGTACGAGTGCCCACACAGATGATTGCTTTATATTGTTAAAGAACGTTTTGAGTCGCTTTAGCGACTCAAGGGATGCGTATAATACATCCTTTATTTTTCGAGTCAACACTTTGTTTTAAACTTTCTTTTTGGAAGATTTAAAACCGAAGTTTTATTTAACTCTCTGAGTAGTTCGCGTCTCGCTAGGCGTTGACGTTTCCCGTCTCAGTGGGGTCGCATTATAGGGAGCCGCAGATTTTACGCAAGCGTTTTTATCGCCTTTTTTGCATTTAATTTTTACCCCAAAGATACACAAGCCAGACCCACAGGTTACCCACAAAAGCCTGTGGACAAGTCATTTTTTTACCTCGATTACTAAACTATTTCTCAAGCTTATGCTAAGTTGCGCGACAGATTTAAACTCGTTGATTAGGCAAATAGCATGACAGATATAATAAACAGTATAAGCAGCCTCTTATGGGGCCATGTTTTAGTATACTTATTAATAGCAGCAGGGCTGTTTTTCACCATTCGCCTTCGCTTTATTCAATTTGTACAGTTTCCTCACATGATAAAAGTGATGTTTTTGAGTCGTAGAGGTTCAGGCGATGGCATCTCTTCATTCCAAGCCTTTTGTACTTCACTCGCAGCGCGTGTTGGTACTGGTAATATGGCAGGTGTTGCAGTTGCACTTTATTTAGGTGGTGCTGGGGCTATTTTTTGGATGTGGCTTATTGCTTTAATTGGTATGGCGACTAGTTTTGCCGAGAGCACATTAGCGCAAGCTTATAAAACGCGTGATGAACAGGGGAACTTTCGTGGTGGCCCTGCTTATTATATGGAATATGGTTTAGGTAAGCGCTGGATGGGCGTTATTTTTTCACTGTGTTTAATATTAGCGTTTGGTTTTGTATTTAACGCAGTGCAATCAAACTCTATTGCAGCTGCATTTAAAGTCGCTTTTGATATTCCGAACTATGTAGTAGGTATTGCTTTAGTTATTGGCTCTGGGATCATTATTTTTGGCGGTTTAAAAACTATTTCTCGATTTGCAGAAATGGTAGTGCCTTTTATGGCTCTTGCTTATTTACTAGTGGCTTTGTACGTTTGTGCTTTAAATTACTCTGAGCTACCTGGTGTTTTTATGCATGTTATAAATAGTGCATTTGGCATTGAGCAAGCAGGCGCAGGCGCAATTGGCTACGGCGTTATGCAAGCGATGATCCAAGGCATTAAACGTGGCTTGTTCTCAAACGAAGCGGGTATGGGTAGCGCTGCTAACGCAGCTGCAACAGCAACACCTAACCCTCCCCACCCTGCTTCACAAGGGTATGTGCAAATGTTAGGCGTTTTTGTTGATACTATTGTAATTTGTAGCGCTACTGCGGCATTAATTTTATTATCACAACAACTTACTGCTGGCTCTGGTTTAACGGGCATAGCTTTAACTCAAGCAGCACTTGAGGAGCATGTAGGTAGCTGGGGTGCAATATTCGTTGCGATTGCTATTTTATTCTTTGCTTTCACATCTATTGTTGCTAATTACTCTTATGCAGAAACAAATTTATTATTTTTAGAGCATAACCATGCATACGGCATGTTGATTTTTAGATTGTTAGTATTAGGTATGGTGATGTTTGGCGCTATGGGTGAGCTACCATTAGTGTGGACTTTAGCTGATATATCTATGGGGTTAATGGCTATTGTGAACGTTATAGCATTATTTATGTTGTCAGGCGTAGTTGTTTGGCTTGCTAAAGACTACAACACGCAACGTCGTGCTGGGAAGTTACCAACCTTCGATCCAACTAAAAATAAGCATCTTGATAAAACAATTCCAAAAGGGATTTGGCATAAGTAATTATAGCTAATATTGGTTAAATTAAAGGGAAGCTATATTGCTTCCCTTTTTTTGCTTTTAAAACACACCCATTACTGGTTCGCTTTTACATACCTAATTACGCTTCACTCTACACCTTCGTACAATAACCTAAGCCTCAGAGACGCATGAGGCCTAACCTCCCCCCCTAAACTTAGTAACGATGATCTGGCGATTTAAATGGTAACGCTTTGCCGATTACTTATTGCTAACGCCTAGTAATCGCTACTCATGGTAAGCATTTAGTTTTGTATTGTAATACGTTCTCATGCGGCAAATACAAAACCCTATACTAGTGTATAGAGTCCTCATGTTTTGATTAGTATTCTAACTAGATGAAGTGTAGCCATGTAGCTAAGCGCTGCGGCGTTATTTCGTTACGGGATCTTTGGTATTATCAGCAAGTGTGGCTATTTAAATACGTGTTATAACAATAAATAGCTAATTGCTTAATTGGAAATACTTATTTAGGTAAGGCTGTAGACTTTAAGATATAAATAAGCACTGAATCTAGCGTTATTTAAGGTAACTATTCACTTTAACAGACTGGGTTTTATTGTAGTAACTAGATGTGTAGTTTTATTATAACGAATTGATGCGTAAATACTGACTAATGTTATTGCCAGCTTATAGCATTGTTTATAAGTAGTAATAGCAAGAAAGTGGTGCCCGAGGCCGGAATTGAACCGGCACGACTTGTTAGTCGAGGGATTTTAAATCCCTTGTGTCTACCAATTCCACCACTCGGGCATCGAGTTTGCTAATTAAAGCGTGTGGAGTAAATTATATGGAGGCGGAACCCGGAGTCGAACCGAGGTAAACGGATTTGCAATCCGGTGCATGGCCACTCTGCCATTCCGCCTAAATGTATCCAAATAATTTGGAGCGGCACACGAGGCTCGAACTCGTGACCTCGACCTTGGCAAGGTCGCGCTCTACCAACTGAGCTAGTGCCGCATTTTATTCTATAAGCAATGGTATTTACTTATACTATAAATTAGTATTTTATTACTCTGCCACTTTATATAAAAGTGGTGCCCGAGGCCGGAATTGAACCGGCACGACTTGTTAGTCGAGGGATTTTAAATCCCTTGTGTCTACCAATTCCACCACTCGGGCATCGAGTTTGCTAATTAAAGCGTGTGGAGTAAATTATATGGAGGCGGAACCCGGAGTCGAACCGAGGTAAACGGATTTGCAATCCGGTGCATGGCCACTCTGCCATTCCGCCTAAATGTATCCAAATAATTTGGAGCGGCACACGAGGCTCGAACTCGTGACCTCGACCTTGGCAAGGTCGCGCTCTACCAACTGAGCTAGTGCCGCATTTTATTCTATAAGCAATGGTATTTACTTATACTATAAATTAGTATTTTATTACTCTGCCACTTTATATAAAAGTGGTGCCCGAGGCCGGAATTGAACCGGCACGACTTGTTAGTCGAGGGATTTTAAATCCCTTGTGTCTACCAATTCCACCACTCGGGCATCGAGTTTGCTATTTAAAGCAAGTGGATAAAACTAATATGGAGCGGCACACGAGGCTCGAACTCGTGACCTCGACCTTGGCAAGGTCGCGCTCTACCAACTGAGCTAGTGCCGCATCATATTAGTTCTAAATTAAACATTTTATAAATTACACTTGGTAATGTAATTAAACCACAAAGTGGTGCCCGAGGCCGGAATTGAACCGGCACGACTTGTTAGTCGAGGGATTTTAAATCCCTTGTGTCTACCAATTCCACCACTCGGGCATCGAGTTTGCTATTTAAAGCATGTGGAGTGTTGCTATGGAGGCGGAACCCGGAGTCGAACCGAGGTAAACGGATTTGCAATCCGGTGCATGGCCACTCTGCCATTCCGCCTTAACAATGAGATAAACTGGAGCGGCACACGAGGCTCGAACTCGTGACCTCGACCTTGGCAAGGTCGCGCTCTACCAACTGAGCTAGTGCCGCATTTAATATTATTCAGTAAGCTTTCTATCAACTTGCAACGTATTGCAGTAAATATTCAGTAACTGATTAATTACCATTTAGTTTATCTTGGGGGCTATGCCCTCTCAACACGGACGCATTCTACAGAGATTATTAAACGCGTCAATACAAAAAATGCCACTTTCGAACTGTTTGATTATTTTTTATCTAATATGGTGCGTTATTAGACGTTTAGAATCAATTTTTGGTCAATTCACTCCATGCCGATACCAAATATTGCACCATAGAACTCAATGTTAGGAAGGTCGCAATATACAACAAACCAAAACTTAAATAATTCATCCAAGCATCGTATTGCCAAATTAGACCGATAATGGCTAACATTTGTGCTGCTGTTTTTATTTTACCCATATTAGATACAGCTACGTTATCGCGCTTACCTTGTTCTGCCATCCATTCACGCAGTGCAGAGATAACAATTTCGCGGCTTATTATAATAAGTGCCGGGATAGTCATATACATAGACTGATAATGCTCTGATAACGCGACTAAGGCAGCGCACACCATAACTTTATCGGCAACGGGATCTAAAAACGCACCAAAGGGAGTTGATTGCTCAAGTTTACGTGCTAAATAACCGTCGAGAATGTCGGTTATTGATGCAAACCAAAAAATAAAGGCGGCAGCAAAAAGCGCCCATGAATAAGGCAAATAAAATACCACCAAAAAAATGGGGATAAGAAAAAGTCTAAAGGTTGTGAGTGTGTTTGGAATATTCCACATAACTGCTTGGGTATGTCTTTTTTGCTATATTCGCATGAAGGGCTAACCCTTGTCATGCAAATGGTTAAATATCTTGTCAGCCATGTCAGGGCTGATCCCCGGTACTTTCTTTAACTGTTCTATATTAGCAGCTTTTACCCCTTGCATGCCCCCTAAATATTTTAATAATGTTTGTCGGCGCTTAGCACCTACGCCATTTATTTCTTCTAATAATGATTGTGTTCGTTGTTTTTGGCGCTTATTACGGTGCCCCGCAATAGCAAAACGATGTGATTCGTCGCGTATATGTTGAATTAAATGCAGTGCAGGTGCATCTGAATCCATTGGAATAGTTTTTCGACCACCGTCTATTAACAGTGTTTCGAGGCCGGGTTTACGGCTTGTACCTTTAGCTACACCAACTAACAAGGGCATTTTTGCATGTGGCCAAGTAGCAAAATACTGCTCTGCACGCCCTAATTGCCCTTTACCACCGTCTATAAAAATCACATCGGGTATTTTATCTTCATCAACTAATTTGTTGTAGCGCTTATTAAGCGCAAACTCCATGGCAGCATAATCATCTCCACCGGTTATTCCAGTCACGTTGTAACGCCTATACTCTTTAGTATTGGGTCCTTGTGAATCAAATACCACACAGCTAGCAACCGTGTTCTCCCCCATAGTATGGCTTATATCAAAACATTCCATTCTGGTTATATCATCAAGGCGTAGGGTAGCTTTTAATTGCGCATAGCGTTTATTAATAGAGTCTTGGGTGCTTTGCTTAACGGTAATACTATTTAATGCATTTTTATTGGCTAACTGCAAATACTGGGCACGCTCACCCCGAGTAACTACTTTAAGAGTTACTTTACGCTCACTTATTTGCGTAAGTGCTTGGCCTAATACGTCGCTTTCTTGTATTTCGAACGGCAAAATGATTTCTTTTGCGATACGCCCAGTTGCCCCCGGCGCTAAATAGTACTGGCCTAAAAACGAAGTCAATATTTCTTGTTCACTTGAGTCTTTTGGCACTTTGGGAAAGTAGGTTTTACTGCCCAATACTTTATGGTCGCGGATCATCAATAAGTGAATGCCATTTAAACCATTTAGGTGTGCAAAGCCTACAACATCCATTTCTGCAAAATTACCCGAAATAGACTGTTGCTCCTGCATTTTACGCAGCAACATTATTTGGTCACGCACTTTTGCAGCCAACTCAAAATTTAGCTGCTGGCTAGCTGCTTCCATTTTTTTAATGAGATCGGCGATTACCTCATGTGATTTACCCGTTAAAAACTTACGCACATAATCAACTTGCTCAGTATAATCTTCATCTGAAACTTTATTTACACACGGGGCTGAGCATCGTTTGAGTTGATATTGTAAGCATGGTCGGCTGCGCGCACGGTAATAAACATCTTCGCATTGACGAATGGGAAATATTTTTTGCATTAGTCGTAAGCTTTCTGATACCGCCCCCGCACTTGGAAATGGGCCAAAATACTCACCTTTTACTTTACGACTGCCACGATGAAACGCTAATCGAGGATGTTTATGATTAGTAAGTAATATATAAGGATAGGATTTATCGTCGCGTAATAAAATATTGTAACGAGGCTGATACTTTTTTATCAGATTGTTTTCAAGTAATAGCGCTTCGGTTTCGGTATTAGTAAGCGTTACTTCAACATTACAAATATTACTGACTAAAACACGGGTTTTGCTGTCGGTGATGTTACTTCTAAAGTAACTACTCACCCGTTTTTTTAAATGCTTTGCTTTACCAACATAAATTACTTGATTGTCACTATCGAGCATACGGTAAACCCCGGGCTCACTCGATAGTGTTTTTAAAAACTGGACGTGATCAAATTCAGACATAAATTATGATTAGTACGATACGTCTATATCAATCATTTTATAGCGAATAGCTAAATGAGTCAGCTCTACATCGCCACTCACATTTAGTTTTTCAAACATACGATAGCGGTAGCTATTAACTGTTTTAGAGCTTAAATTTAAACGCTCAGCTATACTTTGTGCTTTTTCACCTTTGGTGATCATTAGCATTATTTGCAGTTCTCGCTCTGACAAACTCTGAAATGGACTTTCATCTGTGCGCCCACTTACCTGTGCTAATGCAATTTGCTGTGCAATTTCAGGTGCAATATAACGCTGCCCTGCATGCACACAGCGTATAGCACGTACCATTTCATCAGACCCAGCACCTTTAGTTAAAAAGCCATGCGCGCCAAGCTGCATTACGGTACTAGGATACGGATCTTCACAATTAACAGTAAGCACTATAATTTTTACATCAGGGCAATAACGACAAATCTTTTTCGTCGCCTCAAGGCCACCAATACCGGGCATATTCATGTCCATAAGTACTATATTGGGTGAGTGTTGACGACAAAATTGCACAGCCTCTTCACCTGTTTTAGCTTCTCCAACAACTTTAAAGCCTCGTACATCGTCAAGAATCCGCCTGATCCCTGTTCGTACCAACTCATGGTCATCAACTAAAAGTACATTAATCAATGGAACATCCTCACTAGCCTAATAAAATGCAATTTAATAATATTAATTTGCCACAGTAACACAGTTAAAATAAAACAATAACCGATATTATTTCATCGTTTAAGGTGTGTTAATACATGTATATTAACAGATTAACACACCCAGTTTATTATGCTTTTTCGCTAAAGCGATCTACCCACAAAGCAATAACGCCATCACCGGTTACGTTACACGCAGTACCAAAACTGTCTTGGGCTAAATATAGTGCAATCATTAAAGCTACTGCGCCTTCATTAAAGCCTAGCATAGTTGTTAATAAACCCAGTGCCGACATTACTGCACCACCAGGTGCACCTGGTGCGGCAATCATTACTACACCTAACATCATAATAAATGGCAACATGCCCATTAATGAAGGTGCTTGCATGCTTGGTGATAAAAACATGACCGCCATTGCACAGGTTACAATTGTAATTGTAGAGCCCGATAAATGAATTGTCGCACAAAGCGGAACCGTAAAATTGGCTACGTCTTCTTTTACACCATTCGACTTACTTGATTGTAATGATACTGGAATTGTTGCAGCGCTAGACATTGTGCCCAAAGCGGTAAAGTACGCTGGTAGCATATTTTTAATTAATTCGATTGGGTTGCGTTTTAGTAACAAGCCTGTAGATACATATAAAACAGTAAGCCATAACCAGTGCATAACCAGCGCTGCAATAAGTACTACGCCAAATGCTTGTAGGGTATCAACAACTGTTCCTGCTACCGTCATTTCGGCAAATACACCTGCAATATAAAATGGTAATGCCGGTATTATCACCTTAGATAATAAGCCATCAACAATATCACGCCCCTGATCAGACACTGTTTTAAGCGTAGTCAATTCAAGCTGGCTCATGCCAATACCAAATATAAATGCGCTCATTAATGCAGTCATCACGCCCATTAGTGGCGGAATTTCTAAATCAATAAAACTACCAACTTGTGTCGCTGATTCAGCTTCAAATGTAATACCGCCACTTAAAAATGGAATTACTGTGCTAACCAGTAAAAAAGCCAGTGTGCCAGCAATAACAGTAGAGCCATAAGCAAAACCAACTGTTTTACCTAATAAGTGCCCTGACCCTTTTGGTAGTCCAGCAATACCCGATGCAATAAAAAATAAAATGATCAGCGGTATAGTAAAGGAGATCAATTGTCCAATCAGTTCTTTAACAGTATATAAAAGTTCAACGCCTATTAGTGGTAAATAGAGTCCAGCTAAGATACCGGCCACAATACCGGCAATTAATTTTAAGATTAACTTCATTGTGATTGCTTTCTTGAATTTAGATACTGTGTTTTTATCATGTTTTGCATAGCTTGTATCATAAAACTGTTCAACTGCAGTTCATTTGCACAAATAAGCAACAATACGGTGAGTATTAAGTCTTTAATAGATTAATTGTTAGAATATAAATAAATATAACACGCCTTTCAAAAGTTTATTTTTCTACTTAATCTGAACTCTGATTAAGAGATTTACTAACGTATTGAATCATAGTTATATTTAATTTTATTTTCTCTAGCCAGAAGTTTTCAATGAAAACAAGGCGAATTTACGCGTCAATAGCTGGCCTATTGCAAGTAAATTCAACGCAGTTAGCGCTGAAAATAGCTGCTTGAGATAGATTTATTATCCGGAGCTCAGGTTCCTTAAGTAACACCTGCAATGATCACGAGGCCAAGTTTTTATTTAATTAGGGTTTATTTATCTTTTAAGCGTCGTTAGCGTCAATTAATGGGCAGTAACCACATTAAGAAGGCCCTACATAGCTCAAAAATCAACCACACCGCGGTAAATTCAAGCTTGAGAAATAAACACATCCTCGTTATAAGCCCAATAAATATATGTTATAGCCAAACTTTACTTTAAATTTTTTAAACTCACAGTAAAGTATGCTTATATAGTTAATAGCAAAACTACTAACATGTTAAGCGGATTGTATCCAAAGGAACATTATGTCTACTATTTTTGAAGATAACTCACTAAGCATTGGTAATACACCGCTGGTAAAACTTAACCGTGTTACCGGTGGCAACGTATACGCAAAAATTGAATCTCGCAACCCAAGCTTTAGTATAAAATGTCGTATTGGTGCATCAATGATTTGGGAAGCTGAAAAATCAGGGCAGCTAACGAAAGATAAAGAACTAATTGAGCCTACATCTGGTAATACCGGTATTGCGCTGGCGTTTGTGGCAGCATCTCGTGGTTATAAACTAACCCTTACCATGCCAAATACTATGAGTTTAGAGCGCCGAAAACTGCTCAAAGCATTAGGTGCAAACCTAGTACTAACCGACGGCGCAAAAGGTATGAACGGTGCAATTGATAAAGCAAAAGAAATTCAAGCAACCGCTCCCGATAAATATATTTTATTACAACAATTCGAAAACCCGGCAAACCCTAAAATTCACTTTGAAACCACCGGCCCTGAAATTTATGATGCCCTTGATGGTAAAGTAGACTTTTTTGTTGCAGGCGTTGGTACTGGCGGGACTATCACTGGTGTTAGTCGCTACCTTAAAAACGAAAAAGGTCTCAATGTAAAATCGATTGCTGTTGAGCCAACAAATTCACCGGTTATTAGCCAAACGCTAGCAGGTGAAGAAATTAAGCCTGGGCCACATAAAATTCAAGGTATTGGTGCTGGCTTTATTCCTGGTAACTTAGATTTAAGTGTGATTGATGGTGCAGAGCAAGTATCTAACGAAGATGCTATTGCGATGGCACACCTACTAATGAGACAAGAAGGTATATTAGTAGGTATTTCATCTGGCGCAGCGGTTGTTGCGGCGAAACGTATTGCTGAAAAGCCTGAAAATGCAGATAAAAATATAGTGGTTATTTTACCAAGTGCCACTGAGCGTTATTTATCAAGCCCCATGTTTGATGAAGAGTTTAGTGAACAAGAGCTCGTACAATAAGTATTTTGTTTGAAAAAAGGATGCTCTTAGCATCCTTTTTTATTACTTATTTATTCACCCCCCTTTACATCCGTGCAATAAAGCCACACACTTTGTAAAGAATGAATAAATTATATTGATGATGAAAAAACTAACCTCTTTTTTAAGCTTAACTTTTTGCCTATTTATTATTAGCTGCACTGAAGAAGTTGCCCAAGTTAATAGCACGCCGGGCGATGCTGCAACGGCTTATTTTGACGCGCTTTATAATCAAAAAAATCTGCATAAAGCCAGCACTATGGCAACCCCAAACCTTGCCCGCATTATGAAATCATACGGTACTGCTAAGCAATTTTCTCGCACCTTATTAAACATGCAATATGATCAAGTGGTTATAGAAGTTGATATGTCTAATATGAGCTTACGGGAGCAATATGGCGACTCAGCTAAAATTAATCTTATATTCACCGGCACTCTAAATGGTAAAAAAATTGATGATATGCGCAGCGTTAAAATGCGTCATAAAAAAGGCCTATGGTATATAGATAAAATAGTGACCGATCCTTACGCTCGTTAACTTAAATGAATTAAACGCAAAAAGGCCTTACATTTGTAAGGCCTTTTTCGTTTTAGTTATTACTTAAAGCACTGCGTTATAGCTCACCAGGTTGAAAGTTATCAACTGCTATGGCTTGCTTTCTTAATTTATTAGCATGATGCATTGCATCGGCATCGGTTTGCTTTAATAAATCGTTTTCAAGCGCATAATTAATCGCCCCCTCAATATCAAGCGTAGCGGGTACCTTCCCTTTACGCTGCCATTGTTTTAGATCTTTAAATTGTGTTTGCATATCATGCATTGCTAAAAATGCACTTTCCATTACACCCGTACCCGCATTTTCATCTACATAACATAAATGTGTTAAGCGATTTCTAAACACACCAGGTTGAGTCATATGTTTACAAATACTTTGTGCAATGGCATCACTTGGTTTGTGATAATGATTACCGAGTGGGAATACAATACGTTTGAGCACAAAGTTAACCACTGGGTTTGAGAAGTTTTTAAAGAAACCATCAAATGCTTGGCCAATTTCATACAATGACGTTTCTATTGCGTATTTAACAAAGGGTAAGTCGGCTTGTTGACGCCCTTCGTCTTCAAAACGTTTTAGTACGGTTGACGCTAAGTACAAATGGCTTAATACATCACCTAAACGTGCCGATATCATTTCTTTACGTTTAAGTTCTCCGCCTAACATGAGCATGGCTACATCTGTACATATGGCAAGGCCACGGCTCATTCTTGTCAGTTGCTTATAGTAAACTGCTGTTTCGCCACTTACTGGTGCTTTAGCAAAACAACTACGCGTTAAACCATGCACAAGTGCCATGCTGGCGTTGCACGCGGCAAACATAATATGGTCCATTAATAAACCATCAAATTGCTCTAATGCAGCGTCATCATCTTCCATCGCTGCCGCTTCCATTTCTTTTAATACAAACGGATGACAACGTGTGGCACCTTGGCCAAATATCATTAAATTACGCGTTAAAATATTAGCGCCTTCTACCGTAATCGATACCGGGATCCCCATATAGCCATGCGCTAAATAGTTATTTGGACCAACCTGAATGCCTTTACCTGAATGAATATCCATCGCATCGTTCATTACTATACGACCCATTTCAGTCATATGGTATTTAGCAATAGCGGTAACAACTGAAGGGCTGAGTTTTAAATCAATTGCACCTGCCGTCATTAAACGACACGACTCAAGCGCATAGGTTAAACCACCAATACGTGCAAGTGCTTCTTGTACACCTTCAAATTGACCAATAGACACACCAAACTGTTGGCGCACCATGGCGTAAGCTGAGGTCATTTTAGCGGCTAAATGCCCTGTTGCTGTACTTAATGCTGGCAATGAAATGCCACGCCCTGCACTTAAACACTCAACCAACATGCGCCAACCACGTCCAGCGCCTTGCTGCCCGCCTATAATCCAATCCAGTGGAATAAACACATCTTCACCGTACGTTGTGCCATTCATAAACGCCATATTTAGTGGGTAATGGCGCTCGCCAGTTTCAACTCCAGGGTGATCAGTAGGGATAAGCGCACAGGTAATTCCCAGCTCTTTTTCTCCACCTAATAAACCATCAGGGTCATACATTTTAAAGGCAAGCCCTAAAACCGTTGCCACAGGCGCAAGCGTAATATAACGTTTTGACCAATTTAAACGCAGGCCTAAAACCTCTTCGCCATTATGATCCCCCATACACACCACGCCTGAGTCAGGAATGCTTCCTGCATCAGATCCGGCTTCTGGACCTGTTAGTGCAAAACAAGGTACATCTTCACCAGTCGCCAACGTAGGCAACCAGCGGTTTTGTTGCTCTGTAGTACCGTAATGTAGCAGTAATTCACCTGGGCCTAAGCTATTAGGTACCATTACGGTAACAGCTGCTGTTAAGCTTTTTGTGGCAATTTTTGACACTATAGTAGAGTTTGCAATCGCAGAAAATTCACGCCCACCAAATTTTTCAGGAATTATTAATGCAAAAAAACCTTCCGATTTTAAGTAATCCCAAACATCTTTTGGTAAGTCTTTATCTTTTTGCACAATTTGATAATCGTCAAGCATAGCCAATAAAGTCTCTACTTGATTATCCATAAAGGCGTTTTCTTTATCACTTAGCTCAGGCTTAGGAAAGCGGTGCAGCTTTTGCCAGTCTGGGTTACCACTAAATAACTCACCATCCCACCAAACATCACCAGCTTCCATTGCCTCGCGCTCGGTTTGTGATAACGGCGGTAATACTTTTTTAAACATTTTAAAGGTAGGTCGACTGATTAAATTGAGGCGAATATTTTTAACTGCAAATATAACCACCACCACGACCAGCAATATAATAAAAAATGTCATGTGCATATTCCTTGATACATTGAATGAAAATAGTGGTTTAATTATGACCGTTCTCAAGTTAAATACAATCATTCTTCAGTCGTAAGTTATGCTTAGTTTATTTAAAAATCACCTCTTTTAACTTTCTGCATAGCTTTAGTTATTATTTTTAACTCAATTACTTACTTTAAAAATACAAAAACCCCGCTTAGTATTAAGCGGGGTTTGTTTTTACTCTTAAGTAAATTAACTATAAGCCTTAATTAAAACTGAAAACGCATGTTAGCAAAGTAAGCATCGTTGCCTGAATCATCAGCATTGTTACCGTAACCAACTTTAATACCTACATTTTCATTAATGAAATGCTGAGCACCAAAGCTGTAAGCATCTTGCTTGTTGTAGTTAGCAAATACAGATGTTGCTTTTGAGAAGTAGTAGTTAGTTTCTGCTACCCATTGGTTTTCTTTATCATCAATGCTCTCGTACTTACCTTCAAACGTTAAGAAGTTACCTTGCTGCAAGTCAATAAAGTATTTAGCTGCTACTGCACGGTAATCAAAGTCGTCATCAGCGGTTACTGTTACACCAATGTAGTCAGTGCTGTTTAGCATGTGGTTGTAAGCTAAATCAAATAACGCAAAATCTTCACCGTTTTTGTTTTCAACTAAAGTTACTTTAGCCAGTAAGTTTGGGTTAAAAAAGAAACCACCTGAAAGCGTGTAAAACTCATTGTGCGAACCAGTATCAAGGTTACTGTAAGATGCACCTACCACAAAGTTGTTAATAAAGTATTCGCCACCAACTGAAGTTACGTCACTAGAGTCGTCGTCAGCGTAGCTGCCATATACATTACTTTGTTTATTTATGTATTCAAACTGATCGTACGGGCCTAAGGTTTTTTTAGGCGATAAATAGTAAATAGAATCCACCGCAACGGTATTGTTATTGCTGCTAGTTTCATGCTTAAAGCCTAGGTTACTAATTGACTGATAGCTATCTGCTGCCATTGCAGTGGTTGCAGCGCTAGATAATAAAATACTTGAGATAATAACTGCTAACTTTTTCATTATGATAAATCCCTATTTATATGACTTTTTTATGTCTTAGCTGGGTAGCTGAGATCGAGGGACATGCTAACGCTGTGAAACTGAATGAAAACTTAACTAAGCACTTGTATTCATTAAGTTAATTGTAATGAAGTGTAGGTATGTGTAAGATTAAAGTAATTGCAACACCATGCTAACAACTACTTTAACTAAACTAATTATTACAGTGCATATTGGCTAATAATACGATAAACATCATTAATATTATCGCCAGACTTAAAGTCTTTACTAATAGGTGTAGAGTCTGAGCCAACCCATATTTTCAGCTCGGCATCTAGATCAAAATGCCCTGCGCTTTCTTTACTAAACTTTGTTATTTTTGAATAAGCTATACTGATCATCTCCATTTTAGAACCAGTAACACCTTGTTTATCTATCAAGATCAATCGCTTGTTAGTAAAAATAAACATATCGCGTATTACTTTATAAGCCTTTTCAACCTGTTCGTCTTCTATTAAGGTATTTAATAATACTTTTTCTAAGTCGGCATCATCTACTTCGCTAGCGTTACCCATTAACCCACTGAATAATCCCATTATAATTTCTCCTGTTTAAAAATTTGATTCTCTAGGGTGTGTCCGTTCACAAGCTGCCTATATTGCCAGTTATGCTGATGGCAAAAGTTAAGCAATGCAATATCAAGCGGTTCACCTGTAGGCTGGTACTCAATTACAAACTCTTTATGTTGGCTCATATATACACGGCTTATACCTGCAATCGATTGCAACTGTTGCTCTACATTTTGATAATTTTCATTAAGCATTAGGGTATAAAAATGTGTATCTGACTTGTTTTCTTTGGTTTGATGCTCGCTTAAAACGCCTTTATCTAAATGCAATACTTGCGAGCAAAGTCGCTCCAGCTCGGTTAAATCGTGCGAGCTTAAAATAAAAGTAGCCTGCTCACTTAAATCAGAAACCAGCTCGCGTACTTCTCTGGCATGAATAGGATCAAGCCCCGCAGTGGCTTCATCAAGCATCACTATTTGCGGCTCACCAATAAGCGCCTGTGCTATGGTTACACGTTTACGCATACCGTGTGATAAGTCCCCTGCACGCTGCTTTGCAATCTCTTTTAGACCAACCAAGTCAAGTACACGTAGCGCCTCAGTTTGGCTTTGCTTAGCGCCCATACCCTGTAGTTTTGCATAAAAGGCAAGTTGCTTGTCTATATTAAAACGAGGGTCAAGCTGCGCGTCTTGCGGTAATGCACTTACTTTATTAAATAAAGCTGCGCTGCCAGGCTTATGCCCTAATATTTCAAGACTGCCTTTACTGGGCGCTATATAGCCGCATAACAAACTAAATAAGGTGGTTTTACCCGCGCCATTTGGCCCAACAAGCGCCACTGGCGCACCTTTATTTATTTCAAAGTTCACATTATTAAGCGCAAGTTTTGCGCCATACGATTTACTCAAACCGCTGCCTGTAATTAATGCTCTCATAGTGAGCTCCTTGCAAAAACACGCTGAGCAACGCTTAGTAATACCGCTGTTTGGATCAGTGGAATAGCCACCGCGCTTAGTAATGGTAAATTTTGTCCAGCTAATAGCTCTATTTGTACACCCGGAAATAAATAATCAAGCATACCTAATGCGGGGATTTGCCACTGCAAAATACCAACAACAATACCGCCTGCAGTAAAATATAAAATTGCCAACACTATAGATAAACGCGATGAGCGAGCAAAGGTATTTATCAACGTCATAAGAGCTACAAATGGGCACAGAGTAACCACTAATATTAAAAATATAGAAAGTGCGCGGGCAAAGCCACCAGCAAGTAAACTAGGATCTCTAAACCCCAGCACAGCGAGCGTAGCCACCAGGGTAATACCTACCAAGCATGCTAATACCGCTAATTGCCCTAAAAAACGGCCAAAGAGTATTTCAAAACGTGTTGAACGCAGCGATAAAAAGCGAAGTGTGCCACGCTCTCTATCGCCTACCGTTTGGTCGCTGCAAATAAACACACTAAATATCGGAAAGCTATACAAAGCAATCAGCCAATACATAGCAAATTCGGCCTCAGGCCAATCAAGTAATTTACTTAAACCTATGGAGCCAGATATATCACGGGCAATTTGTTCAAAATCGGGCGCACTTACAATGCCTACCGCTTGCCCTATCGGGTAGCGCAGTATTATTAGCCACACCAATGCAAAGGCAGCTAATGCAATGAGCCCACGTTTAGTTAAAAACATACGTACGAGCTCAAAGCCTGCTATTTGCGTTAGTCGCCCTATGTTTATCGGTAATGGTGTTGCCATTGACTATCCTTAATGACTTTTTGTTTTCAGTATATTTATCCACACTAAGTGTAAATACCTTGAATTACCAGCAAAAAAAAGCTCACCAATGGTGAGCTTTGTAACAATACATTTTAATGTAACAGCATAAATTACATTAAAAATTATAAATGCTGCTTATAAACCTCAAGTGCTTGGCTTAAGTCGTTGATTAAATCGTCTACATCTTCAAGGCCTATATGCAAACGAATAACGGGCCCTAAATCCCAACCTGTATCCGAACGCAGTCCTTTCATGGTTAAATTAGCGGTTACTAAGCTTTCAAAGCCGCCCCACGAAAAACCCATTTTAAAATAGTGTAGGCTATCTAAAAACGCATCTATGGCAGCCTGCTCCCCTGCTTTCATTACTATTGAGAACAAACCATTACTGCCATCAAAGTCACGTTTAAAAAACTCATGCCCCGGGCAAGTAGCAAATGCTGGGTGGCGAATATGATCAACAAGCTCATGTTGCTCAAGCCATGTAGCCACTTCTATTGCTGCTTTTTCATGTTGATTTAAACGCACAGCCATAGTGCGTAAGCCCCTAAGTGCTAAATATGCATCGTCTGCGCTAGTGCATTGCCCGAGTAAATAGGAGTTTTCGCGCAAAGTTAGCCAATACTTTTTATTAGCAACAGCCACGCCCATCATTACATCAGAATGGCCTACTATATATTTAGTAGCTGCTTGAATACTAATATCAACACCGTGCTCAAGCGGACGATAATGCAAACCGTTGCCGTAGGTATTATCAAGCATGGTCATTATGTGGTGCTCGTTTGCTACTTTTACCATAGCCGGTACATCTTGAATTTCCATGGTAATAGAGCCCGGCGATTCCAAAAACAATACCTTGGTGTTTGCTTTAATGTAGTCTTTAATTCCCGCGCCTATAGTAGGTGGGTAATACGTAGTGCTAATACCCAGGCCGGCTAGAATTTTATCGCAAAAATCACGAGTAGGTTCGTATACATTATCAACCATTAAAATATGGTCGCCGGTTTTTAAAAACGACAGCAAAGTTTGGCTAATTGCAGCTGCGCCACACGGATAAAGTACACACCCTTCGCCGCCCTCAAGCTCAGTTATCGCCTCTTGCAGCGCAAAGTGGGTAGTTGTGCCTCTACGGCCATAAAATAAGGTTTTGTCACCACATGTTTTAGCGGCTTTTTTTAATTCTGCTACTGAGTCAAATACTATGGTTGATGCACGTTGCACAACCGGATTAACTACACCGTGGGTATAGGCTTTTTTACGTCCTGATGTAACAAGTTGGGTATTTTTATTGCTTTTGCTCGTCATGCTTAATCCTTATTATTTAGCCAGTACTCAATTAAATAGCGAGAAATAGAATCTGTTCTGGGAAGCTTTAAATGCTCCCCTTCGTCATGCCAATTACCAAACTGGCGTAACTCTTCACGACTAAACCACTTAGCATCGTCAAGTTCGTTTTTATCAACATTAATATCTTCTGTAACCGCTTCGGCAAAAAAGCCCAGCATTATTGATGAAGGAAACGGCCAAGGTTGTGATGCAACATAACGTACATTATTTACTTCAATACCCGCCTCTTCTTTTACCTCACGAGCAACTGCTTGCTCGAGTGTTTCACCGGGATCAACAAAGCCCGCTAACGACGAATACATACCGCTCGCCCACGCAGCTTGACGACCTAGTAAACAGCGCTCTACCCCATCGGCAAACACTTTAGTAACCACCATAATTACTGCAGGATCAGTGCGCGGAAAAGTAGGGTGTTTACAGTTTTCGTTTTCGCATACTCGCGAATGCCCGGCTTCTACTAAATGATTTTTACTGCCGCAACGTCCACAAAAACTATGAGTTGCATGCCAATAACATAAGCCGCGTGCAAGTGCCGCTATTGAAGCGTATTTAATGGTTACTTGAGGGCCGTATTGGCGTATGTCAACAAACTGTGCGCCGTCAATTAAAGGATCAAGTATGCTGGTATCTAGCTTAGATACATCAAGAGCAAACACCCCATCTTTTGCATTGTTTAAACCAACAAAAATAGCATTAGTTAAATCTAAATGGGCAACCTGTTGATACGATAAATAGCTAACTTTTGGGGTATCTTTAATAAATAAGGTTTGATTATTTTTAACTAAAACCCACTTACTTTGCGCCGACATATGCGCTTTAAGCCATGCTGGGTCGTTACGAAAATTTGAGCCTCTGTCTAGTGGCATGTTGCTGTAATGAAGCATTTAAATCCTTAGGTACACGTTATGTTTTAAAATTACCATAACCCTTTAGTAAACCCAATTTATTAGCGCGATAAAAAAAGCCTAAAATAGGCTTAATTGCTATATAACACTGCAGTATTAAAAAGTCTCATGTTGCAGGGGCTAATAGCCTATGTGAGTGTTATTTTTTGGCTACTTAGTAAACCTTGATTTAAAGCAAAAATGTATTGTCGATTAAATGAAATTGCTCAGCACTTTGTTTTAATGCCTCTGCGGTTAACCTATCAGCGCCATATACATCACACGAAACATTATATTGGCTTTTTAAATGCCCCAACAATAAAGCAAAGTCGCCATCACCAGAGAGTAAAATAACTTTATCAAGGTTTTTACCATGCTCAAGCATATCAATGGTTATACCCACATCCCAGTCGCCTTTGGCACTGCCATCGCGGCGTTGAATAAATGGCTTAAGTTTTACCTTAAAACCAATTGCACGCAAAATATTTTGAAACTGGCTTTGTTTTTCATCCCCTCGGTAAATTGCATAAGCAAACGCACATTCAATATTATATTGCTGCGCCATAACTCGCCAAAATGCGTTGTAATCAAAGTTTTTTCCGTAACTTTCACGGCAAGTGTAATAAATATTTTGTACATCGACAAAAATACCTACACGGGGTTTGGTATTTTGCAGCTCGTGTTGTGAAGTCATTTAATTTCCTAATCAGGATTTATAGTAATGGCGTGGTGCTATTAAAATAAGTGTACCTTGCATTTTTCATTTAAGTAACCTAAATTGGTTACTTAACTCCATGTAACCAATTTAGGTTACATTTTAAAAAGTAACTATTTCGAGGCTCATATGATTGGTGTGATCAGCGGCGACATTATTAAATCGCAAACTATTCCTCAGCAGCAGTACGATGCCATGCTTTATCAGCTAGAGCAAAGCCTAAGAAGTATTACCACACAGCGCACTCATTGGAATATATACCGAGGCGATGCCTTTCAATTACAGTTAAACAACCCAGAGCAATTATTTAAAACCGCTATTTTAGTGTATTTACACTTAAAAGCATCGGGGTATGAACTACGCCAAAGTATGGCTTTAGGGAAAATAGATAATCCGCGCAGCGATATAAAAACCGCAACCGGCTCTGCCTTTACCCTCTCTGGGCAAGGGCTAGATAAAATAGCCAATCAACGCTTTATTATTAATATTGCAGAGCAACAACTCGATGAGAGCTTAAGCCTTAATCTAGCCTTTGTAGATGTGTTACTCACTAAAATTACGCTAAAGCAGGCCAATGCCTTGTATGTGTACTTAACTAAAGCCGACAACAGCCATGCCGCTGTAGCTAAAGAGCTAAAAACAAGCCGGGAGAATGTTACTAAATTGCTTAATTTAGCGCATTACCAACTAATAGAGCGTTTTATTAAATACACTCAGCAATGTATCCAAAAAATAATCGCAGGAAGTAAATAATGGCATTTTCACTCTTACTCGTTGCCCTTATTATTGGCCACCTACTCGCCGATTTTTACTGGCAACCCATGAGCTGGGTAAACGACAGAAACACCCGCCACTTTAAAGCAAAAAAACTTTACTACCATGTATTAGTTCACGGCGTGACTAGCGCACTAATTATTACGCTTTGGGAGTATACCTTTGGCTGGCAACAACTGAGTAGCGTATTTCTTGCCACCAGTATTATCGTGATTAGCCACTACTTTATTGATATTGCAAAATCGTACTCTAATAAAGGCGTAGTGCCTTTTTTATTCGACCAAATTGCACATATCATCATTATTATTGCGATAAGTATTTGGCTAACTGACAATCTGCAGCTTACTAACAGTGTAATGGCGCTATTAACCAACTCAAAAGCGCTGTGGGTTATAGCTGGTTACCTCATTATTTTAAATCCCAGTGCCGTATTTATAAGAATGATGTTAGAGCGTATAACCAACCACTTTTCAAGTGATGGTAGCCTGCCCTTAGCTGGACAAAGTATTGGCATGCTTGAAAGAGTACTGATGCTGACGTTTATCTTATTAGATCAGTTTGCAGGGCTTGGGTTTTTAATTGCCGCTAAATCTGTATTTAGATTTGGCGATTTAAGTGCCAGTAAAGATAAAAAGCTCACCGAATATGTAATGCTAGGCACACTACTTAGCGTAAGTGTTACCTTATTTGTAGGATTAGGAATTAATTACTTAATCAGCTAGCCTGTAATAATAGCAAAGCATACACACTAAAAAATCCCCATTAAAAAACGCGCTACTTGTAAAGCAAGTAAGCGCGTTTTTTGTATCAGCGTTTAAAAGTATTATTAATCGTTGTTACTTGGACGACGACGGCGCTGAGTATTACCACCAACAGATTCGCGTTTTGCCCATGGGCTTTGCGCTTTATCATCCGTTTTAGCTACTGGCTTTTTAGAACCGCCTCTGCGCGCACCCGTACCGTTTCCGCCATTATTAGGCTTTTTATTATTTGGCTTGCTGCTGTCAGATTTAGGCTTATTAAATGGCTGATTGGTCTTTTTAGCTTTTTTAGGAGCGATTGGACGCGCATCTAAGTCGCGCTCTGGTACTGGGTTAACCGGCTCAAAACCTTCTTCGGTAGCACGAGGAATAAGCTCACCAATAAAGCGTTCAATGCCGTATAAATCCACTGCATCTTCCGTGGTTACAAACGAAATTGCATGGCCCGATGCACCGGCGCGGCCAGTACGGCCAATTCGATGCACGTAATCTTCGTATACGTTTGGTAAGTCGTAGTTAACAACGTGTGGAAGCTCCACAATATCTAAACCACGGGCAACAATATCGGTTGCAACTAACACACGTACTTCACCGTTTTTAAAACCATCAAGGGCTTTAACACGTGCGCCTTGCGATTTATTGCCATGAATAGCCGCGCCAACAATATCATCGCGCTCTAGTTGTTTAACTAAGCGGTTTGCACCGTGCTTAGTACGGCTAAATACTAATACTTGCTGCCAATCGTTAGTACGAATTAGGTGGCTTAATAACGCTGTTTTACGTGGTTTATCTACCGCGTAAACACACTGAGTAACGCTTTTAGCTGTGGTGTTTTTTGCAGCAACAGAAATTTCAACCGGATCGTTTATCAACCCTTTTGCCAGTGCACGAATTTCGTCAGAAAACGTTGCCGAAAACATTAAGTTTTGACGTTTTGCAGGCATTTTTGCAATCAGGCGTTTAATATCATGAATAAATCCCATGTCGAGCATGCGATCAGCTTCGTCAAGAACTAATACTTCAACACTATCAAACTTAACCGCATTTTGATTATGTAAATCGATTAGGCGCCCCGGAGTTGCCACTAAAATATCAACCCCTTTGCGCAAACGCTGCATTTGTGGGTTAATTTTAACGCCACCGTAAACTACAAACGAGCTTACATTTGAATGCTTTGCGTACTCTTCAACATTTTCACTAACTTGCAAAGCAAGCTCACGTGTTGGCGTTAAAATAAGTGCACGCACATGGTTACTTTTAGCTTTAGGACCGCTAGACAAACGCTCAATAAGTGGCAGTGTAAAACCCGCTGTTTTACCTGTTCCTGTTTGCGCTGCTGCCATCACATCACGACGCTCAATAATCGCCGGAATTGCTTGAGCCTGAATTGGCGTTGGCGTTTCATAGCCCTTCTCTAAAACCGCATTAACTAAAGACTGTGATAAACCTAAACCTTCAAAACTCATATAAACTCTCTTTTAAATAAGGCTAAACTAGCCAGTTGCGCGCATTATACCTATAACCTGCAATATTGCATAAAAATATTCACATCCAACTTTTAGTACTCATTTTTTGCTACTATTAACTACCGCTAAAAATAAATTAAAGAGTTACTTATGAGCTTAAAAACCCAAGCAAACCAAATAACTTTAGTTGAGTGTTTACATAATGTAGAGACTAAGCGGGAAGATGAGGCGAAAACATTACTCGCCCTATTTACAAAAGTCACTAATGAGCAAGCCGTTGTATGGGGTAAGGATATTATTGGCTTTGGCCACTACACCTATAAACATAACTCTGGCAGCAGTGAAAAATGGCCACTCACTGGCTTTTCCCCGCGTAAAACCAAGCTGTGTATTTATATAATGCCCGGCTTTGAAGATGAGACGATTAAAACCCTACTTGACCAGTTAGGAAAGCACAGTTTAGGTAAAAGCTGTTTATATATTACAAACCTAGCTAAAGTGGATTTAACGATACTCGCGCAGATAATTACAAGGTCACTCAACATTATGCAGCAGCGCTACCCGCAGTTATAAAACGCAAAAAACGGCTAAAAAGCCGTTTTTTTATATCGCGATATTTACTAGTTACTTAACGCCAAGCTCACGTAAACGCTCTTGCAAGTAACTATCAGCAGTATAGCGCTCTGATAACACCACATCTGGGCGAGGGTGTAAAAATAGTGGTAATGAAATACGCGACTTACTAGACGCTTTACCTGTTGGGTTAATTACCCGATGAATTGTTGAAGGGAAATAACCACCCGACGCTTCTTGTAGCATGTCACCAATATTAATGATCAAGCAACCAAAATCAGAAGGAACATCTAACCAACCGCCTTCGGTATTTTTAACTTGTAAACCCGGTTCATTAGAAGCAGGTAATACAGTTAGCAAGTTAATATCGCCATGCGCAGCTGCACGAATAGCACCAGGCTCTTCATCGCCGGTCATTGGTGGGTAATGTAAAATACGCAGCAATGTTTGCTCAGAATTAGCAATCATATCTTTTAAGTCAATCGAAAATTTAGCACGCACATCTGCTGGTGCTTCTGCTTGTACCCAACTTAAAAGCGTTGCTGCAAACTCATTAGCTAAACGATAGTACTCACGTATGTCTGCTTCTAACTGGGCAGGTACACGGCCTTTAGGATAAACATGGAAATACTCTTTAATGTCTTTAACTTTACAACCTTTTGCCACTTCAGATACCGAAGGCGGAAAATAGCCATCTTGGGTGTCTTTAGAAAATAAAAAGTCCTGCTTTTGCTCTGAGTTAAAAAAGTCTTGCCAATTTTTATAAATAGACTCAACTAAAGATTGCGGAATTGGATGGTTTTTTAATACCCCAAAGCCGGTATTTCTTAATGATTCAACAAATTGAGCAGCCGCATTGTCCGCTTTATAATCAACAGTAGGTAATTGCATTGTACATTCCAGTGAATAGGTTGTGAGAGATCTTTTACATTATAGAGGTAGATTACTCTATTTAAGCAGCAAAGCCTGTATTATTACCACCGTGAGGATAGACAAACAGCCCTAAAATCATAAGGACATATGTCCGCACCTTGGCTAGGTGAGCAATCGAGTTGATCTTAATCAAATTATAAATAAACATTGAAATAACATCACTTCGCACCTATCTCTGAACTATGATAGTAATGTTTATTATTTTGTACTTAAATTTAAGTATTAAGGCTTCTCATGCGACAAAAAGTATCTTTTAAAAGTGGTGATTTAAAATTGGCAGGACAACTTGAACTGCCCTCTGGTGAAATTAAATTTTACGCCCTATTCGCACACTGTTTTACCTGTGGCAAAGATATAGCGGCGGCAACACGTATCAGCCGTGCACTCACACAACAAGGGATTGCAGTATTACGATTTGATTTTACCGGCTTAGGTAATAGCGATGGCGACTTTGCCAATAGTAATTTCTCATCTAATATTCAAGACTTAGTAGCGGCCGCTAATCACCTGCGTGAACATTTTGGTGCGCCGCAGCTACTTATAGGCCACAGCTTAGGTGGAGCAGCAGTGCTGGCCGCTGCAGAGCACATACCAGAAGTATCGGCAATTACTACCATAGGTGCGCCGTCAGATGCACAACACGTAGCACACAACTTTAAAGCCCACCTAGATGAAATTAACGCAGCTGGCGAAGCTAAAGTAAATTTAGCGGGCCGCGAGTTCACTATTAAAAAACAATTTATAGACGATATAGCTAAGTACGATAAAAGCCACATAAGTAAACTTAAGCGCGCATTATTAGTAATGCACTCCCCTATTGACGCGACTGTAAATATTAGCGAAGCCGAAAAAATTTACGCATCAGCTAAGCACCCTAAAAGCTTTATTAGCCTAGATAACGCCGATCACTTACTTACTAATAAAAACGATGCCGACTACGCAGCAGATATTATTGCCACCTGGGCTAATCGTTATGTAAATTACGATAAAACTAAATATACGGCTAAATTAAATAATGGCAGCGTATTAGTAGAAGAAAAAGACCATGTATTTACTCAGCACGTAAGCACCAAAGAGCATACTTGGCTTGCTGACGAACCACTTAAAATGGGGGGCAAAAATCTAGGCCCAGATCCGTATGAGCATTTACTCGCGGGGCTTGGCGCGTGTACCTCTATGACACTGCGCATGTATGCGAGTCATAAAAAGTTACCGTTGGAACATGTCAAAGTTGAGCTTGAGCACACTCGCGATTATAAAAAACAAGACGGTGACGCAGAGCAAGGCCAAGGTGTTGAAGCTATTACGCGTAAAATCACCTTAACGGGCGACTTAACCCCAGAGCAACGCGCGCGCCTTCTCGAAATTGCTAATAAATGCCCAGTGCATAAAACCCTACACAATAACCCACTGGTGATAAGTGAATTGGTAGAGTAACGTATAATAATTTTAATTCTGTATATAAAATAGCGCAGTTAAAGCTGCGCTATTTTTTCATCTTGTTAAGCTAAATAATTAATTATTTTAAATGTGTGCGATAATAACCGTCATTGTTCCAATATTTTTAGCAAAAGAATCCATCCATGAAATCATATAACACCATTGCAGAACGAATTGAAATTTTACAAAGCCGAATCGAAGCCTATAAAGACGAAATTGAAGTATTAAAAGCTGAACCTAAAAGTGATAACGAACGCATTATTTTTAAGTTTATTGAAACCGGCAGCACGGGTAAAACCAAAGACTATGTACGTGGTTTAGGCATTAAATCGTCTCGCGATAGCTTATATTCGTCGGGTGATGTAACTAAGCTAATTAAAGATGGCGCAACCGATATTTCGCCAGCGTTGCTTGAAATAGCCAGAGTGCTTGCAAGTGCACGTAATAAAAATGGCCCTAGCTGTTAAAAAAGCTTAATTAGCCGTGTAATAACGGCTAATCCACCAGCTCCACACCTAATCCGCTGAGTAAATTCAACGCTTCAAAACGCTCAAATTTAGCCTTGGTTATTTGGTTGCTATTTAAATCGATATTAAATTGCGTGGCACCAACAAAGTCGCACTGGCTTAAATTAGTTTGAAAAAACTCGCTATCACGAAAATCAGTACCGCTAAATTTACTCTTAGCTAAATTTGCGTGCCTAAAGTCTACATTTTTTGCAAAGCAATCTGTTAGTTTAAGTGCTTTTAGAGTTAGTTCAAAAAAGGAACTGTGGCTAAGCTCACAGTGACTAAAACTCACAGCAGCATTAACACTAAGCTGCGGCCAGTTTATATCACTCCACTGTATACTGTTTAATTTACAATGACTAAAGTCAACATTTTCGAGTGAGCTATAACCCCATTTTAGTGATGCTAAATTGCATTTTTTAAAGCTGCATTCTATAAAACGGCAGTGTTTAAATTGGCCATTTGAAAAGTCGCAATCTGTAAAAGTACAGTCTTCAAACTCTATATTCTCAAAAACCTGCTCTGTCAGTGCTAATGCTGTAAATTGTTGATCAAAATAGTGATTATTATTTTCTATAGACACGGTCTGAATATTACCTTAACGCGCAAATTGAGCTTTTTTAGGGAGATCTTTTTTCAGCGCGAGTATCGCTATAAATATTAAACCCAGAGGTAAAATTAGCGATAAACAGCCACCAACAAAAGCAATGACACCTGGATTAGTACTTTTTCGTTTACCTAATTTATAACTAATAAAAGCAAAAATAGGCACTAATAAAAGTATAAAAAAAGCGATAAACTCGCCAAAAAGAGTGATATTAACTGACATAAGAATTCCTTTTCATCTGTATGATTATTGCAGTACTAAATTTAACCATAAAAAAACCCTTAAGCCTACACTTAAGGGTTTAATTTTTAATTATCTAACGCATATTTACAAAACACTGTAAAAATAATTTACTCTGCGCTTAGTACCGCTTTTTCTACTACGCTAATTGCAAGTTCTGCTAACGAATCAGCATTAGGCTTACTTGGCGCATTGGTTAATAAACACGACGCCTGCGTAGTTTTAGGGAACGCAATAACGTCACGAATGTTATCAGTACCACAAAGCAACATAGCTAAACGGTCAAGGCCAAAAGCTAAACCAGCATGTGGTGGCGTACCGTATTTAAGTGCGTCAAGTAAAAAGCCAAACTTGTCTTGTTGCTCTTGCTCATTAATACCTAAAATTCTAAACGCAGCTTCTTGCATATCAGCATTATGAATACGTACCGAACCGCCACCTACTTCGTAGCCGTTTAATACCATATCGTACGCATCTGAAATAGCAGCCGCAGGGTTTGCTTCAAGTTCACTTGCGCTCATGTCTTTTGGCGCAGTAAATGGATGATGTACAGCGTGCAGCGTACCTTCGTCATCTTCTTCAAACATTGGGAAGTCTACAACCCAAAGTGGTGCCCAGCTATCAAGGTTAGTGATTTCTAAATCAATACCAATTTTAACGCGCAGTGCGCCCATTGCTTCATTTACTGTGTTGCGCTTATCGGCACCAAATAAAATAATATCGCCCGACTGTGCATTAGTACGCTCAAGTAACTGAGTAATTACATCTGCAGTTAAAAACTTAGCTACTGGTGACTGCACGCCTTCTGCGCCCGCAGTGTGATCGTTTACTTTCATCCACGCCATGCCTTTTGCGCCGTAAATACCAATAAACTTAGTGTAATCGTCAAGTTGTTTACGCGAAAGCTTAGCACCACCTGGTACAGTTAATACCGCAACACGGCCTTTTTCGTCATTTGCAGGGCCTGAGAAAACATTAAACTCTACGTCTTTAACTAAATCGGCAATATCAACAAGCTTCATTGGATTACGTAAATCAGGCTTATCTGAACCGTATAAGCTCATTGCTTCGCTGTAAGGCATAATTGGAAAATCGCCTAAATCTACATTTAACAATGTTTGCCACATTTCGCGGATCATTTTTTCAGTCATACCACGTACTTGATCAGAGCTCATGAACGAGGTTTCAATATCTATTTGAGTAAACTCAGGTTGGCGATCGGCACGTAAATCTTCATCACGGAAACATTTTACAATTTGGTAGTAACGGTCAAAACCCGACATCATCAACAATTGCTTAAATAACTGCGGCGACTGCGGTAATGCGTAAAAACTACCTTTGTGAACACGACTCGGTACTAAGTAATCGCGCGCGCCCTCTGGCGTTGCTTTGGTAAGTACGGGTGTTTCTATGTCTAAAAAGCCGTTTTCATCTAAAAAACGACGCACAAAGCTGCTTGCTTTAGCGCGTAACTTAATGCGGTCGCTCATTTCTAAACGACGTAGGTCTAGGTAGCGGTATTTTAAACGACGCTCTTCAGAGTTCACTTGGTTAAAATCAAGTGGTAATGGCTCTGAGCGGTTAATAATATTAAGCTCAGTGCCTAATATTTCGATTTCGCCTGTAGGCATGTCTTTATTTACTTGGCTATCTGGGCGTGCACGTACAATACCTTTTAACTGCACACAAAATTCTTGGCGAAGCGTGTTAGCTGAACTCATCAACTCTTCAATGTCAGAATCGAATACAACTTGTACTAAACCTTCTCTATCACGTAAATCGACAAAGATAAGTCCACCAAGGTCACGTCGTTTGTTGATCCAGCCACATAGTTCAACTTCTTGATCTACGTGAGTTTTATTTAGCTGTCCGCAGTATATAGAGCGCATAGTTTTCCTGTCAGATAAAAGGCGTGCAACGGTCAAAAAACATTCGTTTTAAGTAGGGTAAATCTTTTTTATAAATACGAATATAAAAATAACACCGCTTGCAATTCAAAATAATCAAATTAAGCCCTGTATTATACGCAAGTGATATGAAGATACTAGGGCGGGTGTCGTTTTTTGCATCGGATTTAAAGCAGCATATTTTATTATTTGATACACTATAGCTACTTTATAATTAGGCGTTAGTTTGTATGCTATATATTGGGTGCCCACAGTGGTCAAGCAATGCGTGGAAAGGCAATTTATTTTCGAGCCAATGTAAAAATACCGATATGCTAAGCCAATACGCGCAACATTTTAACTCTATAGAGGGAAATACCAGCTTTTACGCCGACCCATCCCCAAGTACTCTTTTACGCTGGGCAAACAGTGTACCCGACGATTTTAAATTTACCTTTAAGTTTCATCGGCGCTTTAGCCATGAGCTAAAGCTGACTAATGTACACAACGAGCTAACCGCTTGGCTTAACTTATTTGCACCAATTTTAGAAAAAACTGGGCAAATTATGCTGCAGCTGCCAAGTGCCTTTGGCCCTAATGATTTACCCAAGTTAGCGCAATTTATTAGCCTATTACCCAAAGAGCTAAACTTCGGGGTAGAAGTTCGCCATCCGGCATTTTTTCAAAAGGGTGAAGCCGAAATAGCGCTTAATCAATTATTAATGGCAAATAACATAAACCGTATAGCCATGGATACCCGCGCCCTATTTGCAGTTAAAGCGAATACAGAAGCGCTGATTGATGCACAACAAAAAAAGCCGCATCTGCCCGTGCATGCTATTGCTACAAGTGAGCAACCCATGGCACGTTTTGTTATTGCTAATTTACAAAGTGAATATAAAACCTTTTATAAGCCTTGGCTTAGTAAAGTAAAACAGTGGCTTGATGAAGGAAAAACGCCCTATGTATTTTTTCATACCGCAGACAACCGAGAAGCACCGTTATTAGCAAGGCAGTTTTGTAAGGACCTAGGTTATAACCACAAGGTACTAAATCCATTTAGCGGCGAGGCAGAAGCCCACCAGCAAGCACTGTTTTAAATAACCACTTACAACAAATAAAATGTTAGAACTTAGAGAGCAACATGAGTGAATATGCACGTTATTTTACCGGCTACCCTGCAAACATTGTTGAGCAAGTATTAAATCTAATCAGTAATGATAAAGTAAGTAACTACTTACTTAAAAAGTATCCGCAGGCACATAATATTACCAGCGACAAAGCACTTTTTAGCTACGCCACAGAGCTTAAAAAACAGTATTTAAAAAATGCCCCGCCGTTTGGTCGCGCCGCATTTAAAAAGCAAGGCGACATGGTCACTAATGCACTTGGCACGCACACCTATCGTATGCAAGGTAAAACTCGCAAGCACGATTTGGCCATCAACAGTGATTTACTGCGCGCTCCCGAGCCGTTATTAAAAGCCTTAGTTGTACACGAGCTCGCTCATTTTAAAGAAAAAGACCACAACAAAAGTTTTTATAAACTTTGTTGTCACATGGAGCCAAGTTACCACCAGCTAGAGCTCGATTTACGCATTTTTTGCGTGGCTGTAGAGCAAGGCAACAATCCTTATTTAAAATGAGCTAATTTAACGCACATTAGCTAAGGCAAAACTGTAAATTTAGTTAAACCTATAAGTTGCCCCGATTCTGTTACTACGTGCACCTGCCATTTACCGACAGAATCAGTTGGAAAATTTACTTTATGGGTCCAGGCTCTATAACCTTGCTCTCGCCCACCACTTATATTTAGTGTGATCCGATCTACTTCTTTATTGTTGTATAACCACACATGAAATATTTTTTCATTTAATCCTCTTGGCGCTTTAACAGCGGTCCACGTATATAACCCCTGATGATGTAGTGAATAAGAGTCTAACTGCTTAACATTGCCAATAGGTTGGCGTTGCTCTAAATCAACCTCGTGCGATAAAGTAATATCGGTTAAACGCAAAGCCGCTGGCGGCACCCAGCTACGCAGTTGCCATAAGCCAGCACTTAACATACACAAAATTACCACCAATAAAGGAAATCGCCACCAACGGGTATTGGGCATTAAATTACCTAAACTTGGAAGGGTAAAAATAACAGCAGTAACCAAAGCAATTGCTAAACTTTGGCTAGTGGTTACATTAAATAAAATAGGTAAAGTAACCAATATAACTACAAACAATGCAAAGTTATGAAACACCGCAAATAGCATGCGATTTTTTGCTAACTTTTTATAATACAAGGGATCGATTACCGATATAACTGCACACATTATCATTAGCGCGGTAAAAATAGCTTGTGGATGATCCCACTGCGTTACCGCTAAAAAAAATGGCAAAGCAAAAAATAGGCTCTCTTGTTGCACCATTTGTAAAGCAAAGCGCATAAAGTTGGGCGATACCGCAACACCAAATCTTTGCTCTACTTTGTCGCGCAACCAGTTATCAATAATTAACCATACCCAACTCACTAGTAAAAATATGGCGATAAATTGCGAAAACGATTCTTTTCGCTCAACTAATACATAACTTGCCACACCTGAGAAAAATGCTATTACCGCTAATAACCCCGGCCGCTGTTGCATTGCAATTATAAATTTTGTTATTAAACTTTTAAAATAGTCCATCTAATTTGGGGTCCGTACTAGTGTGCATGCTAAAGCGCTTAAAAACGTAAGCGCATTATCTTAACGTAATTACCTGAACAACACATAAATAGCATAAAACCCCTCGGCTTATTAACAATACAATAATCGGTTAAGTAATGACTATTTTGGCTGCTTTAAGTGGGTGCGCGAAATCTCTTCATTTACCCAGTGTAATAATTGTTTTATTGCCTTAGATAGCACCTGATTTTGCCGTACTATATAACCCAAACTAGTGGTTGGAAATTGCGGTAAAGCAGTCACTGTGGTGGTTAAATTGGCTTTAGAGCGCAGCGAAAACTCAGGTACAATTGCCACACCAAAACCAGCTTCTGCCCAATCAATTTGTGCATCAACACTGCCCACTTCCATAACCCGATAACTCGGTAAATTTAAAGACGGCAGCGCATTATCTAATAGCTCACGGGTACGGGTATCGTGGCCTAATAAAATTAATGTTGGCGGCTCAGTGAGTACCATACTTTCATCGTTTTTTGCTTGCTGCCATAACGCTAAATTATTTCCCAGCGCACACCACTTTATCTGCTGGAGCTCACTAAAATGCAGTGGCTCACTTTCTTTTTGGGCAATTACAAAGCCTAAATCGGCTTCTGCACTTTTAACCAGCGCCGATGCCTGTGACGAAGTGGTATTAAGCAAGGTAAAATCAATCCCCGGGAACTGGGTTTTAAACAGCTGAAAAGGCTCTATGAGTAACAAGCGAGAAATAATATCACTGGCTGCAATGGTGAGCGTGCCTTGGCTTAAGTTATTTATTGCATTTAGATCAGACTGACATACCTTCAATTCCCATAAAGTTTTTTGCCCAGACTGTAATAAACGCAAACCCGCTTGGGTTAAACAAAATGGGTTACGCTCGATTAACTTCACCCGCGTCATTTTTTCTAACTGCTTAATATGCAAGCTCACATTAGGTTGCGTCATGTGCAGTGCACTTGCCGTTTTACCAAAGTGCTTTAGCTCTGCTAATGTAACAAAGGTTTTTAACCAATGAATATCTAACATCTCACTTCCTTAATATTGCACACTCCATATGGAATCCTTATTGATATCATAATTATAATTAATTTCTCTTATTTTAACAGCCCGCATATCATATCAGCTTGTTCAATTTGGAGATTAAATTATGCCGTCAATTGTTGTTGTAGGTGCAAACTGGGGTGATGAAGGCAAAGGCCGCATCGTAGATTTTTTAGCTGAGAACGCATCAGCAAGCATTCGCTTTCAAGGTGGTAATAACGCCGGTCATACCGTTGTGAATGATTTTGGCACCTTTAAACTACACCAATTACCTAGCGGTATTTTTAATCCTGATTGCATAGCAGTACTTGGCCCTGGCATGGTAATAAGCCCTAGCGCCTTAAGTGAAGAAATAGCCGAAGTTAAAGCCGCTGGCGTTAATGTAAAGCTGTGTATTTCTGATCGTGCCACTTTATGTCTGCCTTTACATGCCCTTGAAGACACCCTTGAAGAATTACGTTTAGGCGACGCTGCTTACGGCTCGACTCGCCAAGGTATTTCGCCAGCGTATGGCGACCGAGTAATGAAAAAAGGCATTTTAGTGGGTTGGTTAAATCAGCCTGACGTTTTACTAGAGCGTATTCAATTTATGCTTGATTGGAAAATGCCACAGCTAAAAGCCTTATATCCAAGTTGTGATTTTTCGCAAACAGCTGAAGAAATGACGCAGTGGTTACTCGATGTTACCGCGCCTTGGCGTGCATTTATTTGTAATGTAACAGAGCCGTTAAAAGCACTACAAAAACAAAATGCTAATTTATTATTTGAAGCTCAGTTAGGTGCAGGTCGCGATTTAGTCTATGGCGAATACCCTTACACTACCTCTTCAAACGTAACTGCTGCTTATGCAGGCATAGGCAGCGGTTTACCAGCGCTTCGTCCTGAACGTGTTGTTGCGGTAGCAAAGTCGTTTAGCTCATCAGTAGGTACGGGTACTTTAGTTACTGCAATGGAAGAGCAAGACAATTTTCGTGAAAGCGCTAACGAATATGGCGCAGTAACTGGCCGCCCACGGGACATGGGCTACTTTGATGCAGTTGCCACGCGCAATGGTGTTGAGCTACAAGCTGCAACCGAAATTGCTTTAACCAAAATTGATTGTTTATCGGGTATGAAAGATTTAAAAATCTGTGTTGCCTATGACGGCGATCATAGCGAAAACCCAATTTGGCCACAAACAGCTGCATTAAGCCCTGTATATGAAAATATGCAACCTTGGGATGAAGACATTACCGGTTGTCGTACCTTCGACAGTCTACCAATTGCAGCGCAACAATACGTTGAGCGCATTGAAGCGTTAATGGGCGTACCAATAACTATGGTGTCTGTTGGTCCTGAGCGCGAACAGATGATTATTCGCTAAATAGCGCTATTGTGTTTAAATAACTGTTGGGTTTGCATGTAACCCAACAGTTATTAATAAAGGTCACACTGCGCGTGGCTGATTTTATGACCTTAACCACATAATTATTTTCTTATTCTTACAGCCCTAGCCCTGCCATAAAGTCGTCATCATCACTATCTTCTGCTTCTTTTTCAGCTTTAGCCTTGGCTTTTTCTGCTTTTTGTTTTGCTTCGTTTTCGATGATGTCGTCGGGATCTATTGCTTCGACAATGTCAAAGTCGTGTAATTTAATAAACTCAGTTTTATCCATTGCCAGCTCTAAATAAAATATATTTTGCTTACTGGTGGTAAACGTTACGCGGCGCGCTTGTGGGCGATCCATTGTGGTATCTACAGAAATTTGTACCTGTTTATTAATTGCCATCATTTTTGGCTGATTTTGGGTAATAGAGGTATGTAATTGCTCGCGTACTTTAGAGGTAAAGTCACCAACTATTTGGTTCATTAGCTCGCCTAACACATTTGATACATCGTCAGACAAATGACTATGTGCTATTTCTTCCTCGGGCATACCCATGTTACGCATGTAATCGCCATAAATTTCCATTGCCGCTTGCGATGTGAAATTAGTAATTACTAGGCCAGTAAAGCCACCATCAAATAACACAAAACAGCCAATATCTGGGCGCATACAAGTACGAGTAATTTTTTGCACCATAGCGGAGTAACTAACACTATTGCCACTGGCCGATGTGAGTACCCCTGTAACCGAGTGACAAAGGGTTGCCAATATATCATCGGTGCTAATAACTTTACTTTTGCTCATTTAATAGTCTCATTTATACTTATTTTTCATTATTCTAGCCAAGCTACTTAATTTATCACTGACTATCCAGCATAAAATGTTAAAATAGCGCCATTATTTTCAAAGAGACTGGCTTCGTGACCATTAAAGACAGTATTTATGCCTCTGAGCAACAAGTTAAAGACTTTAGTTTTGATCAAAACGTAGTCGAAGTTTTTCCTGATATGATCCAGCGCTCTGTGCCGGGTTACGCCACTATAGTAAGTACTATGGGTAAACTTGCCGGTGAGTATGCGCAAAGTAACTCTAACCTTTACGATTTAGGCTGCTCGCTGGGCGCGGTTACATTAAGTATGCGTCGTAATATTCGCACCGATAACTGCCATATTATTGCAGTCGATAACTCACAAGCTATGGTTGAGCGTTGTAAGGTACATTTACAAGGCTTTAAGTCAGAAGTACCGGTTACCGTTACTTTAGGCGACATTAACGAGCTTGAAATTCAAAATGCTTCAGTGGTGGCAATGAACTTTACGCTGCAGTTTATTCCGCATGCACAGCGCCAAGCCGTGCTTGAAAAAATATACGCCAACTTAAAACCCGGCGGTGTATTGCTGCTGAGCGAAAAAATAAAAGCCGAAAACGAGCTGTGCGATAATTTACTAATTGACCTACACCACGACTTTAAACGCCATAATGGGTATTCGGAGCTTGAAATAAGTCAAAAGCGCACCGCTATTGAAAACGTAATGCGCCCAGATACGCTAAGCACGCACTTTACCCGCTTAAAAGACATTGGCTTTAGCCAAACTCAGGCGTGGTACCAATGTTTTAATTTTTGCTCAATGATCGCAATTAAATAAAGAGAGTAAGTAATTTATGTCTCAATGGTTTAACCAATTTTACGCTGCTATTGCACAAAGCCCACTTAGTCACTGGCTAGAAACTCTGCCTGCGCAATTAAAACATTGGCAGTTAGAGGCAAGTCATGGCGACTTACCACAGTGGCAAAAAGTGCTTAAAAATTTACCTGAGGTTAAAACTCAGCATGTTGATATTACTACTCAGGTAAAAATTGGCACTCCGGGTGAAATGACCGATGGTGAGCAAAAACAAACCCTGCATTTGTTAAAGCGCATGATGCCATGGCGCAAAGGCCCATTTAGTGTTCACGGTATTGAAATAGATACAGAGTGGCGCAGCGATTGGAAATGGGATCGCCTGCTTCCACATATTGAGCCACTCAAAGGCCGCACAGTATTAGATATTGGCTGCGGCTCGGGCTATCATTTATGGCGTATGCGCGGTGAAGGCGCTCAGTTTGTAGTAGGCATTGACCCTTCTGACTTATTTTTGTGTCAGTTTCAAGCTATAAAACACTTTAATCCCGACGAAAATGTACACTTATTACCACTGGGTGTTGAGGCACTACCCGAGTTAAAAGCATTTGATACGGTATTTTCGATGGGGGTACTTTATCACCGCCGCTCGCCTATCGACTTTTTAGCGCAATTAAAAGCACAACTGCGCCCCGGTGGCGAGCTGGTACTAGAAACCTTAGTCATTGAAGGCGACGAAAATACAGTGCTTGTACCCACTGATCGCTATGCAAAAATGCGTAATGTATGGTTTATTCCAAGCACTGCGGCATTAAAACTGTGGATGGAGCGCGTGGGCTTTAAAAACGTACAAATTAAAGACTGCGCAATTACTACGCTAGATGAGCAACGCAAAACAGCTTGGATGGAAAACGAATCGTTAGTCGACTTTTTAGATCCAAACGACACCAGTAAAACCATTGAAGGTTACCCAGCACCACTACGTGCTATTTTAACTGCTAAAGCATAGCGTTAACGGCAACATCAGCAAACAATAAAAAACGCCTACGGGCGTTTTTTTGTTTATTTAGCCAGCAATTAGCGGACAAGTGTCCTGTTAATTATTTCAATACTATATTTACGCTAGCCGCGGTTACGCAATTGTTGTAAAATACGCGCGTTTCTAAGCAACCCAAAACAACTATTTTGAGGAAAACCTGTGAGCGAACAAAAACAGTCTCTAAGCTATAAAGACGCGGGCGTAGATATCGACGCTGGTAATGCACTTGTTGAGCGTATTAAAGGTGTGGTTAAAAAAACTCGTCGTCCTGAAGTAATGGGCGGTATTGGTGGTTTTGGCGCACTTTGCGAAATTCCAGCAGGTTATAAGCAACCAGTATTAGTTGCCGGCACTGATGGTGTGGGTACTAAGTTACGTTTAGCTATCGATCTTAAAAAGCACGACACTGTCGGTATCGACTTGGTCGCTATGTGTGTAAACGATTTAATTGTTCAAGGTGCTGAACCGCTGTTTTTCCTAGATTACTATGCAACAGGTAAGCTAGACGTAGACACTGCCGCAGACGTAGTAACCGGCATTGGTAAAGGCTGTGAAATTTCTGGCTGTGCCCTTATTGGTGGCGAAACCGCAGAAATGCCTGGTATGTACGACGGCGAAGACTACGATATGGCTGGTTTTTGTACCGGTGTTGTAGAAAAATCAAAAATTATTGATGGCACAAAAGTAGCCGCGGGCGATCAACTTATTGCCCTTGCTTCAAGTGGTCCGCATTCAAATGGTTTCTCACTAATTCGCAAAGTACTTGAAGTATCTAACGCAGATACAAGCGCTGATTTTGAAGGCAAAACATTAGGCGAAACATTGCTTGAACCTACTCGCATTTACGTTAAACCACTGCTTGAGTTATTCAAGCACGTTGACGTACACGCGCTTTCGCACATTACCGGTGGCGGCTTTTGGGAAAATATCCCACGCGTATTACCTGCCTCTGCAAAAGCAGTAGTAAAAGGCGATAGCTGGCAGTGGCCACCTATTTTTAACTGGTTACAAGAAAACGGTAACATTACTACGCATGAAATGTACCGCACATTTAACTGTGGTGTAGGCATGGTATTAGTTGTTCCAGCCGACAAACTTGAGCAAAGTTTAAGCATGCTAAAAGACTTGGGCGAAAACGCATGGCACCTTGGTGAAATTCAAGACGCAGCGCCTGGCGAAGAGCAAGTTGAAATTGTAGGTGGTGCTAAGTAATGGCACCCACTCGTCTTGTAGTTTTAATCTCAGGCGGTGGCTCTAATTTACAAGCCATTATTGATGCCTGTGAAAGTGGCGAGATAAATGCGCAAATAGCGGCTGTTATTAGTAACAAAGCAGACGCTTATGGCCTTGAACGTGCTAAGCAAGCAGGCATTGCTACACAAGTGCTGAGTCATAAAGATTTTGACTCGCGCGAGGCCTACGATACACAGTTAATGAGCATCATTGACTCTTTTATACCGAATCTAGTTGTATTAGCTGGGTTTATGCGTATTCTTACTCCTAACTTGGTGCAAAAATATATTGGAAAAATGTTGAACATTCATCCATCTTTGTTGCCTAAGTACCAGGGGCTGAATACCCACCAAAGAGCAATTGATGCAAATGATGATGTTCATGGCGTAAGTGTTCATTTTGTAACTGAAGAGCTAGACGGAGGTCCGGTTATACTTCAGGCAAAAGTACCTGTACTCAAGGATGATACAGCAGACACACTAGCAAAACGCGTGCACGAACAAGAGCATATAATTTATCCTTTGGTGGTCAAGTGGTTCAGTGAACACAGACTAACTATGGAAGCAGATTATGCAGTTCTTGACGAAACAAAACTTCCTGCACACGGCGCGCAGTACCCACAATAAAAAAATAAGTGCCCTGCTATTATGTGTGGGCACTTTACTTCCAACTAGCCTTATTGCCGGCGAATTGACACAGTACGAAGCTAAGTATGATATTTTACGCAAAGGTAAAAATCATGGTGAAGCCGTGCGTGAACTCAAAAAGATAAGTGACGATAACTACGAGTTAACCTATCACAGCAATATTGAGTGGATGATTTTTTCTGACTCACGCCAGGAAACCTCTAAATTTACCTTTAAAGATGGCAAAGTAAGCCCGCATCATTATTCAATGATCCGTACCGGCACTGGTCCTGATAAAGATTACAACATTGATTTTGACGCACAAAAGAAAGTCGTTAACAGTAGCCGCAGCGAATACCCGCTTGAGTGCGAATGGACTGATGACTTTCAAGATGCTATTTCGTATCAGGTACAAGTGCGCGAAGGTTTGAAAAAAGGCGAAACCAGTTTTTCATTCCCGTTAATCGATAAAAAAGGTAATCGCCGCGACTACAATTTTGAAGTTGTTGCAACAGAGATGATTTCATTACCTATCGGCAACGTAGAAGCAATTAAAGTAAAACGCTTATACGATAATGACAAACGCCAAGCACTTGCTTGGTTTGCACCAGAAATGGATTACATGTTAGTGCGTATGTGGAAAGGTGAAAAAGGAATGGAACAATTTGAAGTGCAAATAAACTCATTTACCGTGACAACACCTGTCATTGCCCCACCTGCTGATATTAAAAAAGTAACAAGCCCAGAGTAAGCAATTATTTTTAGCTACAAATGGCTTTATTACTATTAGTTTATATCTTTATTACTATTAGTTTATATAAAGCGCGATGCAAATCGCGCTTTTTTTATACGTTTTTTCGCGATTAAATCTAAAAGTTAAGCTTTATTATGCTTCACTTTGCTGCTGCGCAGAAGCTGGCAAGCCAAAAACTCGATCGAACGCCCATGTAAAAACAATTGCATAAACAAAAAAGAATATAAAAAATCCAAGGTTCGCTATAAACGCACTAAGCACTGAAATTTTCAACCACAGCGCCATAACCGGCACTAAAATTAAAACAAGGCCACCTTCAAAGCCAATTCCGTGTAATAAGCGACGATTGAATGAGCGACCTTTTATTGTTTGCTGGGACTCCCAGCGCTCAAATAACGCATTAAATACATAGTTCCAGCTAAGTGCTACGCTGGATAATACAAAAGCGAGGCCTATCGCCGAAGTGGCTGATTTATCAAACATAAAACTTATAATAGGGCCAACAAAAGCAATGGCAAATAATTCATACAACACAGCTTGTAGAATACGGCGTTTTTTAGGAGTCATAATATAATTCCGATAATAAATAATGTACTGGGTCAGCTCAATATAAAAGCCCGCGTCTACTTTACTACAACAGTTTTTTGCCTCTCAACTAAGCGCTAAAGGCAAAAAACAAGCTTAAATCAATTCACCCATCTTAAATAATACAAACTCACCCGGCTGCATTTTTTTCCAGCGCTCGTCGTTAGTCAGTGGTTTTGTTGCTATAACACTAACAATATCGTTGGGCGTGGTTTCTTCGTTAAAATCAACCACCATGTCAGCATCAATCAAGGTCGCTTTTCCAAAGGGCGCACGGCGAGTTATGTAATGTAAGTTATTGGTGCAGTAAGCTAAAACAAATACGCCATCGGTCAGCAGCATATTAAAAACGCCCTTTTCACGCAGTGTATGCGAAAGCGTTGCTGCATAACGAAATACCGATGCCATATCCTCTGGCTTATTTGGGTACTTAGTGCGTATTTGATCCAGCAGCCAGCAAAAAGCCAACTCGCTGTCAGTATCGCCAACAGGTCGGTAATGATCAGGCTTTAAATCATGGTAATTAGATAACTGGCCGTTATGCGCATAAGTAATTTCGCGCCCCCACAGTTCACGCGTAAACGGGTGCGTGTTTTCAAGGCATACTTTACCGCGGTTACCTTGGCGAATATGGCTAATAACTGACACACTTTTAATCGGGTATGCTTTAACTAACTTCGCTATTTCTGACTGGTAGCTCGGCTGCGGATCTTTAAAGGTTCTGCAGCCTTTGCCTTCGTAAAATGTAATACCCCACCCATCTCTATGTGGCCCAGTATTACCCCCGCGCTCCAGCAGCCCCGAAAAACTAAAACAAATATCTGTAGGCACATTCGCTGACATGCCAAGCAATTCACACATAAAATAAATAACCTTTAAACCACGTATTAATAAATAACGTTATATTTTTATATTAAGCGTACACTATTTAGTTATGTGTACGGGCGTCTATATTTACTTAAAAAATAACATTTTACTATTAGATTAAATTTTTTTTGTCGCTATGAATGCATAGACTAAAGCTGTAACTTACTTTATTAACGCTGACTCTATTAAATGAGCTGCTTTTTTACGGTTATTTTGATTAAAATTTAACTACGTAAGGTACTTGAAACTTAGCGTTACTAACGCTACTCTAACTAAGGTGGTCTGACCTCTAATAAGGAATTAGCAATGACACTCATATTTACACTCGGTTTAATCGCACTGCTCAGCGCAGCGGTTTACCACAGAGCAAGTTGGAACACCGCACTTGGTGTTTCTATTGCAACATTATTAATTGGTACCTTTGCGGGTGCTTTTGGTTTAATTAGTTGGATAATATTTTTAATTATAGCGGTACCTCTCTCTGTTACTGGTATTCGCCAGCAATATATTGTTAAGCCTCTTTTTACTATGTTTAAAAAAGTAACGCCTAGCATGTCTGATACTGAAAAGTCAGCCATTGATGCCGGTACAACATGGTGGGAAGCTGATTTATTTTGTGGTAACCCAGATTGGAAAAAGTTACACCAATATCCAGTGCCTAAGCTAACTATTGAAGAACAAGCCTTTATCGATGGCCCTGTTGAAGTAGTGTGTAGTATGCTCGATGACTGGGAAGCAACACACGAACTTACCGATCTTCCTCAAGATGTATGGCAATACCTAAAAGATAACAAATTTTTTGCCATGATCATCAAAAAAGAATATGGCGGTTTACAGTTCTCAGCATTTGCACAGTCGTGCGTACTACAAAAGCTAACCAGTAAATCAACCTTACTTTCGTCAATTGTTGGCGTACCAAACTCATTAGGCCCTGGTGAATTACTCCAGCACTATGGAACAAAAGAGCAAAAAGACCATTACTTACCGCGCCTTGCCAGTGGCCAAGAAATTCCATGTTTTGCATTAACCTCGCCAGAAGCAGGTTCTGATGCAAGCTCAATTCCAGACTACGGTGTAGTATGTAAAGGACAATGGAAAGGTGAAGAAGTTGTAGGTGTTAGCCTTACATGGAACAAGCGTTATATTACGCTTGCACCTGTGGCTACGGTACTAGGGCTTGCATTTAAATTACAAGATCCTGATGGTTTAATTGGTGATAATAAAGAGCCTGGCATTACCTGTGCACTTATTCCAACCGATACTCCAGGGGTTGAAATTGGTCGTCGCCACTTCCCGCTTAATGTGCCGTTTCAAAATGGTCCTACGCAGGGTAAAGATATATTCGTACCGCTTGATTACATTATTGGTGGGCCAGATATGGCAGGCCAAGGCTGGCGTATGCTGGTTGAGTGTTTATCGGTTGGCCGTGCAATTACATTGCCGTCAAACTCAGCCGGTGGCATTAAAATGATTGCTGTTGCAACCGGTGCCTACAGCCGTATTCGTCGCCAGTTCCGCTTACCTATTGGTAAAATGGAAGGCGTTGAAGAGTCGTTAGCAAAACTTGCTGGTTATGCATATAGCTCTGATGCTGCAGTAAGCATGTCTACCGGTGCGGTAGATTTAGGCGAAAAACCTTCGGTTGTTTCGGCTATTATTAAATACCACCTTACAGAACAAATGCGTGACTCTACCCTGCACGCCATGGACGTACTTGGCGGTAAGGGCATCATGCTTGGGCCAAATAACTATTTAGGCCGTGGTTATCAAGGTGCACCTATTGCGATTACCGTTGAAGGCGCCAACATTTTGACCCGTAATATGATTATTTATGGTCAAGGTGCAATTCGCTGTCACCCGTTTGTACTTACCGAACTAGGTGCGTGCGAAATTGAAGACCGTGAAGAAGCGCTAAACGTATTTGATAAAGCATTAATGGGTCACATTGGCTTTACCATGTCTAACCTTGTGCGCACTAAATGGCTCGCGTTAACGGGTGCTCGTTTTACAAGTGTGCCGTACAAAGACGAAACCGCTGAGTTTTACCGTATAGCGTCGCGCTTTAGTGCATCACTTGCACTTATGTCTGACATTAGCATGGCAGTATTTGGTGGCTCACTAAAACGTAAAGAGCGTATTTCTGCTCGCTTAGGTGACTTACTAAGCTACCTATACTTAGTGTCTGCAACGCTTAAACGTTATAACGACGAAGGCCGTAAAAAAGAAGACTTCCCGTTAGTACAGTGGAGCTGTCAAGATCACCTGTATCATTGTCAACGCGCACTTGCTGATTTAATTAATAACATGCCTTCTGCTCCACTGCGTGGCGTATTAAAAGTATTGTTATTCCCGTTTGGCCGTCCGGTTCGTAAACCTACCGACCAACTTGAACACAAATTAGCGCAAATACTACAAGTACCTAGCGAAACGCGTAATCGTTTGGCAAGCTATGTGTATTTAACAAATGAGCCGCTTAACCTTGTAGGCCGTCAAGAGCAAACGCTTAAAGACGTACTTGAAGTTGAGCCATTATTTGACCGTGTATGTAAAGAAAAAGGCCTTAAACTGCCATTCTTTCAGCTTGATAAAGTAGCGCAAATGGGTCTTGAGGCTGGTATTTTAAGCCAAGCAGAAGCTGACAAGTTAGCCGCTGTAGAACAAGCTCGTTTAGACGTTATAAACGTTGACGACTTTGATCCTGCTGATTTACTCGCTGGTAAAGCAGCTCGTAATAATAAACCTAAAAAAACTGATGCCGCTAAATAAGCCCAGCATCTACTTTTAAGTTATAAAAGCCAGCACATTATGTGCTGGCTTTTTTATGTGTAAGATTTTGATACACTTTTGTTGTACATAAAACCAGCTGCTTATTGCGTTTAAAAACTGTTCAGGTAAAACTGCTATAAATACTTTAACCTAAATTCGGGTTATAAAAACAACAGTGAAGGAACGTAACAATGAAGCAAATTATTAAACTTACAATAATTACATGCGCAGTTACCCTAGCGCTCTCTGGTTGCAGTGAATCAACCAACTCATCCTCATATACAGCCCCGCTAACCAGCTCTAAAGCGCATGTAAAAGAACTGAGCACCTACTCAGCTGAAACATTTTTTGATACCACCTCAATTATGGGGAGTAGCTTTTCACCCCATGGCGATAAAATTTTAGTCAGTAGTGATGAAAGTGGCATTTACAGCCTATATGAGGTTAATGTCCAAACAGGCGGCAAAACTCGCTTAACCGATTTTACCGACAGTACCTACCCTATCCGCTATTTTCCAAATGATGAGCGAGTGTTGTTTACCAAAGACACGGGCGGTAACGAACGCTTTCATATTTATGTACGCGAAACTGACGGCACAGTAAAAGACTTAACCCCAGGGGATGAAACCCGTGCTAGTTTTGCCGGCTTCACTAAAAATGCCAGCCAATTTTTTATTACCAGCAATCAGCGTGATGCTAAGTTTATGGATTTATATCGCGTTAATAGTAAAACCTATAAAGTGACGCCGGTTTATCAAAATACTTTAGGACTAAATGTAGGTGCAATAAGCCCAAATGGTCGTTTTATTGCGCTGTCTAAAAGTAATAGCAACAAAGACAGCGATACCTTTATTTTAGATACTTATACTAAAATACTAAAGCCACAGTTAATTTCAAAACACCATACACCTGCTCAATACAGCCCTGAAACCTTCTCTGCCGATAACAAATACTTATACTACTCTACAGACGCTAAAGGCGAGTTTTCGCAGATGTGGCGTTATGACCTAGCTTCTGGCGAGCACAGCCCAGCTTTAGCCGATGACTGGGACGTAAGCTTTATTTATTTTTCAACGTCGGGGCGCTACCAGGTGAGTGGTGTGAACGCCGATGCCAGCACTAAAGTAACCGTGATCGATACGCAAACGAATAAAGAAATTGCCATGCCTAAGCTACCGGCAGGTAATTTACGGGGTGTGAGCTTTTCAGCTGATGAGCAAAGCATGGCCTTTTATTTAAATTCAGACACTGCACCTAGTAATTTATTTGTATGGCAAGTAGGCAGTAATAACACGCAGCAATTAACTAATACCCTCAGTAAAAAAATTAATCAAAACGATTTAGTGCAAAGCACTATAGTACGCTTTAAGAGCTTTGATGGTTTAGAAATACCAGGTGTTTTATATAAACCCAAGCAAGCGAGTAGCACCAACAAAGTGCCTGCGTTAATTTGGGTGCACGGTGGGCCAGGCGGACAAAGCCGTACCGGTTATAGTGCGATGCAACAGCATTTGGTAAATCATGGTTATGCCATTTTTGCAGTTAATAATCGAGGCAGCTCGGGCTATGGTAAAACCTTTTTTCATTTAGATGATAAAAAGCACGGCACCGATGACCTACAAGATATTGTATACGGCAAAAAACATTTACAGAGCTTAGAGTGGGTCGATACCGATAAAATTGGCATTATGGGTGGTAGCTATGGCGGCTTTATGACCGCGGCAGCCCTTGCCTTTGAACCCGAAGAGTTTAAAGTTGGGATTAATATTTTTGGAGTAACCAACTGGGTACGTACACTTAATTCTATTCCACCTTGGTGGGAGAGCTTTAAAAAGTCGCTGTACGACGAAATGGGCGATCCGGCAACAGACGGTGATCGTCACCGCGCCATTTCACCGTTATTCCACGCTAGAAACATCATCAAGCCACTTATGGTTATTCAAGGCGCTAACGATCCGCGCGTGTTACAAGTTGAAAGTGATGAGCTTGTAGCTGCAGTTAAAGCCAATGGCGTACCAGTTGAGTATGTATTGTTTGACGATGAAGGTCATGGTTTTAGCAAAAAAGAAAATCGGATCACGGCATCAAACGCTTACTTGAAATTTTTAGAGCAGTATTTAAAAGCTGAATAAGTTTGCACTGATTAATTTATGCCTGCATTTTTGTGGGCTTTTTTATGTGCTAAGAAATGTAATTTATGATTTTGATTGTATTCAACTTGTTATTGAGGAAATAACAAGTGGCGGAGTGGACGGGACTCGAACCCGCGACCCCCGGCGTGACAGGCCGGTATTCTAACCAACTGAACTACCACTCCGCAGTGGTATGTGCATGGGGTAATGCACTTACTAATTTTGTTACTGATATCAAATGGCGGAGTGGACGGGACTCGAACCCGCGACCCCCGGCGTGACAGGCCGGTATTCTAACCAACTGAACTACCACTCCGCAGAGATATCATATTACTTTAACTTTACTTGTATTACTTAATTTGTTGGCGGAGTGGACGGGACTCGAACCCGCGACCCCCGGCGTGACAGGCCGGTATTCTAACCAACTGAACTACCACTCCAGCATACAAATTTTATACTATAACAATGTTTAAATAGTTGGCGGAGTGGACGGGACTCGAACCCGCGACCCCCGGCGTGACAGGCCGGTATTCTAACCAACTGAACTACCACTCCAGCATACAAATTTTATACTATAACAATGTTTAAATAGTTGGCGGAGTGGACGGGACTCGAACCCGCGACCCCCGGCGTGACAGGCCGGTATTCTAACCAACTGAACTACCACTCCAGCGTATATTTAAACTGTTATCTTTTTTCTTATTGGCGGAGTGGACGGGACTCGAACCCGCGACCCCCGGCGTGACAGGCCGGTATTCTAACCAACTGAACTACCACTCCAGAATAAGAATATGTTTTACAACCATATGTTGTGTAAGCGTTGGCGGAGTGGACGGGACTCGAACCCGCGACCCCCGGCGTGACAGGCCGGTATTCTAACCAACTGAACTACCACTCCAGTTTTGCTTACAAGTTTTCGAAAATTGGCGGAGTGGACGGGACTCGAACCCGCGACCCCCGGCGTGACAGGCCGGTATTCTAACCAACTGAACTACCACTCCACATTTTCGTTGCTGTTTGAGTCTCCCCTGACAGCGGCGTGAATAATACGAACCAGCCCCTATTTCGTCAAGGGCTTTTTCGCTTTTATTTAGGTTTTTTAGTCATCTGTCATCGAAAGGTTTAAAATTTCACCGCTTTTGTCATTTTTTGAGCCGTTTTTAGTACTTTGCTTTTTTTCAGAATTACCAACATCGTCATTTGTTGTTGTCTTTTTATTTATAAAAGGCAGCTTCACTTTAAATTTAAGCGATTTTTTCTGTACAAAAATACGAATTGCCAGCCAACCCATTAATAAAACGCACAGATTTCCAACAATAATTAAGCTGAGTAAAACCCAATTCGCTATTTTTTCTGCTACGGGTTCACTCTCAATCATTAAATCAGGTGGAATTATGGTCGCTGGATCAACTGCCGGTACCGCTTCTATTGGGCGTGCAATTTCAAATTTGTACGTTGGCAGCGTTGCCATAAACTCACGACCCTTTATATTTGTGCCAAAAATAGACAGCTCGACACTATATCGACCCCAACCATAATTTTTAATTGCTAACTGCCTCGTATGTTGTGCATCCGACTCTATACTAAACATTTGCTCTTCGTTATTAGGGTAGTAAATTTTACCCTGCATAATTACGGTTTCTGGCTTAACTATTGTGTCATCTAAATTAATAGCTAAAAGGTGCTCGTTACTTTCTTGCTCTGCTAACGTCATGTCGTAACTTACTGGGGCAGAATGTACCACAATGCTGCTTTGCACTATTCGACGTTGTAATAAGGGGGTGGCTATGTAGAGTTCGGGGATCCATTCTCCTTCGGGAAAGTCTAATTTAAACTCGCCCGTAAAAACGCCATCGTTTGGGCGTTCGTCAAACCCTCGGCCATCATCTTTAAATTCAGCGACTTCTTGAGTACTGGCTCCAAAATTAGCAGCCTCTGCACTATTAGTACTTACAAAATCAACATTTAAGGTAACGACATCTCTAAATAGATTGGCATTTATGGGAGCACCGTCATTTAAAATTTTTCCGGTGATTTTTATTGTCTCGCCTCGAAACAGCATTTCCGGTAACGGCTCTGCCTCAAGTGATACCTGGCCTAATACGACAATGCGGCTGTCGGTTAAGATATTACCTATAACTTGCCAAGGGCCAGCCATGGGGTTGCGTATGGTAACCAAATCATAACTAAGCTCGTCATGCCAACTTAAGTCAGGGTTTTTAACTGATTCGGTAGCAAAATATTTACTGCCATCGGGCCTTACTAAAATAACAGCCGGTGAGCCTGGTTTTCTAAAAAAAAGTAAGGTTATTTCAGCTACTTTACTATCAATACGAAAACGATTATCTAATAAAGGGATTTCATTTTGCCTCCCATCACGCTTTAGTACTTCAACTTGTTTAACGCCATATGCGCTGGTTGCAAAAAAACTAGCAGATACTAATGCGGTTACCAAATAAAAGGTTTTCATAATATGGCCTTAATCAGCGCGCCATATACAGTGGCCGCCTTCATTATTAACAATATCTAATCGTGCTTCGTGTGCAGCTTGTTCTGCCTCACTGGCGCTTAATACTACAAGAGGTGCTCTTTGGGCGCTTAAGCGTCGTATTCCGCCTTTTTGCTGATCGGTATCGTCATTTTTATTTTGATTCAAATTTAGCTTAACTTGTCCGCCAGTCATTGCTAGGTAAACGTCAGCTAATATTTCAGAATCCAGTAATGCGCCGTGCAAGGTTCGCTTAGCGTTATCTACGTCGTAACGACGGCATAACGCATCTAGGTTGTTCTTTTGTCCTGGATGCAAGTCACGCGCCATTTTAAGCGTGTCGAGTACTTGACAGAAAGTGGCCGTTTTAGGATAGCCCTGGTTAAGCAGAGAAAATTCGTTATCCATATGGCCAATATCGAACGGCGCATTATGAATAACCAGTTCTGCACCCTTAATATAATCAAAAAACTCTTGAGCAATTTGATGAAACAATGGTTTATCACGTAAAAACTCATTAGTGATACCGTGAACATCTATTGCTTCTTCTTCACTGTTGCGCTGCGGGTTAATATACACATGAAAGTTATTGCCGGTTAAGCGGCGATTTACTAATTCAACACACCCTATTTCGATAATACGATGCCCTTGTTTAGGGTCGATGCCGGTGGTTTCTGTATCTAAAACTATTTGTCTGCGTGCCATATCGAATTAATCCTGACTCTGGTATCTTTCTATAATCACTTTATTGTACATAATATCAAGGTAAAACAGTGGAAAAAACCGTAGAGATTTATACCGATGGTTCGTGTTTAGGTAATCCAGGCCCCGGTGGTTATGGTATATTCATGATTTATAACGAACATGAAAAAAAATTGAGTCAAGGTTATAAACTAACAACTAATAATCGCATGGAAATGCTGGGGGCAATTGTGGCTCTGGAAGTATTAACTCGCCCATGTGTTATTAATATCACTACCGATAGCCAATATGTGAAACAAGGTATTGAATCTTGGATCACGAATTGGAAAAAGCGCGGCTGGTTAACCTCAGCTAAAAAACCAGTAAAAAATGTCGACTTATGGAAACGCCTCGATTTAGCGTGCGCTAAACACACCGTAACCTGGAAATGGGTTAAAGGGCATAGCGGTCATAAATACAATGAAATTGTAGATGACTTAGCGCGCGATGCCGCTGGCAGTAAAGATTTACTCGATGATGTAGGTTATCAACCTTAAAGCTGATTAGCACATACCAAATTACTTTTTATTTTGCTCACAATGCTTTAAGTGTTGCTTTGAGGTTTGTCTAAGGCCCCCTTCTACTGTTGTAAAGCGCGGGCGAGCATGCCACTTAGGTTTAATGGGTGTGAGCGGTGCAACACGTTTACGTGCCACCAGCATGTAAACACTGCCCATAGGTTTTAAGTATTGTTTGGTAAAGCTACGCCAAAACGCAAAACGCGACAATCTATTACCTCGCGCCAGTGATGAGTAAATAAAGCGCTCATCACTCACTATTTCAAATCCCAATAAATTAAGCCAATCTTTAACCCGTGCAGGGGTAAAAAAACGCCCTGCCCATGGCAGTTTCTGGCCACTAAATGGTAATAATTGCGCAAGCCCACATAAACTAAACGGATTAAAGCCCGTTATCACAATATACCCACCTGGAATTAAAGTGCGATGTGCTTCGCGTAAAATATGGTGAGGATCTGAGTGATACTCTAAGCAATGGCTTAAAATACATGCATCAATAGTGTGCTCATAAAATGGTAATTCGTCTATATCGGCAATAACGCCGGTGTGAGCGCCCGCTTGCGCTACGCACACTTGGTGTTTTATTAAACATTTACTGGTGTTTAGCTCGCCACTCAAACTACCTAACTTAAGCATATGGTAGCCAAACATACGGGGGAGCCACGGCGCTAATTTACGTTCAATCTCACAGCGTAAATAATCCCCATGAGGAAACTGCTGCCATGACAACGGTTTAGGTCCTTCTTGAAAACTAAGGGCTGGTTTCATTTTATGAGCTCGTTATACTAGGTGTTAACTGTCACTTTATAGAGCAACGTTACATGGTGCAAGTCAAAGCAATTAAAGCCTTTTCAGATAATTATATTTGGTGCTTAACTACAAGCAATAATACGCAAGCTTGGGTAGTCGATCCGGGCCAAGCAGAGCCAGTACTTGATTATTTGGCGCAGCATAATTTAACCTTGGCGGGTATTTTAATTACCCATCATCATTACGACCATACCGATGGCGTAGCAAAGCTGGTTAGCGAAAACCCAAATATTGCTGTATACGGCCCAACTAACAGCCCGTTTAAGGGGATTACTCAGCAACTTACTGATGGCCAAAGTATTACAGTGCTTAATACTGCTTTTAATATTATAGCGACACCCGGGCATACTCTAGATCATATTTGTTATGTTAATGAACAACTTGCCTTTACTGGTGATACTTTATTTAGTGGTGGTTGTGGGCGTTTATTTGAAGGCTCTGCAGCGCAAATGTGGCACTCGTTTAATAAACTGCGCGAATTACCTGCTGATTGCAAAGTTTACTGTACTCACGAATACACTCAAGCTAACCTCGCTTTTGCAACAGCCATTGAACCGCGTAACCCAGAGCTACTTGCCTATAGTAAAAGAGTAGATGAACTGCGCAGCAAAAATGAAATTACTTTACCAAGCACTATCGGCCAAGAGCTAAAAATAAACCCCTTTATGCGCAGCGATTTACCTAACATTACTGAACTATTACCAAAAGAGTTTTGCTCGGTTACAAAAAACAATGAACCTTGGGAAAACTTTGCGGGTCTGAGAAAGTTCAAAGACCATTTTTAATCCGCTAACCAATAGCCACATGTACTTTTTGTTTAGCAATCAAAAAGTTAAAATTAGCATTTGATTATTGCTAAGTGTTTTAAAAGGTCACAAGTGGCAATGTTAGCTCATAACGGGTAGTATTCGCCGAGTTTTTTACCCCATGTATTGGTATTTATGAATAAATCTCCCCTATTACTGGTTTTAGTATTAGCACTAAGCGGCTGTCAAACGTTAACAAACGAAAACACTGACTCGCAAGCCGCAACTCAAGCAAATAAGCAGCTTGGAGGCGCAAGTCCACACGATATTAGCAATGCATTAATGAGCAGCGCCAAGTATCAACACGTTAAAGATACTGACACTGAAGCACCTATTTTTGATGATGTATGGGAGCGTATTCGTTACCAGCTTTCAATAGAGGTGCCGCAAAATCGCCCCGTAGTTACCGAGCGTAACTATTATGCAAAGCACCAATCTTATTTAAATCGTATTTCGAAGCGTGCCGAACCTTATTTGCATTTTATTGTTGAAGAAATAGAAAAACGTGAAATGCCTATCGAAATTGCACTGCTGCCTATTGTAGAGAGTGCTTTTGATCCGTTTGGTTACTCGCATCGCACGGCGTCGGGTATTTGGCAATTTATGCCACAAACCGGTGAGCGTTTCGATTTAAAGCAAAACTGGTGGTATGACGGGCGTCGCGACATAGTACAATCAACTCGCGCTGCGCTTGATTACTTGTCGTATTTACACAAAACCCTTGAGGGCGATTGGCTCAATGCCATTGCAGCTTATAACTCGGGTGAAGGTCGCTTGTTGCGCGCGATTAAAAAGAATCGCAAAAAACACTTGCCGACCGATTTTTGGTCACTTGATTTACCTAGCGAAACCACCGCCTATGTACCAAAATTATTAGCACTGGCCGACTTGTTAAAGCGCTCAGATGACTTTAACGTGACGTGGAATCCTATTATAAATGCACAAGTTGTTGAAGTAGTTGAAATTGGTTCGCAAATTGACTTAGCACTCGCTGCAGAAATGGCCGATATAACACTCACTGAGTTGTATAGGTTAAACCCTGGTTTTAATCGTTGGGCAACCGATCCTAATGGCCCGCATTCTTTACTATTACCGGTTGATAAAGCTGAGCAGTTTAGTCAAAAATTAGCTAATACTGATATTAAAAACCGCTTACGCTGGCAGCAATATACGGTTGAGCGTGGCGACAGTTTATCGGTTATTGCCAAAAAGTTTACCACCAGCACCAGTGCAATCCGATCATTAAATAAGTTAAGCTCAAATACAATTAGAGTCGGTCAGCAACTATTAGTGCCACTAACTGATGGCGCAATTAATAGCGAACATTTACCAGAGCAAATGCGCTCTGCGGCTAATAATACCAGCCGTACTAAGCTTTCGCATACGGTTAAAAGTGGTGATACGCTGTGGGATATTAGTCGTGAATACGATGTCACTATGGATGAGCTTGCAAAGTGGAATAAGCTGAAGAAAAGCGCTACATTGCGTTTAAATCAAAAGCTAACGGTATATAAATCTGCTAATAAAGCAAAGACAGCAGCAAACACTACGCATCGTACAATTACGTATAAAGTGCGCCGCGGTGATTCGTTAGCGCGTATTGCGTCTAAGTTTAACTTAACTGTAAACGACATTATAAAGTGGAATAGTTTAGCCGGACAAAAGTATTTACAGCCGGGGCAAAAGCTTAAATTAAAAGTAGATGTTAGAAGCAGTTAAACTGCAACAGGTAAAACTAAGGCGCTTATAGCGCCTTAGTTATTTTAGGCTTGTGCTAATATTGCTTTAAGGGTGCTTTGTTTTGCAATAATATCTTTATAAAGCGCAAACTGATTTTGCGCCCGCTCTAAATTATGATTGGCATGTTTGATTGAAAAATAATTATCGCCATCAATATAATCTGTTAAAAATCGCAGGCCTATCATAAAGGTCATCACTTTAGCACCTAGCCAAAAGCTTTGTTTTTCTTGCTCGGTGATCAGGCCTTTTAATGGCTCTACGTAACCTTTAACTATGGCTGCAAATATTTCTTCGCGCACACCTACATTACTTAAATCGGTGGAGTCTTCTTGCTCTGGTGAGCAAAAGGTGCGTACCATATCACCAAAGTCGTAAAGCCAATACCCTGGCATACAGGTGTCTAAATCGATTACCGCTTTAGCATTATGTGATTGCTCACAAAACAGCATGTTATTTATTTTTGTATCGTTATGACAAGGCCTTACCGGTATAGATCCTGCTAATGCTTGGAGTTCATCAATGAGTGTAAATTGCGATAAACAAAAATCAACCTCAGCTTGGCAACTAGCTAAGCGCTGCTCTGGGTCAAGACTAACTGCAGTTTTAAACGTCTGTGCACGCATGGCTAAGTTATGAAAGTCAGGGATCACATGGTGCAATTGTTCTGCATCAAAATCCTCTAGCGCCACAGCAAATTGACCAAAGGCATTCGCCGCAGTTTGCGCTTGGGTAGCATTAGTGACTACATCGTCGCTGTAACTGCCACCAATAAACTCTAGTGCTCGCCATACCCCCTGATCACAGTTAACTAAATAGTCATTATTAATAGTCGCTACGTGGCGAATAATATCTAAGTTGTACTCACCCAATTGCTGCTTGCTAGTTAGGTGTTGCTCTATTAAACGGGCATTTTTTACGAGTAAATCGGGCTCAGGAAACACATCAACATTGAGCTTTTGTACTACTAGCGACTTTTTAGCAGTGTTAAGTAACCATGTACTATTGATCAGCCCACTACCGATTGGTTTGATACTGATATGCTGATTGCCTACGCCAAAACTTTCAGACAAATGAACCGCGATGGGATTTAGCTGCATAGCTATTTTGCTACCTAAAAATAAAATAACTCAGATAATAAAGGTGAGCTTAGGGTAACACTCACCTTTATTAATAATTAAAGCTTACTAAGCCAATTTTTTAACCACGGCTCGGTAACCGGCCAAGGTTCAAAGTCTTCGCAGGCATCAACCTCTAAGCGGTTACCAACAGGCTTAGCTTGTAAGTCACGTAATAATTCATCAAAGCTGCGCCCTGCACCACAAAAGGTGTCGCCGTAGCTTCTGTCGCCCATGGCAATAATTCCAAATGGCTTGTCGGTTAACATAGGAAAAGTACTATTTAACTGATTATAAAAATCAGCCAAGTTATCAGGCACATCGCCTTGGCCGGTTGTTGAGGTAATAATTAAAATATGTGACGCACTTTGAATGTCGCTCAACACTGGCTCATTAAATACCGTAACGCCATGCCCAGCTTGCTCTATTGTTGTGGCTACTTCGTCACTTAAACGCTCTGCACCGCCATATACGCTGCCTACAAAAATACTAATATGTGCCATTAATTAATAATCCTTTTCTTCATCTGGCCAACCTAGTTGTTTGCAAATGCTGAGCATTGCATCACCTAGTGGCGCTTTAATTGTTATTGATTCATTACTATAAGGGTGCACAAAGCTAAGCTCAGTTGCAAATAACATTAATCTGCGCAGCTCAAAATGCTCCCTAAAAAATTGATTATGCTGATTATCACCATGGTTTACATCGCCAATGATAGGCAGTGATAAATGCTTTAAATGCCGACGAATTTGATGTTTACGCCCCGTTTTAGGAAAACATTCTACGAGGGAATAGCGCACCGTTGGATACTTGCCAATGGGAATAGGCAAGGCTGCTTGGTGCAAGCAGTTAAACTGAGTTTGCGCTTCTTGTGGCGCTTTGTCTTGATCGGCAAACTTATCTGCTATTTTGTCCAGCTCTTCTTTTAGTGGTTTATCTAAAAATACCGACTCGGGTGCAAAACCACGTACTAAGGCTAAATAGCGTTTACTAATAGTGCCTTCAATAAATAACTGATTCATATCGCGGGCCGCTTCTGAACTTAACGCAAACAGTAACACCCCCGATGTGGGTCTATCGAGCCTATGTACCGGAAAAACATGCTGCCCAAGTTGATCGCGTAGCATTTGCATAGCAAACTGGGTTTCGTGCTTATCTAAAAACGAACGATGCACTAATAAGCCTGAAGGTTTATCTATGGCTACGTAGTTTTCATCCTGATACAAGATAGTCAGTTCGCCATACTCAATTGGTATTGGGCGCTCACTCATTTGGCTCTCCTAAAAAGGCATCGAGAGCTGTTAACAGAGTAATAATTTCACCGCTGCCTTTTTTACTCGCAAGCGTCATTTGTGCCATAGGAGCAATTGCAAAGTTGCGCGGCAATGGCTGCTTATCAATAATTAGCTGCTCAACTTTTTCAATAAATACAAACTGTAACCATTGTTCAAATGCCATGGTGTCGTGACAAAAAGGCACGTTTGATTGTAATGCTTCTACTGCTATTGGCTCATTTTGCCAAAGCTGATGCTTTTTTAAAAGTGCCCTTAACTGCACTAAATAAGCTTGAGTTTGCTGGTACATAACCGCCCTCTTAAAACTAGATGAAGTAATAATACCATTTGTATTTATTAAGAGGGAAATTATAGTAACTGAAAATACCCGCTTAATATTACCCCCGCTTGCTCAGTTATTTAGCAAAATCAAAACTCAAACTCTATAAGCGCGGTTCCCTCAACCTTTGCTATGGCGTATAATTGACGCAATTTTGTAGTAAAAACAATTGAGAAAACGATGAGTAAGCAAATAGCGACATTAGGGCAGCTTTTAGATAATGCAGGTACTCAGTGGCGCGCGTTTGATATTGGTAGACACATAACTAAGCTTGATAAAAAACAATTTTTAGCCATAGAGCAAGCACAAGTCCCTTACCCATATCCGCTTGCTGGTCATGCGTGGTTAGCTATTCAGTTTTGGGATAGTAAAGCGAGTAAAGAACCTTATGTATGGTTTTTGAAATTTCCAGTTGATGAGCAAAGCAAACTGGTGAGTGCGAGTCGTGATCACTTTGCCGACATGGTAATTGAAGCTCTCGGCACACAGCTTACCGGTGAGCAAGCCGATGGTAAACTTGATAACAATCCTTATGTTTTTACACCAAACGCTAATAAATTAGCAGCCTTTAATGCGCAACTTAAAGTACTATTAAAACAACCTGCATCACAGTATTACGAGCATACGCAGCTGTACTTTAGTGGTAAGCTGGGTTTTGAAAATTGGCAAAGTGTGGCATTACAAGGCATTGCCGATTTTGCACTGCGCCTCGATAATGAGACTAACTTAGCTAATTTACAAAAAGCCTGGCCTCATTTGCCCGCTGAGGTATTACAGCCCCTTAGCGCCATGCTTGAGCATGTAGAAATACCGCCCTCATTAAGTCAATTACTAGTAGAGTTCGGCCAAGCGGCTATAAAAAATAACGACCCGTTTGCTGTTACAGTAGCGCTACGTTCGCTTTCTAAAGCGCAAGCGCAAGGCTTAACCGCCCAATTGGTCGATAGCGTATTAACTTCATCGGTTAATCAAGATGCTGACGTACTGCTCACTATTGCTGGGCGTTGTTTTAAACAACTAGAAGACCCTGAACGCTTGCATGTATTTATGGACAACTGTGCACACCATCAACAAATTACTGAACTATTTGTGAGTGTTTTTGCTGATTTAGTTGCAATACCCACCATTCGCCCGCATTTATTAGGCTTATTACGTAAAGAAAATCGTAGCGAAACCCTCGCGCGTGCAATTGGAAGGTTATTCTCTTAAATGGCAAGTTTATGGACGTTCATACTTATTGGTAGTGTAATTTACTTATTTTGGCTAAACCGAAAGGTAGCCGAGGCGGCGAACGTTCATGCTAAACGCCAAAGCGAACAACTGCAGGTGCAATTAATGAGCGTTGCCTGTAGTAAACGCCGCTTTGGCTTTTTAAAAAGTGGTAAACCTGGAGTGAAAAGCGAATTTATTTTTGAGTTTTCAAGTGATGGCGAAAATGCCTATCAGGGAATACTGATCATGGAAAATGAGTATTTAAAAAGTGTGGTTATTCCACCGCATAAAATATAACCTTTATACTGCGCTAAAAGTTTAATTTAGGGTAAGGTTTAATTTAAAAATAAGTAAAACACAAAAAACTAAGGCGTAACTAAAGTTACGCCCCAATTGACAAACATCCTGTTAGGTATCCTTTACCTGTGTAATCCGTATTATCATCCTCTGAACGAGCAAACAACCTTGTTCACCCTCACATTGCATCCTGCAATATCCTCTTGCCACCTTGGCTGTCCTGCGTAAACTAACGCTCCGGCTACTTCCTGTAGCGCCATCCTTGATTATCCCTTAGTAGCTCCTGCCACTTAAGCGCATCATGCACTTTCCTACTCATCCTTGCATCCGTGTTAACTTGTCCGTTTTGCTTCTTGCTAGCGTCTGCTATGTTGCCTACTTCCGTATCCTTGGCAATCACTCAATCATTGAGCTGTGTCGTCTTGACAAAGTAAAGTTTAAAGCAAATGGCTAGTAGATATAGTACCTAGCTGTTAATTATTAAATGGCATTTATATTAAAAAACACAAACTATAAAAATAACCTTACATATCAATCAAATAGGTAAGGAATAACTATTTCAATGCAATTTAAACTGACAACTCGCACAGTGATGTGAGATATATCTCACGGTCATATGTCCGTTTTGGGATGTAAACCACCAATGCAGGCTACCTTATAACCTAAATTAAATTTAGTTTTTTGACTTAAATAACAATTCGCCCGCAATCTTATTAAAAGTAAGCTGCTTAAAGCTTTCAAACCCTTCGGTTTTAAAAAATTGAGTATGCTCTTTGCGCGTTACAAACACCGCCATACCTGTAGACTCAGCATTAGATTGAATTAGGTCATTTAGGCCTCTTAATAAATAACGCCCAAACCCTTGGCCATGAAAATGCGGATCGACCGCAATAAAAGCTAAAAAATAGTAGTTGCCCTGCTGCTCTAGTGCATCTCTAATTGTTTGCTCTTTATCTATTAGTTGATTGGTTTGTAAGTAACCAGCACTTAACATTAGCTTTAAGCGCCAATGCCAATAACGCTGCGCCTGTAATTGGCTGTTTGATTCGAACACGCAGGCAACGGCTTTGAGCTTATCGTTACGATATAAACCAATAAGCGGCTGCTTTTCTTGCCAAAAGCTGCTTAGCTCTTCGCGAATTAATGACCGAAGTTTTTTTTCGTAGGCCGATTTACTCTCTTGCTCGTAATTGAGCATAGTTTGTAAAATAGGATCGTCGTGGTACGCCTGATAAATTAAACTCGCGGCAATACTTATATCTTCTGCGGCTAAATACTGTACGCTAAATGTATCGGCTTGGGTGGTCACAGTCATTATTATTCCTTTTTTGTATTAGAACAACACATCATTATTTTCGCCTTATGATTAAACCATTAGCTTGGCGCTATAATCACTAACTTAATGCGATTGGGTTTACTCATAGCTACAACTTACACACATAATAAATTTATATTTGTTCTCTAAATAAGCGCTTTATTTACTTACTTTCTAAACTATAGCTGTAAAGTTATTAATGGTAAATTCAGCGTGAGTTTAGCTGGCTTAGGCTATAGTTTATTTATAATCTTATTTTGACACGCTAGGAGCACAACATGGATACAACAAAGCACGATATAAATACACTGTTTGCACAACTTGGCTTACCTAGTTCTGAAGCTCAGATTGATGCTTTTATTGCTTCCCATGCGATTGAAGATACAACGTTAATACAAGATGCACCTTTTTGGGATGAATCTCAACAGCATTTTTTAGCTGAATCACTCGCAGAGGACAGTGATTGGAGTGAAGTTATTGATGAGCTTGATGTACGCCTTCGCCAAGGCAATTAATTTTAAGGTAATTGATTTAATTTGGGACATTTAATGTGCCCCTCCCTATTTATTGTTACTATAGCCTCCACGCAGCAGCTTCATGCTGCGTACCTATTTATACTAAAGAGTTATAAACCTAATGAATGCTGCTGTATTTGATGCAATTAAAGTCCTTCTTGATGAAGGCAAAGTACCTACTGTCGCGCTTACTAAAAGTCGTTTAATTAAGCCTGTGCCTATGCCTGTTATTATTGCGGCGGTGAGTCAGTATAAAAACAATCCAGATTCAATTTATAACTTAATGAAAAGCCAAGTACAACCGAGTAGTAGCGATTCTAAAACTTCGCAGCTAGACAGAATTGAAGAAAAGCTCGACCGGTTACTTACCCTGCTAGAAAAATAATAATTCGAGACTATAAATGTTCGTTGTTGATTTAACCTTTGATTGCTACCAAGACACCACTTTAGAGAAAGCCGAACAAGCTATTAATCGCTTGGTTAATGCGCTACGTTTTAATGGCCAAATAATGGGCGAAGAATTTCCTACTGTTTTAAAGGATGGTTACTTTATTACCCGTGTTATGTGCCCAAACGAAGATGCCATGCACCCGCTTAACAATAGTCCATTTGTAAAACACAGCATTGAGCAATTGCACAGCGCTGGTTTACTTGCGCCAAAAGTAAAAATTATTGGTCAAGATATTCATTCTAATGGGTCTGATTGCTGCGCCGAGCCTTCTAGCTATATTTTATACACCACTTATGTGCATACTTGTAGCCCACTTTATTGTGGTGACGACTTTTTACCGGTACCGCTATTTCGGATCCCAGCAATTGCTAATGGTGATTATAAAACCTTAATTAAATGGCAGGAAGACTGGCAAGCCTGCGATCAAATTCAAATTAATGGCGCAACACGCTGTGAGTTTCCTGCTCTTGAAGAAATTTCGAGTATTAAAAGCGACTTATTCCGCCGCGGTAAAGACATTACTAAACGAATTAGCTTTTTAACTAAAAAACCTGTGTATTACTATATATACCGCGTAGGTGGCACCGATAAAACTTCTGAACTAGAGCGTAAATGCCCAAGCTGTAATGGCGATTGGAGGTTACCTGAATCCTGGTTTGGATTATTTGATTTTAGGTGTGAGCCCTGTGCCTTAGTGTCTAACATATCGTGGGACTTTCAATAAGTTAAAGATATTATTAATGTATTAGCTCGATATTAAAATTAATTCCGAGCTAATACTTTATACTAAATCGCTTTAAGGTAATTAACGCCTGTTTTAATTAAACCTCAAGCGCTTGCAAAAATTCTTCTATATTGGCAGCAAGCACATGATGCGTTTTTTTGCCTACGTACTCTAAGCACACTTCACCGCTGTGCAATAACACACTTACTAACAAATCATCTTGTGCTGTTAACCCTATAAATACTGTTTCAGGTTGTTTAAGTTTACGCTTCATTAAAACGTGGCCAGTTATATTTTGTTGCAATAAATCAAAGTCATCGCTATTCCATGCCTGTAACAATTCAACTTGGTGACCATCAATACTGGCTTGAATATTGCCACCATACATATGCCCATAAAGCGCATTTAAGCCACTTGGAAATGTAACATCCAATGCCTTAGCTAAATCATTAAGCGAGCCTGCAGGTTGCTGCAGCACAGCTTGCCACTGAATATTACCTTGTTGATCAACATTACCTATTTCACATGGGCTTGGCCATTGTTCATCGTGCACCATAAGTGGATGTTTTTGCGTGTTTTTTAAGGTTTTGTCATTAAACCTTTGGTGTAGCTGGGTTAACTGCAATACAACAGACATACTATGAAACTCATTTAAATTAGATATAATGCCGCTATTGTAACTATTTAAGGGCAAACATGACAGATTACAGCAATTCTCCCGACCTTAAAGGCAGTGTGTTAGGCCAATCAACTGAATATATAGATCAATATACTCCAAGCTTACTTTTTCCAATTGCACGCAAGCTAAATAGAGATGCTTTAAATATTGACGAAGCCGCTTTACCATTCAAAGGCCAAGACATTTGGACTGGTTACGAGCTGTCGTGGTTAAACGCCAAAGGCAAGCCGCAAGTCGCTATCGCTGTATTTACTTTTGCCTGCCAAAGCACTCATCTTGTTGAATCTAAATCGTTTAAACTGTATTTAAATAGCTTTAACCAAACTCGATTTAACAGCCGTGATGAAGTGAAACAGCATTTAGTTAAAGATCTAACCGCAGTGGTTAACAGCTTAGTACAGGTAACTTTATACAATGCAGATGAGTATAACTGCCTTCCTTACACCCCATTACCTGGTGAGTGTATTGATGATTTAGATATCGAAATTGATAACTACGATATTGACGCTCATTCTCTAAAATCGCAAAGCAATAAAACGGTAACCGAAACCCTGCATAGCCACTTACTTAAGTCTAACTGCTTAATTACCTCACAACCCGATTGGGCAAGTGTAATTATTCGTTATACAGGTGAGCAAATATGTAGAGAGTCGTTACTGCGCTACTTAATTTCGTTTAGAACCCATAATGAGTTTCATGAACAATGCGTGGAGCGTATTTATAGCGATTTAAGCACTCAGCTCAGCATTAAAAATCTTGAAGTTTATGCTCGCTATACGCGCCGTGGTGGCCTTGATATAAATCCGTATCGCTCAACTCATAATAACGACACGCCATTTGCAGTTAAAATTAACCGCCAATAAGCGTTTATTGTAATAAAAAAGGAGCCTAGGCTCCTTTTTTATTCACTACGTTTGGTGGGAATAGCCACAGCGCACACGTCTATATAATTAGCTGTATGTACAAACCAAGGCTCAGAGCGATTTTTTCTTGCCGCAATTAGGTTTTTAAATGCCTGTGAGTTTGTTTTCATCACTTTAAAAACACTTTTATCGCTGTTATTAATGTCTTCAAGTACTTGAATATCTGTTATTGGGTTAAATTCTTTATCATTGCGAGCGGTACGCTCTAAGCGGTTAACATGCTCTATACCCTCAAGTACGCGTCCAAATACAGTGGTGTTTTTATCTAAATAACGTGGCGCTTGCCCTATAGTGATAAAAAATTCGGTGCTTGCACTATTTATATCGTTATCTCGCGCCATTGCAAATATGCCGCTGCAATGCACTTGCCAAGTTTGGGTTTGTAGTGCGTTTTGAGCAACCGCAAAACCATTTAAAAAACCAGTTATAGGTGCATAACCATCACCTTCAAGGGCTGTAATTGCCAGCGGCTGTTTAGTGGTTAAATAAAACTCGGCCAAAAGTGATTTATTTGCAGTCTTAATAATCTTTTTAGCACTGCTAGCACCACCTTGAGCTACAAATCCCTCAACAAAGCGATAAACACTTGTTCCTTGATAAAAGCCTTCTCGCGCAAGTTTTTTAATGTTTTTTACATGCTGTGGAGCAAGCTGCGGATTAAGCTCAATATAAGTGGCGCCTGTGGGTAAGGTTATTTTTAAAATATTTTGCGAGTTAACCACTCGCCACTCGTCCTCGGCGGCTTTAGTAATAACGTCACTGGCAGTGTGCTTTATTTTAGGCTCACCTTGTTGCGTGGTAATGCTTTGTTTATATTGTCCAGCACAGCCGTTTAATAACATCGCAGCGGCCACTGTTAACAGGTACTTTTTCATCAATTAGCGCCTTATTATTATAGTTTTACATTAGGGTCTTATCCTTAAGCTTGGTTATTACTTGCTAACATCTGCTTTAACCTGTAGTTATTAGTCCCAATCAAACTTATAAAGTATATCTACGTTTTGATATAGCCCACTAGTTATTTCGATATAAAACTGCGAAAGCAGCTGATAACGTATTGCCACTTCACTAAGGGAGTCAAAAATACCAACACTGTATTTTACTTGTAAGCTCGGTGCCACATAGCCTGATATTTCTACTTTTGTTTGCTCACCACTGCCTTTAGAGGTAAGGCTAACATCCGACAAACCAAACGTTTCACCCACTTTAGAAACCAGCCCTTCACTGCGGCTAACCCCCTGCGAAAGTAACAACTGAGTGAGCATAGCATCGGTGGAGCTATCGCCCTCGCCTAGTGGTTGGCCATTGAGTAAATAGGCCAAAGCTTGTGCCTGATCCATCGCTGGCTCCGAAAACACTTTTAGCCTGGGTTGCTCTATATTACCTGTAAGCGTTACCCCAGCAATAACACCATTGGCGGTGTTTTCGGGATTACGAATGGCTTTAATATTTAAGTAAGGCTGCTCTATTGAGCCACTAAAGCCAACCTGGCCGGTACGAATTAACAAATCTTGGCCAAATGCTAAGTATGTACCGTTTACTAACTTAAGCTCGCCTGTGGCAATAATAGGAGTTCCTTGGCTCATTTTAATCGCCAAGTCGCCTTCTACTTTAGATTCTAGACCGAATGATTCAATTTTCACGTCATTTTTTACAATCAGTTTTAAATCTATATCGTAATCAAATGGCACTTTTTTAGTCGCTTTGGTTTTTTGATCAACGATTATTTCGTCATCGCTAACTTGCACAGCGCCCTCTGGCAGCTCTTCTATTTCAATTCGCCCATAAGGGACAATTACTTCACCCACAAGGTTTATTGCGTTGTTAGCCAAACCAATTTTTAAATCTGGAGATACTTTAAAAACGACTCCTTGCTGAGCACGTACATAAAATTGCTCACCTACTATTGCAACGTTAACGGCTGGTTGTTCACCTTGCCAATCTATGTCGCCATTTAATTTAATATTCCCGCCTTGGGGATCTGTTAAAAGGCCTTTAATTGTTGCTGTCGCTTTGTTAAATAAAATACTCACATTCGATTTTTCAAGTGCTATTGGTAGTTGTTCACCTTGTAAATTAATATCATCAATATTTACTTCACCTTCAAGGAGTGGCTCTTTTAATGTACCTGCTAATGCAATTTTACCGCTAATATTGCCTTTGAGCTGCTCAATAGTGTCTAAAAATGGCTGCAAGTTAGAAAATAATATTTTATCTATGTTTACATTACCGCTTAACGCTTGCGTGTTTTGTATGTCATCTACATTAATTTGCGTGGTAATTTCACCTAACACGCTAGAGTTTAAGTTAGCTGTTAATTTACCTGTTTGAGAATCAGTAAATGCATTCACACTAAGCGTTTCTATTGGTAAACGAAAGTTATCTTCTTCGGAATTGTATTTGGCTATTAAGTTATTTGAATTTAAAGAAGCGCGTAATGTTTTCAGCGCACTCGCTTGCCAGTTTGCAACAAATTCCCCTGTTAAAGCGCCTTCTGCACCAACATTATCTGGTAGTAAATGCTTTAGTTCCTCAAGTACTAAGTTGTTTAATTTAGCATTGAATTGACCTAACTGTTTATTTTGCGACAAAGTGTCGATACACAACTCACTTTGTGCAGATTGCCAGCAGTGCTTACTTACATCAAAATCGCCTGTTTGGGTGTTTACGTTAAGTGTAATTTTTTTACTGTTGTTAAAGCTTAGCTTTTTATCGCTTAACTGCACATTGCTCAATGCACCTTGCCAAATCGCATTGGTAAGTTGACCATTAACTTCAAACTCAACTGCACCTTGTTGCGCATCAACAGATGCGGTAAGTTGATGATCTTTTTTATCCCCTGTTGCATCTATTTTTACACTGTTAATTTGTTGCTCAGCAACTAAAGCCGAACCAACATCTATTGCAATATTAGTTTGCCAATCGGCCGCTGTATCAAGATCAGCTTTAACAGATAACTTACTTATATTTATTTCATCAAAAATAAAACGTTCCAGCATTAATGCTAAGTCAACCGACGGTGTTAACCTTTGACCTCTAAGGGCTATATTGGCCTTACCATCTGCAATAAATGGCATATTAGCCTGCTCATCACTTTGTAGTGTTATATTGCCATCTACTAACCATTTGCTATCTATTTGGCCATTGAGTTCTAATTTATTTTTACCACTGCTTAAATAAAAACTATCAATATTAGCTTTTAATGCATTATCTAGCCTAAAGTTTGCGGCAAACTCTAATGGCACGTCGTTAAGTGTGCCGGTGAGTTTGGTATTATTCATTTTCAGTTGCCAAGTATCCGTTTGTGCATTAAATGAGCCTTTAAACTGCCCAGAAATATCACTCGTTACTGCATCTGTTAAGTATTGCGCTTTTAAATGCGATAGCGTCCCTGCAAAATCTGCTTGTATACCTTGTTGCCAGTTAACATTGGCATTTATTTTTGCAGTGCTGTCGTTGGCCTTAACCGACAATGTAGAAAGCTGTGCATGGGTAAGCGTGCCCGTTAATTGTGTGTTTAAATCAACGGCCGGGTACGCGCCTAACTGGCTCGTTGCAGTTAAACTAAGTTGATAGTCATCTGCGTTGCCCTGCGCACTTAAGTTAACCTTACGTAGCGTTAACTGCTCGCTTTGTGCGTCGATCAGCCACTGGTTTATTTTGCCTTTAACTGTAAATGGGTAGTTTGTTTGCTTTAAATTAGCATTGGCATTTAAACTAAGCGGAAATTGCCCGGTGGTTTCTAAATCAACGTTTAAATTTGCCAAGTCGCCACTGAGTGATAAGTCAGCTTGGTGTTGCGGGCTTTTTAATACAATATGACCTTTTAGCGGCATATTACCTGCAAGCTCTGTGTTAAGTTGTGTATTTAATTGCCACTGCTGATAACGAGCCGCTAAAGAATATAAATTTATTTTGGCATCTTCTACAGTCATTTGCAGTGCTATATTTTCTATCTCATAGTCTTGTTCGCCCTGCTGTATAGCCACTTTATCAATATCAAACTGCTCAATGGTTATATCCAGTGGTGAAGTAAATTCGATATTAGGCAGTGCAGGAAGCTGCGTAATTGCCGTTGATGCTGTTTGTGATTGCTGGGATTGGGCTTGCTCTTTTAGCGTAACCAGTATTTTAGGTATGTTTAAGCTTTTTACTACAAGCTCTGATCCCATCGCTTTTACCGATAACTTAAAGTTATCAACACGCACGTTGGCGCTTGGGTGTTCTAAAGTAAATACTTTTACAGCTATATTTTTAACAGCGATATTAAAAGGTAAGGTAATTTTAGTTAGTGGCTCAGATGGCTCTTCTGCAACTGCTTCAGTTGATTGCTCCAAAGTTAAGGCCATTGTATTAGCACTTAAATTATCAATGCAAATACCGTCGCACTGCCACCAAAATAAATTAAGCTTTAGTTGCTGGGCATTAAAATCTACCCCGTTATTGTTATACCTAACATTAAATACATCGTTATATAAAAACCGACCGTTTTTAATGTCAATATTTAAACCATCAACCAACTTGTTTGCACTATAAGCAATAAATTGATTACCGGGTGCAGTAAATAATATACAAAATACGGTTATTAGCAGTATGACTAAAACAGCACTGACACTTGCAGTTATTTTTTTAAATACAGTCATTAAATTTCAGGCCCTATAGTAATACTCAAACGGGTGCTTTTACTTTCTTTGGTAAGTCCCCAAGCGTGGTCAATTCTAACCGGACCTACAGGTGTTAAATAACGAAAACCAAACCCAGCACCTACTTCAAATCTATCCGAAAAATCATTGGTTGCAGTACCTCCATCTACAAATAAAGCAACCCGCCAATTTTGCGCAAACTGATAGTTGTATTCTGCAGTACCAGAGACTAAGTACTTACCCCCTATTAGCTGCCCTTCATCGTTTTCGGGTGAAATTGATTGATACGCAAAACCACGCACACTTTGATCGCCACCAGCAAAAAAGCGCAGTGAATACGGCACATTAGCTATATTATCGACTAACATGGCACCTAGGTTCGCTTTTAAAAACACTAAATGGCGGTCTAAATAAGTTCTCAGCCAAGCGTTTTGTAACTGCACGCGGATCAAATTAGTACTAGAGAGTACATCTTCTACGCCAAACTCTGCAGATATTAACCACTGTTCGCCCCAATAAGGGGTTGTTCCCCCTTTTGATTTTTTACGTGCATAACTAATACCCGGCATTAACATTTCACTGCTTTCTTCTTCGTCGTCACCTATTCTATATGTTTCATGGTCGCGGCGTATAAAAGCGGTACGCACCCAGTTATTATCAGTTAACCATTGGCGTTGTACTTGCCCGGTAAGTATTTCACTATAAATATTATTAGCTAATTCATCCTCAAGTTTATAACCAACCGAAAAACGCCATAAATCGTCATTAGGATCATCCTCTGGGATTGTATAAGCCATTGAAATATCTTGTTGTCGCTCAGACACATTTAAGTTACTTTCTAGGTAATGGCCATCTTGCGTTATCCATGGTTTACTCCATTTAAAGCGCACTTTGGGGCCTAAGTCGGTACTAAAGCCACCACCCACTTCATAGCTATTTGCAGGTTTATGTAATACATCTACTTTTATAGGTACTTGGTTATTTTTACGTTCGGTTATATCTGCATATACTCGTACACTAGTAAAATAAGGCGTGCTTGATAAATCAAGATTATAATCGGCTATGTGGGTCGATTTATAAGGCTGCCCTTTGGCAAAAGGCGCTAAAGAACGAATATACTTTTCAGCAGGTGTATCGCTAGCAATTACAATATCGCCAAACTGATAACGCACCCCAGTTTCAATAATAAAAGTAACTTCTGCGCTATGTTTCCCCAAAGATACTTCTAGTTTACGCGCAGGCCATTTAGCGTCAAAATAACCTAGCTCTAACAGCATTGATTCTATTTTTTTATGCGCGCTGTCATAATGTCCGTGGTTTAAAATATCTCCCTGCTTTAGGGTAATATTATTAATTACTGCCAATAAAGCGGGGTCCTGCTTGCCAGCCCCCTTTACACTAATATTTATTGCAGCGATGCGAGTAGCTGGCCCTCGCTCAACTCTAACCACCAAATCACGCTCATCTTTATCAAAGTTAACCTCTACTTTAGGGCTGTAATACCCTAATGCTTTAATACTATTCTCGACTTGTTTTTTTGCATAGCGGCGCAGGGTCAAGGTCGGCTTTTCACCTATAAGTTGTTTTAAATAAAGCGCAACATTTTTTTCTAAATCGTCATTTATCCCTTTAATCTCATAATCTTCTATTACATTTTCAGAGGCAACAGACTGAGCACTCAGAAGAATGCAAAAAATAAACATGTAACGCAAAAACTGATTAAACAAGTAAATATCCTTACCTTTAATTCTTAAAATATAACGATGCATCAACTCTATAATATCATAGCCGTAATGAGCCTTACATTAACTTAATAGCTACCCAGTGACATAATATGCAATCTATAATATTAAAATTAGTACGCTTTAAGCGTTTATTTTGGTTACAATAGCCCTAACAAGTACACAATAATTTTAATGAGTTTTTTAATGCAATTTCCTGATGACGAAAATGGCCAACTTTTAGCTGAAATAGCCGCCGCTGGTATTGATTTAAGTAAAATGCACCAAGTCGATTTTTATATTTTATTTGAGCAACAAAGCGATGCAGAAAAGTTTGCCAAAGAAGTAGTAGCCGATACATTAGTACAGCATGCTGAACTCGAAAAATGCCAAGACACTGGCGTATGGGAAGTAATTACTCAAGTACAAATGGTTCCTGAGCACACTCTATTAGGCCAAGCTGAGCAATACATTGAAAGCATAGCTAATAACTTTAACGGTTACGGCGATGGTTGGGGATTAATGGACGCAGAAGAAGCTTAACCTGCATTGCCATACTAAATTATAAATCAGTTAAACCTAAGGGTTTAACTGATTAGCTTTTCTAAAACTGCCTTTATAATCAAATAGCTTATCTGCTACCTTCCAACCATATTTTTTACTTTTACGCGCAATTACAAAGTCGGGCGCAATTAAATCTAACTGTGCGTTAATTACCTGCTCTGCTGTTTTAAATTTTACGGGTGCTTGACCTTGGCCTACCCGCTTACCAAATTGCCGATTAAAAATATACGCCGCCCCTTTATTTGCAATATCGTAAACTTCATCGCAACTTGCACCGTCTTCGTCAAAATACGTTACTTTAATCATCTCATTTTTAAGCTGCGTTACACTTAACCCACTACAGCGAAGTACGAGTGCATCTTTTAAGTTTAAAGCATTGCGTAATTTATCATCAGGGTCGGCCATTACCGCACCGCAATCATGGCATTTACGTGCGGCTATATCGTTTTGCGCACCACATTCATCACACTCTTTAAAGCGAAAACGATAATCGCACTGCTCTTTATTACCTTCATCATCTTCTAGCAAGCCCTTACAGCGCCTACCAAAGTGTTCAATAACCTTTCCTGTAGAGTCAGTTTTACCCCAATAAATATTAGCAAAGCCACAGCCAGGACAAAGCACTTGTACCGGCTCGTTATCGCTATCGCCTTTTTTATCGCCGACCTCAGGGTGAAACAAATCAAAACCATTTCCGGCATAATCAATCACCAAACAATCTGTTTTTGACTCGGCTAATCTAAGTCCTCTGCCGACAACTTGCTGGTATAAACTCACCGACTCAGTAGGGCGTAAAATAGCAATAAAATCAACATGAGGTGCATCAAAGCCGGTGGTGAGTACCGATATATTAACCAGGTATTTTAATTGCTTGGCTTTAAATTGCTTAATTATTTTATCGCGTTCGCTATTAGGTGTGTCACCTGTAATTAAGGCGCTTTGCTGATGAGGTAAATAGCTTAAAATTTCTTCTGCGTGCATAACCGTAGCGGCAAAAATCATAATACCTTGGCGGTTTTCACTATATTGTATTACTTGTTGTAAAATGGCCTGCGTTGCGCGTGCGCTGTTTTTTAATAACGCATTCATATCCTCATTAGTATAACGGCCAAATGCGTCACTGGTTAACGCCGAAAAGTCGTAATGACTAATCGCCGCATCCACTTCATTGGGTGGCGTTAAATAGTTATGTTTGATCATATAGCGCAGCGGTAATTCAAAAATACAGCTTTTAAATGGGCTGTCTTTATTGCCCCGCACAAAACCATGATAGTGATGATGATAAATCCACCCCATACCTAACCGATAAGGCGTTGCCGTTAACCCTAATACTTTTAATTGAGGGTTATGCGCTTGTAAGGCATTAATAACTTTACCGTATTGACTTTTTTTATCACCATTAACTCTATGGCACTCATCAATAATTAACAGTGAATAATGCTCATTAAGCTGATCTAAATTACGCGATAGCGACTGCACGCTGGCAAAAGTAACCTGATGGTTTAACGATTTTTCTTTTAATCCTGCCGAAAATATACTCGCCTCAAGCCCAAAGCTTTTATATTTTTGTGAGTTTTGCTCTACTAACTCTTTAACATGCGCCAGTACTAATATTTTTTGTTTAGCTATACGCGCAAGCTCAGCAATTACCAAGCTTTTACCCGCGCCAGTAGGTAATACAATCACTGCGGGATCATTGGTTTTTCTAAAGTGTAAAACGGTACGTTCAACCGCCTCGATCTGATAAGGTCTTAGGGTGTAGGTCATGAGATAACAATTAAATTTTAATGAGGGATTTTAGCAAATAACTTAACTTTAAAGGTAATTATTAATTACGCGGTTTTTAAATCGCATAATTAAAACTCATTTTAATGGGGAATACTACGATAAAACATTTATATCTATTAAATGATAGTAATAGGCGTATCACTAGCAAAACTATCTGTGCGGATACGAGAGCCTAAAACCTGAATTTTTTCTACTTCTTCTACAACTTCACCTTCTTCTGCCGCAAATGAACTAGCTGAAAATAAAGCTGTTGATGCTGCACCAAAAGCAATCGCTAAGCGAACAGCTTTTGAAACTTGATTATTTAACATTTGATTCTCCCTATGTTTCTATTTTATTTTTATCATTTTTTATGAAAAATAAAGCTACGGTATTCTGCATAGCATCTACTTTCAATTAAAGAGTATTACTAAGTACACCATCAGGTCAACACCCAGTTAACACAAAAGAGCTTTTGTTTACATGTGTTTACAAAGCGCATGTATTCACATAAACACAATAACTAATATCTGATAAACAATTTACCGCACTTTTTGTGGGTACTAATACCTATCTACAATCGAGTCTTTAGGGGTATACGTACCAATTGATAAAAATCAGATTTTCATATTTGGCGGGGCATAGAGCAAAAATAAAGGTATAGAAGTAAAGGTAATATTACTTATAATTAATCTCTGTATTATGTTTGGTTTAGTAATTATTAAGCTAGCTTTTACATTAAAATTGAAAAACAGCCCATACTAAAGCAGTAACATATTACTAACTAAATAGAACAATTGAGTTTAACTGCACAAAAGCGTAATAGTAGCTGCTACATATCTACAAAGTCACTTAGCGGATTAATAACTTTAAAGCTTATATAAAATAAGCAGAGGGACAGAGGTTTATATGCCTCAAGTCAGAAAGATAACTATTTAAAACAGACCGCTACAGTATTAATAGCCTGCAGGCTGTTGCGTTATTAATGAGGGGATTATTGGTTATAATAAGCAGATAGTAATTTACAATTCTTTTTTACTTAATTTAAACAGCAATGAAGAACTACATAGCTATTTATTATTGTACTAATTTACACTTTTAAATTAGTACAATACATTCAATGTTAAATTTACTTTCGTGCTTTTATAACCCAACAAAAAATACCTGCGTCTATTTTCATAACATCGAACTCGTAGCTGGACCAATTATCTTGCAGAAGGGTTTTTATATACTCAACATCTGAGTTTGACCACGATGCGGCTTGTTGATCTTGTAAGCGAAGCTGAAAAGAATATAAATTATCACGGAGTTCTTCTACTCTTTTACTGTCTGTTTGCGGCCAATCAATGATCGCTGGAAGTAGCTCTTTTACTAATAAATTAAACCAGTCTAACTCATCTTCACTGTTGCATTTACTCTGCTGATATTTTACTTGCTGTAACAGGTTTGCATTTTTTTGCTTAAATTGAACTTGTTGCTCAGCAGTGGGCTCTATTTTGTTTGTAATAGTCTGGCAAAAATCAGCAAAGTCCTGCAGTTGCAATAACAAACCATTGTCTTTACTTAAGTCTTTGAGTACTTTTAACCCAATTTTACAATCTGTAGAAATAAATGAGTCTTGATGATGTACTAACGCAATAAATTCACCATTAGGTTTTAATGCCTTATTTACCGCTAAAAGGGCGGCGGCGGGCTCTGCATACTCAAAACCAAATTGACTTATAACACTATCAAATTGAACGTTCTCAAACGCTAAGGTTTCAGAGGGCATATTGCCATAAAAATGTATTTTTTCGAGGTGTTTGTAATTAGGATCTGAGGAGGCATGTTGAGATAATGGTGCTATGTTTGCCGCGTCTGATGCATAAACATCAAAACTTGCATTAAATTGCTGTGCTAAAACAGCCAGTCCACCATTCCCGGTAGCTAGGTCTAAAATTGTAGTTGATTCAGGTAGTGATTTAAAAATAGTTTGCCAAAAACTTGCGACAATGCCTTTATAACCTTGGCTGTGCTCCCCTTCTGCAAAACTATTAAGTGATTTGGTCCTTGACCAGTATGAATTCCAATGTTGCATTTTTTACCCATAAAAAAAAGGTGGGTTTTAAACCCACCTTTTTATTTAACTTATTTTATAAATTAAAACGATTGTGAGAAACGTAAGTACGTAACACGACCGTAAGCATCATATAGGTCGAAGTTATAGTTACGACCACCGAAGCTGCTTAACTGTGGCTCTTTTTCAAATGCGTTTTGCATACCAACAGAAACCTTTGTTCCTGTAGGGAAGCTATATGTCGCTTGTAAATCATGTGTGATCCACGTTGCAATATTACCTGTACGCTCAACACCACCACCGGCTACTTGCGATACATCTTCATACTGAGAACCAATCATGTTGATGTTCCAAGTAAAGTCAAAGTCTTGTATTGCATAGCTATTTGACAATGAAGCACGTTGCTGTGGTTCACCAGTGTCTTTAAGTGTATTACGACCACCATCAATTTTACTTTCAAACTGATGACTAAATTGTAATGTTTGCTTTAACGTACCCGCTGCATCAAAGTCAAATGTTGTGTTTAAATTTACATCTAAACCACTAATTTCCCATTTACCTTCGTTAGCATAACCCTGAGTGATAAGGTCAATACCACCATTGCTTAAACGTGTAACACCTAAACCTGCAGGAATTGGGTCGCCTGTTTGTTCACGAGTCAGAATGGTAGTAGCACCAAAGAAACGGATCATGTTAGAGATTTCAATCTCATAATAATCAGCAGAAAAGTTTAACCAATCTGTTGGTTGGTAAGCTAAACCTAATGAAATCTGCTCTGATGATTCAGAACCCATTTCAGCGTTTGCTAAAGTAATTGCACTTACTTGCACATCACAACCGGCCTGTAAACCTAAGTTAAGACATGACGGATCATCAGATACACTTGGGTTACCTGGAGCTGGTTTAGCTGTAAGGATATCCAATGTAGGTGCGCGGAAACCTTCACCATATGATGCACGTAGCACTAGCTCTTCTGTTACATCATACTTTACTGAAACTTTAGGTGAAAAATCTGAACCATAATCAGAATAATCATCGTAACGACCTGCTAATGTAAACTCTAGGCCTTCCATAACTGGGAATAAAGCTTCAAAGTAAGCACTAGTTAAATTACGACCACCACCAGCACTATTACCAGCAGAACCACCTACTTGACCAGCTTCTGATAATGAATCGTACGTATCAGAATAATCTTCTTTACGGTATTCAAGACCAACAACAGCTTGTAGAGTTCCACCATTCATTTCCATTACATCAAATGCAGCAGAGCCAAACACTTCTTCTTGTTGGAAAGTACCAATTCGTGATGTAGTTACGTTTAAACCGTTTAGTAGTTTAGCATAATCACTACGTTGCTCATTTGTAGTAAAACGAGTACCGAATGGGTCATTTAGCATGTAGTCACCGCTATCAACTGCAGTTCTTGCATTTGAACCCATTAAATAACCACGGCCAATTTCATAGGTTTTAGTTTGGTTTTTACGTGCACCAAAATCAACAAAAACATTACCGATTTGACCTTCAACACTAATCATAAAGTCTGTAGACCAGTTGTCAACTTGACTATCACGGTTACCTAATGCAGCAAAACGATGACGGTATCCAACTTCACGAGCACCTAGACCATCTGAAGGAGCATCATAAAATGGGCTAGCTGGGTTAGTTGGGTTATTTGGGCTATCAGCAGACATGAATGCACCAACACCAGCGTCATTCAATGATGGCGCGTAACGACCAAAAGACTTAGTTTTTGATACTAGAGTATGCGATAAGATTCTCCAGTCATCATTAATGTCATAATTAGCTTTTAAGAACGCTGATGTGTTTGATGTAGAAGCTTCGTTAGCATTTGTCGCGTTAAAGTTATATGCACAGAAATCATCACCTAGTGAGAAGAAGTTTTCGATTCCATCACAAGCACTAGCTGATAAAATTGAACTTAAGCCACCAGAACTTGGCTCGCCATCAGCACCTATACCATCGTAGCCACTTGGTCTTACCCAGTTTGCGCCAAAGCTTGAAGCACCAGGTTGTACCCATTCGTAAGCATTTTCATAAATAATGTCACGGCTGTTCCAAGAAACACCACCAATTACAGAAGAGTTATCGCTTGAAGCACCAAATACTACAGAGCCTTCTTCACGGTCACCACCATCTTCCGGTAAGCTTACTTCTGAAGCACCGATACGCATTTCAATACCGTTAAAATCTTTTCTGGTAATAATGTTAACTACACCAGCGATAGCGTCAGAACCATATACTGCAGAAGCACCATCAGATAAAATTTCAATACGCTCAACCGCCGCCATTGGGATTGAGTTCAAATCTTGTGAGTTACCAGTTGAAGGTGACTTAGGTAAGCGACGACCATCAACTAAAATTAGTGAACGTGAAGCACCTAAACCACGTAAGTTAATTTGCGAAACACCTTGCGCAGAACTACCAGACTGTGGACGAAATGAACCCGCCGAGTTAAAGCTTGTATTACGTAATAAGTCTGAAACAGAAGTTTGTCCTGAAAAGTCAATCGCAGCACGATCGATAACAGTTACAGGTACAGAACCTTCTAGGTCAGTTCTTTTAATACGTGAACCAGTAACAGCGATACGCTCTACTTTTTCTACGCCTTCTTCAGCAGCAATTGAGCTTGCTGAAAATACAGCTGTTGAAGCTGCACCAAAAGCGATTGCTAAGCGAACAGCTTTTGAAACTTGATTATTTAACATTTGATTCTCCCAAGAATACTATTTTATTTTTTATATTTAATCATCTGATTACGAATAAACAATGATTATGCAACCAATGATAATACTATGAGAACAGAAAGGTCAACATAAAATTAACTTTAAGTGACCTGTCATTATCATATATCACACTTAATCACCGCTATTAGTACTGGCCGTTTACAAAAAGTCTTTTGGTAAGTGCGATACAAATTAAAAAATAAAAATAACCCATTGTTTTTAAAGTAGTTTACTTCAGTGTTATTTTCGACTGTAGTTTAATTGAAATCATACTTGTTAACTTTCGGCATGTGAATTTTTGTAAACAGTTTATTTAATCAGTTTCACACTTTGATTTTTTACTGATTATTAAGCTTAAAACAAGGTACTTTGGGTTGAGTTTGGCTGTACGCCAAGTGCGCTTAGAATCATATCGGCAACTGGTTCTAGCTGCCGCTGTATATAAAGAGGGTAATTGAGGGTGTTATTTGAATTGTAAATTTCAGCGCCATTAATAGCATAAACATATTCTATTATTTGGCCACGCTTTACATCAAAGTCGGGGTTATTCGCTTTATATTTTTTTACTGCTTGCACATGCGGGGGAATATTTTTTACATAGTCACTTAAATTTTGGCCTAAACGTTTACGGTATATAAGTTTTTTATCAAACTCCCCTGCGTATAGTTTTTTAGTGTAGCTTTTTATAATGTCGTTTAATTGCTCTATTTTAAATTGTTGATCAAATAATGTTTTAAAAAGTTCGGTTTGAAACTCTTGTGCAAACTGGGTCCAATCGCTGCGCACGGTTTCCATTCCTTTAAAAATGAGCTGCTTGGCGTTGTTTTTATCAATTTGGCCAACGTAACGTTTTTTTGAGCCTATTTTTTTTCCTCTTATGGTTGGCATAAAAAATGGGCTGTAATGGGTTTCAAACTCTATTTCTAAATAACTGGTCAACGAAAAGCGAGTTTTAATGCTATCAGACCAGCGTTTGTTAATAACTTGCATCACATCATTACCTATTTCATTACACTGTGTGGCATTTAAGCGCTCATTTACTTTTACAAATATTGAATCTGTGTCGCCATAAATAACCTCATAACCTAGCTCTTCAATCCATTTTCGGGTGGTTTGCATGATTTCGTGCCCCCTAAGTGTAATTGAACTTGAGAGCCTGGGATCGTAAAATCGGCAACCTTTAGAGCCTAATACACCATACAAGCTGTTCATTATTATTTTTATTGCCTGAGAAAGCATTGGCTGGTTGGTGTCTTTAGCTTTTTGGCGAGTACGGGTTAAGTGCTTAATTAATTTGGGTAAGTGATGCAGCTCGCGTGAAAAAAGTGCATCGTTAAACCCTGCTACCGCACTTTCGGGAGAGTTTAGCCCTTCTATAAGGCCTAATGGATCAATACAAAAAGTGCGCATAATTGACGGATACAAGCTTTTAAAGTCGAGCACTAATACATTTTTATATAAACCAGGAGTCGACTCCATTACATAACCGCCAGGGCTTTCAAACGATAAGCCATGATCGCCTAAATTAGGTGCAACATAGCCACTGCGATGTAATAAGGGTAAATATAGGTTGGTAAATGCAGCTACCGAGCCGCCCATACGTTCTAGTTCAAGCCCCGTAAGTTGCGTTCTTACTATGGCAAATTCAAATAGCTTTAACTTAACAAAAATTCTATTTACTAATATACAGTCTTGGCGGTTATAAGCGGCAAGTGCGAGCTTGTCGTAATTAAATTGACGAATAATTTCGCTAAGGCGATTATCAGCTTGAATTAACTTAGACTCGCCCAGCACTTTATGAGAAATATTAGCTAACGAATAACTATCAAAATGATAAGTGGCATTTTTTAGTGTATCTATACCATCTATTACGCTGCGCCCAGGTAAAGTAAGCCGGGTGTAATGACCCGTTCTAATTGTTAAAGGTTGTTGATCTCTACCTAAATTAAGCACCAGTCCTAATGCTTCTGCGCGGGCGTTAAGTACGCTAAAATCAAATTCAATTACATTCCAACCCACAATCACATCCGGATCGTTACTAGTAATGTAGCACTGTAATTTTTGCAGTAGGTTTATTTCATCAACGCACCAGTCAATACTAAATGCGTTACTGTGAGGCTGTGGCTCACCAATCATTAATACGCAATCTAGGCCATTGCCAACTAATCCAACCGAGAACAACACGCCTTCTGCGTTACATTCTATATCTAATGAAAGCGACGCGAGCTGTGGCGTATAGTTTGGATTAGCTTTTAGTTTTGCTTGAGTAATTTCGATAAAGCCATTTTTTTGTAGCGCCTCTCCAGTTACCCACACTCCTCCTTTAATAAAGCGCTCCATTAAAAATCGGTCGCTGTGGCGAATATCCCCTTCGTATATATTTATTTGCTCCTCAAGCTGGGCTCTTGCTTTATAAAGGCTACTACTGTCGTTAAAATAGCAGGCTGTGCAGTCAACACCACTAAAGTGGCGCATATTAACCGCTTTAAAACTTACCTTTATTTTGGCTTTGGCTAATAACGTTTGTGCAAGAGGAAGTTGTTGTTGCGCAATAAAAAATACGGCTTGCTGGTTTTCAACAACCACCTTTATAGGCCCAGACTCAGAGCTTAACCAATAACACAAAGTAAGGCCCTGCCTGTTTTTAGACGAGTATTGTTGCCTTGATAAAATAAAGCCCTGATAGATTGCTTGTGTCAATGTCCGATCCCACTTAATATATACACTGTAATTATATACATACTTTAGGTAATCATCACATGCTATCGAGCTCATTAAAAAAAACTATTAGGCAAGTACATCAGCATGTGGCTAATAACCTAAGTGATTACCGCCCGCGTAGCAGCCAAAATTACTTAGTTGCCGAAATAGCAAAAACGCTAGCGGGTGAATATCACAAAAAACAACGTATTTGCGTTATAGAAGCAGGTACAGGCACGGGCAAGTCTCTGGCATATTGTTTAGGCGCTTTGCCACTTGCGCTAGCACAAAAAAAGAAATTAGTTATTTCAACCGCCACAGTTGCGCTGCAAGAGCAGTTAATAGCCAAAGAGTTACCTTTTTTTAAAAAGCATTCAGGGCTTAGTTTTAAGTTTGATTTAGTAAAAGGTCGCCAGCGATATATTTGCGCTCATAAACTACACAATGCGGTTAACGGCGATAGCCAAACACAAATGGAATTTATGCCTACGCTTAGCTCCCCTTTAAGCGTAATGGAAACTAAATGTTTAAATGATCTTTACACCGCTTATACGACTAAAAAATGGCAAGGCGACAGAGATAGCTGGGCCGACACAGTTCCCGATAAAGTATGGGGATTAATAGCCTGCGATAAACACTCGTGTCAGCGCCAAATGAAAGCGCATCAAACCTGCCCGTTTCAGCTTGCGCGTCAGCAATTAATGCAAATGGATGTACTGGTGATCAACCACTCTTTATTACTTGCAGATTTAGACTTAGGCGGGGGTAAAATTTTACCCGAACCCGACAACACTATTTATGTAATTGATGAAGCACACCATTTAGCGCATATTACTCGCGACTTTTCATCCGCGGCGGCGACAATAAAAGGCACTATAGAGTGGCTCGATAAGCTCACTAAATTTAGCGGCAAAATGGCTAAAGTAATAGTGGGTCAAAAGGCGATAGGACAAAACTTTAAGCTTTGCGATAGCATTAACGACGCCAACAAAGATTTAAAAGTAGTACGCGACATTCTCGATAATGCTGACTTTGAATATTCAAAAGATGATACTTACAGGTTCGAAAATGGCGAAATTCCACAGTCATTACACAGTAAAGCCAAAGATATAAGCGAAGCCACGCAAGATGCACTGCGCTGCTTAAGTAAAATGCATGACACGCTAACCCAAGATGTAAGCGACGGCGATATAAAACCCTACGTAGCCGACCCTATTTTAGGCGAGAGCGGGCAATACATAAATCGTTTAGAGCAATTAAATAAGCTGTGGTTTAGCTATGCAAATAAAGGTGAAGGTACACCGCATGCTAGATGGATAAAGCGCCTTGAGTATAAAAACCACCATGACCATTTATTAAGCGACTGCCCTATTGAAGTAGGTTACTACTTAAAAGACAAGCTATGGAGCGAGTGCGCGGGCGCAGTTTTATGCTCGGCTACATTAAGTGCTTTAGGCTCGTTTGATCATTTTGCTTACGAAACAGGCCTGGCCAAAGAGGAAGGCGTTAAATTTATTAAAGTGCCCTCGCCTTTTGACTACCCAAATCAAGCTACTTTGCGTATTCCGGTTTCTAAAATTGAACCAACCGATAAAGCATTTAGCGATCACTTAGCCAATACTCTACCTGAGTATTTAGACACCAAAAAAGCCAACCTAGTATTGTTTGCTTCTTACTGGCAAATGGACCATGTATCAAAGTTTCTTAGAACAAAGGGTTTTAACTTATTAGTACAAGGCGAAATGTCGCGTGAGGCAATGCTTAAATTACATACTAAAAATATTGACGACGGCAAAGGTAGTATTTTATTTGGCACTCAAAGCCTCTCAGAAGGCCTTGATTTACCAGGTAAATACTTAGAAAATCTAATAATTACAAAAATTCCTTTTGCCGTACCCACCTCGCCAATTGAAGAAGCGCAAGCCGAGTTTGTACAAAGTAAAGGCGGCAATCCTTTTTTATCAATAACCGTTCCCGATGCGGCAAAGAAATTGGTACAAAGCTGTGGTAGACTGCTGCGTAAAGAAAGCGATGCTGGCTGTATTACTATTCTCGATAGACGCTTGATCACTAAGCGATACGGCAAAGCAATGCTCGACACCTTACCTCCTTTTAAAAGACAGATAGATTATTAATAATGTTTGAACTTGCACTCGATCCAACAACCTGGGCTATTTTATGTGCCGTTGCACTTGCCGCAGGTTTTATTGACGCCATCGCCGGTGGTGGTGGTATGTTAACGGTTCCTGCTTTATTAACAGCAGGCTTACCACCGCATTTAACGCTTGGCACAAATAAATTAGCCGCAAGCTTTGGCTCTTTAACTGCAAGTTATACTTATTATAAAAAAGACTTATTTAACCCTAAGTTTTGGCTAGCCTCTATTTTTGCCACCGCCATTGGCGCATTAATAGGCACTTTAATAGTTGATCACTTAAGTATCGACTTCTTAAATAAATTATTACCTATAATTATAATTGTTGTAGCCTGTTATAGCTTGTTTGGTAGTTTAAGTACCACAGAGGGAAGTGAACTACCTAAGCTTACCCAAACAATGAAAATAAAGCAGTGGCTGCAAGGCTTAAGCTTAGGTTTTTTTGATGGCTTAGCAGGACCAGGTACAGGCACCTTTTGGACCGCCTCAAACGGCATGCTATATAAAATGAACCTACTGCTAAATTGTGGTTTATCGCGCTCAATGAACTTTGTGTCTAACTTTATTTCACTTATTACTTTTGTAGCATTAGGCCATGTTAACTTTTTACTGGGTATTACTATGGGCTTTTTTATCATGCTAGGCGCATGGTTTGGCGCGCATTCAGCAATACGCTTTGGCAGCAAGTTTATTCGCCCAGTATTTAATACTATGGTTATATTATTAGCACTAAAACTTATTTACGAGGCTTACTTTTAATATGCACTCACCCGCTTTTGATAAACTACGCCAACAAGTTGCAACCTTAAAGCAGCAAGCCGAGCAATTTGATAAAGCAAAACTGTTTTCTAAAAACCGTTATATGCAAGCGCAACCAAGCTTATTTGACCGTGCTGTTTTTAGTACTAAAAGTATGAACCTAGCCGACTATGTAGCCGAAATAGAAGACGAAGTATCGTCTTTACCACCAAGTGAGCATCGCCATGCATACACCTACGCACTTGAGCGTATAGCAACACAAGTACAAGCTGTTTTTAATGTTATTAAATCAACCCCTATTTGGATAAAAGAAAATAAAAGTCACTATAAACCGCGCCCCAAACAAGCTGTTTATAAACAAGCCGTGCAACAAGTAATACAATCATCTCATGAGCTTTATGACGAACTTAAACAAAATCACGAATTTGAACGCCGATTATTACTAATGATTGAAGAGCGTAAAATGCAAATGGATAAAGCAACTCCAGCTAAAGCACAAAAGCTAAATTTGGAAATATTAACAACGCATGCACGCTTAGGGCGCTGTAGAAAAGCGATTTCGGCCACCGAAGAAAAAATACAACGTGTAGAAAAACAACAACTTCGCTAAACACTTTAAGTATGTTTCACAATGCCAATCAAGCCGTTAACTAATTAACCGTTAATAAATAGCTGTAAAGCTATCCCCTCGATTTATACTGTTCCTTGGTATAAACTCAATTAAATGGATTAAAAACGAGCGAGTGGAATATGCAATTACACGAAGATATACATAACTTTTATGAAAAATTTGTTTTAGAAGAAATAATTAATCGCAAACTTAATGAGCAGTATACTGATGATGTAATGGCCGATTTTTGCTGTACTGTTTTAAATCAACTGCCTGCGCGCTATATTCGCTCCGACGTAGATATGGCTTATTATTTATCACAAACAGAGCGTATGCATATGCAACAGCGAGTGCAAACAGCCATTGATGTAGCAATTAGCCAAATTGCAAAAAAGAAACCTCAGCATGAGCAATAATCTACAACAAGCACCAACCCATATAAAACTCGCAGTCGATTTAATTATGCTACTAGAGCAACACGACGTTGCTCCTGATGAAGTACTTAAAGCACTCGAAATAGTAAAAATCGACTTTGAAAAAAAGCAGAGTAATGAGCTAGCTTTGTGATTTTTGAATTAACAGTAACAACTGCGCTGTGGCGGTTGCATCGGCAAGCGCTCGGTGATGGCTAGTTAAGTTTAAATTAAAGTGCTTTGACAAATTACCCAACGAGTACGACTTTAAGCCCGCAAAGGCTTTACGCGATTCCACCACAGTGCACAACTTGGGCATTTTAAAAGACACCTTTGCCATTTCGCATTCTTTTTTAATAAACCCGTAGTCAAAGTTAACATTGTGCGCAACAAAAATGCTTCCCGCTAATTTAGCCATTAAAGGTTTTACTATATCTGCAAATACTGGCGCATTACTTACCATGCTATCGCTAATACCGGTTAACGACGTGATAAACCCAGGTATATGTCGCTGTGGGTTAACTAAAGTAGTCCAGGTATCGATTACTTTGCCATGCTGTACTTTAACTAAGCCAATTTCGGTTATTTTGTTACCGCCTTTTAATGCGCCTGTCGTTTCTAAATCAACTACGCTGTAAATGCGGTTGGGATCTATAAACCATTTAACAACGGCTATATGTACCTCAAAACCACTGCTCTTTAAGTTATCTATAGTCGTTAATTGATTTCGCCTTAGCTTGTCGCCTGGGGCTTTTACTTCTTCAAAATGTACTTTGCCGTTATGGATAACCATTAAGTCGGGGTAGCCGTCTTTTAGCTGTAAATAATGTTTACTCATATTAGTTAAGTGAGTAATTAACGCCTCAATTGGGCTATTTAAAATCAGCGCTTCTAGTGGTTGTAATAACTCGTTATGCCATTTAAATAAACCGTTAGGTTGATCAAAGTATTGCGCTGCATTTTTACATACTAATTTAAGTAATGCCTGAGGTGTTTGGCACTGTGCTAAGCGCTCATTTATTTGCGCTGGTTGCGCTGCATAAAAATTACCAAGCCTTAATACTTGCGGATAAATATCAAACTCATTGCATAGCGGATAAGGGGTATCAATAAATAATTCGTGCCAAAATACTAAACTAAACAAACTTTGCCACAATGTGTTTTCGGTATTAAATACCTGCATACCTTGGCCAGTGTAATAATCGTTTACGCCTTGCTCTACTTCACCTCGGTATAATTCGTCAATTTCGAGTACGCACTGAGTGTCAGCAAGCATAGTGCTTAAACGCGAACGCGTTTGCTTATTAAATTTACGCATTAAAAAGTCGTCAGCAAAGTACAGTAAATCATCCGTTAGCGGATTTTCAATAATGGCTTCTAAGCGTGCTTTTACCCACTGTTTATTACCAAGCCTGTATTGCTCTCTTATTTGAATTTCGTGTGCTTCGCTATCATCAACACACCCTTCAAGTAAACTAAAAGCAAGTTCGCTATTGGTGTTTTTTAACTGTTTAAAAAGCTGTACTAATAACTTATTTTTAAGCGCAACAGCTATTGCACCATACGCAGCTTGCACTAGAACCTGCAGCGCTAAAGCAACGTAATCGTTCTCATCGGTTATATTTTTAAATGCTAATCGGTAACGGTTTAATAAATAGTTTGATTGCGCCTCGGCCTTCGTTTCAAAGCGCGATAAGCTCTCGCTATGCCCTTCACGCGTAGCGGTTAAACCTAAGTCTCGCATTACAAAACGGTTTTGATGATTCACATCACCACTGCTTAGTTTACCTGCAAATAAAAACTCAAAATACTCATAATAATCGCTGCGATTATTAATTACATACTGGCTATAAAACGGTGCAAGCTCGTGCGGGCAGCTTTTAAAAAACTCACGGGCGCTATCCACCAGCGCGCCTTTAGCGGCGCTCTTTTTATAGCTTATTTGATCAGGATAATTACTTAGTAACTCTAGTAAAGCAGGTTTGGTTAAGTGCGCTAAAAGCTGCGAATAATGCTGCTCGTTTGGCTCAAATAAAATGCCGGCTTTTTTTAGCGTATAAATAGCCTGATGCGGCGAGGTTATTTCTTCATAATTAAGCGATTGCGCCTGCACTAAATAAGGCTTTCGCGAGTACACACGCGCCAACATGCATTGGCTTTGCTCATCTAGCTGATTAATTTTACTAATAAATTCACTATGTTTAGGCTCAAGTAAATGCATGCATTTACTTGTTACAAACTCAATAAGCTCTCTAAAATGCGCTAAATAGTATTTTGCTGGTAATTCTTTTTTCATAACATTGCCATGACTGTATATAAAAACAGTATCTAGTATTTATGCTTATTATTCAATCTTAAAGTTGTAATCAGTAATGCTTTGAGTTATCAGGCGTTAATTAGGACAAGATTTAGCACCATTAATAGTGCTAATAATATTATTTCTTACGCTAATTATGATGCTGCAGCCCTTGCTGTGGCCGCCAGTGCGCAGTGGATTGCTAACTTTGCCATTACCATGACCTTCCCTATTATGTGGCTAACATTGGCCTTGCCGGTGCTTATGGCTTTTATGCGTTATCGGCACTTATAAGCCTGTTTTTTGTTGTTAAATACATAAAAGAAACACGCGGTAAAACGCTCGAATCTATGTAATTTTTAAAAGCGGTGATATTAATCGCCAGCAAAAAAATAACGGGTGCTAACTACTTAGCGCCGAATCAGCAAGTATCAATCGAAATGAAACAAACCGGTTTAGGTGTTTCTATTGTTTGGGAAATTTAAAAAATGGTAACAGAATTCACCCCAGTGTCGGCTGCAATAGGCGGTGCATTAATAGGTATAGCGTGTACGTTATTACTGGTTTTATACGGAAAAATTGCAGGCATCTCGGGCATTGTTAAGTCTGTATTTGCTAAAGTAAGTTCGGGCTCTCGTTGGCAGCTATACTTTATTTTAGGGTTGTTGTTGGCAGGTGTAGCTGTAAGGGTATTTGCCCCTTCTTTATTAGAAGCCGAATTACAGTTGTCGCCTTGGCTTATTGTTGTTGCGGGGCTTTTAGTTGGCGTAGGTACAACTTTAGCTAATGGATGTACAAGTGGCCATGGTGTGTGTGGCATGTCGCGTTTTTCTACCCGCTCTTGGGTTGCAACGTGTACATTTATGCTCGTCGCCTTTATTACAGCAAACCTGGTAGGATAAATAATGAAAGCAATTATGATGGTTGTTATAGGCTTTATATTTGGCTTAGGGCTTATTATTAGCGGTATGACAAACCCCGCTAAAGTAATTAACTTTCTTACCTTTGGAAACCAATGGGATGGAAGCTTAATTATAGTGATGGCTGTTGCCATGCTAATAATGATGCTTACGTGGTTATGGGTTGCAAAAAAAGAGAAGCCACTCCTTTCAGGATCATTTAATTTAAGTGATTTAAAAAAAGTTGATGCGCGCTTAATTACTGGCTCAATACTCTTTGGTTTAGGCTGGGGTTTAAGTGGCATATGCCCAGGCCCGGGCTTGGTTCAATTAGTGTCTCTTAAAATGGAATTTTTGCTGTTTTTTGCGGCCGTGCTAGGCGGTATGTGGCTAACTAAAAAGCTTACTTAAGTTTGATTTTAGAGGCTGTTTAAGTAACCCATTAATACCAGGTGTTAATGGATTACTTAAAGGTAATTAGCCAGCACTTATTATCCGAATTTAGGCCTTTTAATACTCAAGACTAAGTGGCTAATTAATTGTGTAGAGTAGCGCTAAAAAAACGCCCCTAAAAGGAGCGTTTAATTAAACCCAAAACAGATTAACTGTATGGATTGGTGCAATTTGGGATTATATTTATCAGGCTTTTTTCATACTGCCTTGCTCTTCAAGGCGAATATGCCAGCTAAACGCTTCTTCTAATAAATGAGGTGTGTGTCCGCCTCGCTTACAAGCGCGCTCATAGTAATCTAGCATGGCGTCACGGTAATCTGGGTGCACACAGTGCTTAATAACTTGTACAGCACGTTCACGTGGCGCTAAGCCGCGTAAATCGGCTAAGCCTTGCTCGGTTACTAATATATCAACGTCATGTTCGTTATGGTCAACGTGGCTTACCATAGGTACTACACTCGAAATAGCGCCATCTTTAGCAATCGACTTAGTAACAAATATCGCTAAATGCGCATTACGTGCAAAGTCACCCGAGCCGCCAATACCATTCATCATGCGAGTACCACAAACATGGGTTGAGTTTACGTTACCGTACATATCAAACTCAAGCGCAGTATTAATGGCAATGATCCCTAAACGGCGTACTATTTCAGGGTGATTCGACACTTCTTGCGGACGTAACACTAACTTATCTTTATATTCTGATAGGTTATTAAATACTTTTGCATTACAACGCTCTGATAAAACAATTGAACTGCCTGAAGCAAATTTAAGTTTACCGGCATCAATTAAATCAAAGGTCGAATCTTGTAATACTTCTGAGTACATTGTTAAATCTTCAAAATCAGAATCTAACAATCCCATCATTACCGCGTTAGCAATATTACCAATACCTGCTTGTAATGGCCCTAGGTTTTCTGCCATACGCTTTTGTGCTACTTCTTCTTTAAAAAAGCTCACTAAGTGGCTGGCAATAGCCGCTGTATCTACGTCAGGGTCGGTAACTGTTGAAAACGAATCGCTCTGATTAGTAAAAACAATGCCAACAATTTTAGCAGGATCAATTGGAATAGCCGTGCTACCAATACGATCATCTACTTTAGTTAAAGGAATTGGTTGGCGCACAGGGCGATACGAAGGAATATATATGTCATGCAAGCCTTCAAGTTCAGGGCTGTGCAACATATTTATTTCAATAATCACTTCTTTAGCAAAAATAGCAAAGCTTGCAGAGTTTCCTACCGAAGTAGTAGGCACAATATGGCCTTCTTCAGTAATTGCTACCGCTTCAATAACCGCCACATCAGGCATAGTTAATTGATGATTACGCAACTGCTCAACGGTTTCTGATAAATGCTGGTCAATAAACATTACTTCGCCGTTATTAATCGCTTTACGTAATGTACTATCTACTTGAAAAGGCATACGGCGGGCTAGCACACCCGCTTCTGTAAGTAGTTTATCTAAATCATTACCTAACGACGCACCGGTCATTAGGTTTATTTTCATTGGATTATTTTTAACACGCTCAACCAGTGCTCTTGGCACGGCTTTAGCTTCACCGGCACGAGTAAAGCCACTCATGCCTACTGTCATTCCATCTTTAATAAATTGGCTAGCTTGTTCTGCTGACATTACTTTTTGGTGCAGATTGCTATTGCGGATACGTTCTAACTGCATACTACTGAGCCCCTTTTTAATTTGGCGTTATTTTAAGTATTACAGCGCACTTCGCAATCTAGACTTAGGTCGCATTTACTAAATTAAGTTACGCAAACACAGAATAAAGTGCCTTGGTGGTAGCAATCTACTTTAATGTACGAACATTTATATAAATTTAATATGCTGATATAGCGTAAGTTTTAAGTGAGTATTTAAAGTATGGGATTAAAATTAGAAAAAAGTAGAATAATGAGAGAAAAATAAATTGAATAAAATGTAGTTTATAAAGTGGCTTAGTTATAAGTAATTAGTTTATACACCCAATGTTGTTTGAAGCATAAGGTGACATAAAGTGACCGAATACTAGCTTTATGATGCGAGATTTCTTTAGAGTAATTTTTTTACTAATATCCTTGTCTTCTCAACGTCAAATGCTCTAGCGGCATATCCTTGTGTGAGTAAATTTTGTGATAAATATTCATCAAACTTATCAATGGCCTTTTCTGAGATAACTTCAGCTAAATCAATTGCTGATATTGTTTCGTTATTTTCAAAGCTTTTAAGCGCATCAATAACATCTTCTACTAAAGCATTTTCAACCTCTATCACCCCTGCAAATGCGCCAGCACCAAAACCTTTGTTAATAAGTACAGCAACAAGTGTATTTAAAACTTTATCTCCGGCCCAAGGCAGAATAACTACTATATTGCCATGCTGTATAAAATGCGTACTATCAAGTTTTGCTGTTTGAAAAAAACCTGCTGCTTCTTTGAAAAGTGATTGAGCAACCTCATCACCAAACTCAATTTTTTGTTCGCCAACTTGAATTCTGTAATCTCCTTCTCTCAATATTGTCAGCATCTCTTGCCTTACTACATCATGTACAGCCATCCCTGTACCACCGAACTTAGGTGGTTTCCCGCCTTTTGCATGCCGTACTGAAATCACTTTTTTGTCAGCATCAACCAACTCAACAACCCAACGCTTGCCAGCAAATATAATATGTTGCCCTTCTAAAATTAGGCTGTCTATGGGCAATGTCCCTAGTGTTTTACTACCAGTCACTATTCTAAATTCTTCAGGGGTTTTAAACACCGCATAAAACGTATAATGATTTGTTACTTTTTCACCCATGTGGCCTAAAACAAGTTCACCACTCCCTAACTGAGTAATAAGCTCTACTTTTCCCATGTGAGACAGCAAACCTTTAAAGTGGGTAATACTAACCTGCTGAAACGGCCCATCTTTGCACAGTAATACGTAGATTTGATCTGCTCTTATACCACCCCATTGCGCGATGAGCGCTAAGACTTGATGTAGTAATGTCGAAAAGTGATAAAGCGAAGTGTCTGCGGGTTCGTACCACTTGCTTGCAACCAGTAACCGTATCATCGCCAGCGATTGAACTAATTCAAGCCGAAGTTTATCTGCAATATTTGATTGCTCTGTAAGGTCGGCCTCTGTTATCAGCATTCGCAAAACACTAGCGCCACCACGCCTGCCTGAACGACCCATTCGCTGCCGTAAGCTTGCAATAGAATGTGGCGCAGTAACTTGCACAACAGAGTTAACTTTACCTATATCAATGCCTAACTCCAAAGTCATAGTACATATTGCTGTTGTTGGAATTTGATCTTGCTGAAGCCGAGCTTCAAGTGTTTCTCGCATTTCTTTGGCTAACGAGCCGTGATGTGGAAAAAACTCGTTAGGCACAATGTTGCTCTCACACATCTCTGCAAGAGTAGTTGCAATGCTTTCGGTGCGGCTTCTGCTGTTGGCAAATACTAGGTGGTTTCCACCACGGCAAAGGCCATATAAATCGTTACATACTCTTTGCTCCGCAGTAAGCGTCTCATCTGTTACTACAGCGCTTTCAATGTATCCTTTCACTTGCATTTTTAACGATGATGAAGACTGCGTTTGCTTTATTATTTTACAAGGTAGTGATTTATTTGGTCTTAAAGATGCTGGGACACTTTCTAGGTCACCTAAAGTGGCACTTAAAGCCGTTCTGGGTATTGGCGAGTTTACGCGGCCAAGCAGATGCTCTAAGCGGTGCAGTAAACTCAACAAGTGATGGCCACGCTCAGTACCAATAAATGCGTGAAATTCGTCTATAACTATATGCTTTAAATTCTGAAAAGCAGATTTTACCCAACCACTGTCTCTTATTAATAATGACTCTAGGGACTCAGGCGTTATTAACACCATGCCGGATGGATTTCGTTTCAGCTTATTTTTTCGACCTTGCGAGCTATCACCATGCCAAGGTGTAACTTGTATGCCTAATAAATCTGACAAGCTTTCGAGTCTTCGGTCTTGATCGTTTATTAACGCCTTTAGCGGGCTGATATATAAAATGCCCACACCGCTTACTTCATCTGCGATACTACTTATTGCAGGTAAAAAAAATGCTTCCGTTTTACCTGCGGCAGTAGAGGCACTAATAAGCACATCAGTATTGCCTGAGAGGATAGGATCAATTGCTAAACATTGTATCTCTCTAAGTCGATCCCAACCTTGTTTAAAAATCCACTGCTGAATGCGAAAATCGAGCTTTTCGTGTGCGTTGATCATAATTTAAAGTCAGCTAGCTCATCGTCTTCAGATTCAATATCTAACTCTACATCGGAAGGTTTTTCCTGTGCTATATTAACATTTTCTATTAAGCTGTCCCACGAAATGTTTGGATTTTGATCAATCACGGCAAGCATATCTAAAAACGCTTTGATCGTATTTCTTGGTGTTCTGAAGTAAGCGTCTCCAATTGTTTTACTGCAATGGACTAAAAATGCTTTTAGGGACTCGTCAGGCACTAAATATAACGATTCATCCCCTGATGCGAAAACATGTCTAAGGTTTTTAAGTAATATGAATAACTCTTCTGGCGTTAAACTTGCCAAATGTAATGCTGGAGATGAGTAATCAATAACACCAGCTTGTTTTGCAAATGTATTGCCAGCTAAGCGAGATTGCAGCGCTTCATAACTATATAAGCCTTTTCTTGGATCAAGTAAAAACTCAGGTGTACCACCCAGTAAAAACCCTAAGTACTCAGCCGATCCTTGTAAGCAGTCGTTGAGTATTCTTAGAATTTGCTCGTAATTTGATAATCGTGCTTGGGTGCTATTGAGTTTGTATAAATTTACCATTTCATCGAGGTTAACTAATAACCCTTCGTAGCCAGCTTGCCTTACAAATAAGCTCATAAGCTTTAGAGAGTCATAAAACGATGCATCTGAAATAATACTTCTGATACCAAGATCTTTGCGAGCATCTGTTTTTGTAGCATATTCTGCTCTTAACCATTTTACAGCGTTGTTTTTAAGTTGCTCGTTATCTGTTTCATGGCCTGTCCAGTATGCTTCGATAACTTTTGCAAAGTCGTAACCACCTACAAGCTCAGAGAGTGACGCGAGCCTTTCGTGGATCACTGTGGTTATTTCCTTGCTTGTATTATCAGCTTCTTTTCGTGCTTCGGTAATAAACTTTTCAACCACACTGGTCAATGCATTACCATCAGGCTTATTACGAGTAGACATGTTTCTCATTAACTCAGAATACAAGTTTCTGGCTTGTCCTGATGATGCATGAATACGACGGTCGGGAGATAAATCCGCATTAACAGTAACTAGCTTTCGCTCTAATGCTATCGCTCTTACAACACTTAAAAAGAATGTTTTACCTGATCCATATTCACCAATAATTAACCGAAAAGCAGAGCCGCCCTCTGTCACTCTGTCGATATCTTTAATGAGCGCCTTAAGTTCATTACCACGGCCTACTTGTATATGCTGTATGCCGACTTTTGGGGTAACACCCGATTTAAGAGACTGTATAATTGCATCGCGCTCTTTTGCTCTAATTTTTTTTGCTGCCATTGTTATAACTCCCTTATCTCTTCGACTATTTCTTCATCAATGTATATATCACCATCGTCTTCGATTACTGGTGCATCCACTAAATCAAATGACCAGTCATTGATGGTTTCTATAGCACCATCGACCATTAATTTTAGCTCACTACACATTTGGGCTACCTCTTCGCGACCCCATTGCGCTTTAGCACATAGCTTTTCAAACAACTGGCTATGAGCCAGATCTAATCCATCAACTTCGTTTGTCAGCTCTGAGACTTCAATATAATCGCTTTCATCTTCACCTGAGATAAAGATCTGTTCCAACATATTTTTTGCTTCTGTTGTTTGGCTTTCATGAAGGGCTAATATTGTTTCATCTAAGCTAAATTCTGATGAGTTTTGATTACTTAGTGCTGGTTGGTGACTACTTGTAGTAAGCTGATGAATATCACTCGTAACAGACTCTTTATTCAACCCTAAATTTGTGTAGAGTTTTTCGATTTGCTTTACTTCTTTGTTATCAACATTGCCATCAGCGAGCGCAATAGACAGAATAAACCGTTTCACAAATTCTATTTCTTTTACACCTAAATTATTAAGTCTATTTTTTAACCCCGTATTATCTGATGGTGTAACTAATCGCCATGTAAGATAAGCCTTTAGAGATCGCTTTTCTGTATCCGTTAATTTTTCATCATGAGCAATTAGCTTTTCTAACTCTGAACTTTCTGACTCATCTACAATTCCATCTATATTTGCAACCATAGCACCTAAGCGCAGTGCGACACCGACTTGATTAAACGCATAGCTAGGGACGAACTCTTCCCCATGACCTGGATAAAATAATACAAGTTTGCCATCTAATTTAGGTTTTGTATGGTGATAACGTAAGTCAGGCGCAATACCAATATCAGCAAAGCTAGCTAAGTTATAAATGAGCTCACCTTCTTTCTTATTTATCGCTTTTGGTGCTGGTAAGTCTGTTTGCAACCAAAAATCAGCTACATTTGTTACCCCATCATGTTCTAAAATGATAGTTTGGGCCCACGTTTTAAACTTTTCGATTAATGGTGATGGTTGGCTATTAGCGATGGCACGAGGCAACAGTATTAATGCAGCTAAATCATCTTTGCTTGTATTAGTCTTAGCTAAATAACGGCTATAGCTAGCTAGTTCCTCAGTGACCATATCTGCTATTGGAATAAGCTTTTTTATAGGTGCTTTTAATATGCTCGGGTCAGGCAAACCGTCGAGTAAAATTTTAACGCTAGGGATGCCACCACTGGCAGCAAAGTACTCAGCGTTTAATTTAGTTTTATTTACTTTTACTTGCATTCCTTCTGGGAATTTTTGCTTGTAGTAAAGTTTGAAAAGTGAATCAAACTCTACATCGCAGCGTCTAGCTGCTGTTTTTAGATTGTATTGGTCTGTATTTTTAATCCACTCAAGTGCTAGTTCATCACTCACTCTTTCTGTGGCAACAACTTGCTCTGAAAGACGTAATTTAAAAAGTAGTGAATGACGCGTCTTCGGTAATATATGTTTTTTACTTTTAAATAATTCAGGTTTAAGTAAATACATAAATTCCAAAAAGTTTGCTGAGTAACCAGCAAAAGAACGATTTGAAATAAACACCTTGTGCAAACGCAGTACTTCATAAAAAATGTCTTCAAATTGTTCATCTCCAACTTTATCAACTTGACCATTTTCAATAACAAATCTTTCAAGTCCATAAAAGTACAAAAACACGAATCCTACTGGGGTATTGGCCGCGCTTCTGTCGGTTGCTAACCAGTCAAGGTAGGCTCCTCTACACTGTCTAGAAAGCCTGTTATAACTCGGCCAGTAACCAAGTGAATCATCTGTATAATAACCTAGCTGATGCCCCAAAGGGGTTGATGCGGGTAAAATTGGGTTTAATAATGCAGGCTCAGAGTCATAACCTCGAAGAGACTCCATTTTTTCACCTAAGTAAATAAATCCTCTTAGCCTGCGCTTGTGTATAATAGTTTCTTTCTTCTTATCAAGCCATTGGGCTTTTCTTGTACTTTTAATGTTTGCATTTTGAGGTTCTGTGCTCTCAAAAATATTAAATGTAGCAAAATCGTCCTCAGAATGTGTTGCACTATGGGCACTCTCTATAATTGGCGTAGGTTTATTAACAGCAGTGGTGTGAGTTTTTGGATTAGTCTGCTTTGCTGTGGTTAATTCAGTAGCTTGTTCGTGTAACTCAACACTAACTGATGCTTTTGTAGTTGTAATAGGAGCTATCGAGCTAGTTACGTCACTCGAAGGTCTAGATAAAGAAGGCTTAGATAAAGAATGTTTAGAAGCAGCCGCATCACGAGTTTCTTTTATATTTTGACTCGGGTTACCTAGCACTCTAGGCTTTGTTTTTTTTGAATCTGAGCGTGAACTTGTAATTAACCAAATTATCAATATAACAACTGCAATTATAAAAACGAATTCCATGCAACATCCCTTTAAAAATGGTTGGCACCATTTTGTTATTTAAAACTCCATCTACTACTAACATACCACTAAAAAATTCATAAATGTATAGTACTGTTGCTAAGTAATTTCAATTATTCTTAAGCAAACAATAAAACCGTCTTTAATAAAGCTTACTATGTATAGCAATTCAAACTGTTACTCGGGATTAACTTGATCACCCGTAGTAAAATGTCAAACTTACAGAATTCAAAGGCTCAAAACATGTAATACATAAAATACTACCTAACCCTTCAGGCTCTCTCAAAAAACGTCTAAGCTTGAATAGTTTTGCTTCATCTAAAGATAGAATTTTATTAGAGGTGTAGTTTTCCCTCATCAGGTAAAAACACTTTGGAAACTGTAGACATAAATTAAGCTTTTAATTCCATTTAAATGATCATACTTAAGACAGCTAATTTAAAAATCAGAATATGGTTAAGCAAGCTTTAATAGCTTTATTTAAAAAGGATATGTTTATGAAGTATATTAAATTAAATTTGTAACACCCAAATGAGGAATTTGGGTGGCAGTCTTACCAGCCACATCTCGGCACACACGTCACAAACTGTGGCTGCTCCCTTCCGGGCCTGACCAGGTTCGCCTGCTAGTGTTGCGAGAGGACCAATAAGACTACCATTGAGGGCCTTGGTTGGCGCGGGAAGGATTATCTCTACTTTTGCTACGTTATTCAAGGGATAATCGAAAAAGAAAGTGCGATTGCATACTTCATATACAATCGCGGCCTTTTAAACTGTTTTATGTTTACTATTTGCTCTCTAACTGCGCTTTAATATTTCGCAGTGCCGCTTTTACTTTTTTCATGTTCTCTGGGCCCATACGTAAAAGCTGTTTTTGTGCAGCGGGTAATTGCTCCCACTCTGCAAATGCATATTGGTAGGTTACCGAATCGCGCAGTAATGGTAAGTTACCTTCTGGCTCTGGTGTATCGAGTAATAAGTCGATTGCATCTTCAAGCGTTTGCGTAAACTCATTATCGCCGTAACCAATTTCTGTATAGGCATTATTAATAAGCGGTTTATATTCTTCAAATAAACGCACGGCTTGGGCGGCGCTCATGCTAGTAAATATTTTTACATACGGGGTGTAACGTTCATAACTATTAGGATCGATAGTTAAAATATCACCTTCTGTGACACTAAATTTTTCTTCTGGCTTTATTACTGGTGTATGTTTTGTAGCAACTTTGCCCTTTGCTAAATTATCAACAAACACGACACCACGGCGAATAACATCATCGGTAATCATTAGCTCCATTACCGAATCACTTAAGTATTCATCCATTTTTGCCACAACGACTGCATCACTTTCATCAAGTGGTGGTAATTGCACGGCTGCTGGCTCGGCATCACGCTGCGCTGGCATTTCATAATCTTGTGGTTTATCTGGCAATACTGATGGAACATCTAAAACAGGATCATTCTCTGGCTTTAACTCCATCATAGGCTGCTCTACTGGTGCTGGCTCAACCTCAGTAAGCACTTCTGCCTCGTTGCTTGGCTTAAGCAATACAAATGCAGCGGCGCATACGAGTACCACTAAAATAATAATGGCAAAAAGTAGATTGTTATTAGGTGGACGTTTTTGAACATCTGACGCTGATGGTTTATCTGACATACGAACTCCATTAAAATTAAAATGCAATATCACTTAGAGTATTCTAAATGAGTTTAATTCATAGCTTACAGTAAATAATATTAAAAGCAGCTAAGGTATCCTTTGATTCTTCTAGCTTAAAGACTTAAAGTAAATAAATAAAGTAAAGACGTAGAACAGTTTAGTCCCTTATATGAAAATCAAGCAAGTTGATCCTAACAAACCCAAAGTTGCCCTTCTATTAACAGGGGGTGGCGCACGCGCTGCTTATCAAGTAGGCGTACTTAAAGCATTAGCTCATAGCATGCCTAGAACAGCGCCTCTGCCATTTAGAGTAATAAATGGTACATCTGCTGGGGCTATAAACTCTGCGGCGCTAGCTTGCTATGCCTCCTGCGCGCACTTAGCAGTTAGAAAGCTCGAGTCTGTATGGAAGAACTTTTCTACTTCTATGGTGTATAAAAGTGATTTTTTAAGTGTATTTGGTCATATTACTCGTAATATTTTAACCAGTTTTCAGTCAGAACATATAAATCATCCGCCTGCGAGTTTATTAAACAATCGGCCACTGCGTAAATTATTAAACGAAATATTAGATTTACATCGCATTGAACGCAATTTACATCACAATTACTTAGAAGCGCTTTCGATTACCGCCTCTAGTTATACTACTGGTGATTCGGTGGCGTTTTATCAATCTAATACACGCCTACCATGGCAACGCGCTAAACGTGAGGGCCGCGCTACGCGTATTAATGTTGAGCATTTAATGGCTTCGAGCGCCATTCCTATGGTGTTTCCTAGTGTAAATATTTATAACCATTACTTTGGTGATGGCTCTATACATCAGTTATCGCCTCTAAGCCCATCAATACATTTAGGCGCTGAAAAAATATTCATTATTGGTGTTGAGCAGCCTAAAGAGTTACATCCTGTGGGTTACTCAGCTCATTACCCTGGGCTGTCTTCGGTTGCAGGGCATTTACTCGACAGCGTGTTTACCGACACTATGCAATCTGACTTAGAACGGCTAGAGCGAATTAACCGCACCTTAGGCTTGCTGCCAGCTCGCGATAAACACCAAGAACTTAAGCGCATAGAAACTTGCGTGATCAACCCATCACAAAACTTTAATGCTATTGCCGCGCAGTACTACGACGATATGCCATGGGCAATTAAAGTGTTGCTTAGGATCATAGGGGTTAAAAAACATTCGCAATCGAGTTTAACCAGCTATTTATTATTTGAAAAACGTTATACCCAACATTTAATACAAATTGGTTATGAGGATGGCATGAAAAAGCTGCCTGAAATACGTAAGTTTTTAGAGCTAGATTAGGGCGCTGATGCATGCTCGCCCTGCATCATCTAAGTAACTTACTCAATACCATCAAATAAATAATGCTCTACTCGCTCTACGCGCCTTGGTTTACCTTGCAGTATTAAAATATCGTTGGCTAGTAATATAGTGTGTTCTGATGGGTTCTCTATTTCATTATTTTGTCGGCGCAGTGCTTTTATAGACACTTTTCGTTTTGCTAAATTAAGCGCCGCAATACTTTTATTAACCGCAAAAGCTTTATCGGGTAGCGCTATTACATGCAAGTATTCAAGGCGTTCATGCGCGCCTTCGTCTACATCAAGGTACTCACCGGTAAAAAAGCGTTGCAATAATTGATAACGGTTATGCCTTTCGGTGCTAACACGGCGAATAATACGGCTCATTGGTACCCCTGACATAGACAAAACATGCGAAACCAACATTAAGCTAGCTTCAAGGGTTTCTGGCACAACTTCGGTAACCCCCAGTTCTTTTAAACGCTCCAGCTGACTGTCGTCTTTGGTTCTTATTAGTATTTTTACCTCTGGGGCAACTTGCTTGATTGCATCTATTACTATTTGCGTTTGCTCAAACTCAGTAAAGGTAATAATGACTAAACGTGCTCGCTCTACTCCCGCACATTTTAAAATATCTTTTTGTTTAACATGGCCAAATAATATAGGCTCACCAGCCGCTTTACCTTCTTGAACTAAAATTGGATTACTTTCTATTGCTATATAATCAATGGCTTCTGGTTTTAAAAAACGTGCAACCGTTTGCCCCACCCGTGAAAAGCCACAAATAATGACATGATCACTATACAGTGTGCTGCTTTTAGGTTCACTTTCCCACGCTTGGCTTGCACGATCTAGCACGCCAATACGCTTTAAAATAAAAGGTGTTTTATCAATTAAAAAGGGCGTAAGCGCCATAGAAAGCACCCCTAAAGCAATTAAAAACGATACTTGCTGATTAGTTAGTAACTGATGCTGAGCGCCTAGCGCTATAAGTACAAAACCAAACTCCCCCATTTGCCATAGCATAAATGCACATGCTAGCGCGTCTTGTTTTCGCTCGCCCATTAGCTGAGCACTTATTGCCATTACCGCTATTTTTAATACTAATAACCCAACTAATGCGCCAATAATAAGTAAGCTATTATTAAGCACATACATTACATTGAGCTGCATGCCGACAGTGACAAAAAACAACCCCATTAAAATATCTCTAAATGGCCTAATATCTGCCTCAAGCTGATGCCGATAATGGCTTTCTCCTAGCATCATGCCTGCTAAAAAAGCGCCCAGTGCCATAGATAAACCAAATGAGTAGGTGAGTAAGGCAGCAAATAAAGCCACCAGCAAAGTGGTAAGCATAAATAGCTCGTCGGTACGTACTAACGCAATTTCATTAAATACTTTAGGCAAAATCCATTTACCTATAGCCCAAAGTAGTAAACAAACAAACGCCCCTTTCGTGAGTGCTACTGCTAACGCCCAGCTAATACTTTGCGATCCGGTAGCGGCTAATAAAGGTAAAATAATCAGTAAAGGCACAACCGCAATGTCTTGCAATAAAAGCACTCCAATGGCGAGCTGCCCACGGCGTTTATTTAACTCTCCGTTTTCTTTTAATAGCTTAACAACCACAGCAGTTGAGGACAGCATCATAATAACGCCAATTGTAAAACTGGTGAGCAAACTAAAGTTTAAGCAATATAAAATCACAATAAGCACTGTGCTGGTTACTACAACCTGCAATGATCCTAAGCCAAATACTATATTGCGCATTGCCATTAGGCGCGAAATAGAAAACTCGAGCCCCAAACTAAATAATAAAAATACTATACCTAGTTCAGCTACTAAATCCATTTCGTGAGTTTGCGTCATCCAGCCAACACTGTGACTACCCGCTAAAACCCCTGTTGCTAAATAAGCCAATATAGGAGGTAGCCCTACGCGCTTAAAAATCCATACAAATAAGACAGCAGCGACTAATAAAGTAAAAATTTGAGTATTAATATTTTGCAAATATTACCTCGTTACTTATAAAAACAGCCATGCTTAACTATAGCAATCACCAATTTATCGGCCAGTTTTTAAATGTGGCATAAAATTCGCTTAGTATTATAAGATCATATACTCGGGGGAAATAAATCAATGGAAAATGTGCATATATTGACACAACGTATTGCTGGACGCGGAGAGTTTTTGCCGTTTTCGGCTGAGCATTATCGTAAAAATGAACCGGCAGCAACGCAAGAGCTAGCTGCAAAATTACAAACCAGTTTAATACTCGAAGATATATTAGCTATTTATGCAAAATTTGCAAAACAACTGCTAAATTTTTCAGGTATACAGTTCAAGTCTGCGCTAGGTACAGTGCAAACGCCTGATTGCGATATTGATACGCTTTCTTATACCTTTGATTTAAATGTAGAGAACAGTAATTTAGGGCAATTAATATACTTTAGTAAATACCCACTGAGTGTGGCCATAGAAAAAAAACTACAATATTTTCATAGTGCGCTGCTCTACCCTTTACGTAATGCGATAATGTATAACCGGGTATTAAAACTTGCCACAAAAGATGCATTAACTGGGCTAAGCAATAGAAGTCAATTTAATGACACCTTACTGCAAAAGCTTGAAAACTGCCGCCGTTACCAGCGCCCATTTAGTTTAATGTTGCTTGATTTAGACAGTTTTAAGCAAGTAAACGATAATTTTGGTCATAAAGTAGGTGACGATGTACTTAAAGAATTTGCCTTAGTACTTAATAGCTCTATTCGAGGCACTGACTCTGTATTTAGATTTGGTGGCGATGAATTTGCAATACTCATTGAAGATCCTGAGTTTACTACTAATAAAGTAATAGCTGAGCGCATTATGCAACGCGTTAAAAACTCAAAAATAATGGCGCAGTACTTAGTTACTACCAGTATTGGCTTTACTTTAGCGAGTAGCCAAGACACCGAAAACGATGTTTTTTCGCGAGCCGATAAGGGTTTATATAAAGCCAAAGCAGCGGGACGAAATTGCGCCAAAGCATATTAAGTACAGCGGTTAATATTGTTGTAAATAAAAAGCCTAGCTTCCCCCGCTAGGCTTTTTATTGCTGCCTAAGTAGTTTTAATAAGTCTACCTACTTAGGGAGCAACTTTGCCGATAAAAATTTATACATAACCAACGCAATGCAAAAACCAAAAAAGAAACCACTGAGTAAATTAAGTAATGCAGCAATACTAGCAAGTGGCGTAAATAACACTAACAACAGCGGTACACTCACTCCTAAAATAAAAAACAGCCCACCTTTACCTAACCAATAAGCCAGTAAAATACTAGCGCACACTATTCCACCCGCTATAGCGCAGCCTAATGTCACTACATCAAGCGTTAAAAAATAATTAGCAAGCACAGCAATAACCGCTGTAATTAGCATACCTTGTGGTGCTTTATTTACTAACGATAAGCCTACATGCGGCTCCTTACTCATTATTTACACTCCCAATAAATACCGTTTTCATCACTATGGTTAGCACTTATAAAATAGCCTACCACTTGTACTAGGTCATCATTATAAAAAATTAACGGCACATTAGCACGCAGCCAAGGAGCCACTTTTGCATCTTTAAACCAATGCTTGAGCGTATTACTTCCTGGTTTTTTTAAAGGTTTGATGCGCGCACTATTACAATTAAAACGCACGCTTACTTGCTCATCTGCAGTTGGCGCTCTGACTCCTACGCCACTGTGTTTTTTTAGTAAGCGACCATCGGCAAGCTTTAGCTCACTGCGAGTAATTAGTATGTTGTTTAATATTTGCGTTCTTGGTACAACAAAATATAAATGCCCTTGATGGCGGCGTATTTGTCCATCACTAAGCTCAATAAGCATTTGTGCATCGCTTTTAGCTGCAATAGCCTGATTAATTATTTGCTCCAGCTGCTTTTGCGATGGTAATACATGAGTAAATAGCTCTAGCCATGCACGTACTACATTGGCTGTTCTAATAGGAGTAAATTTGGCAATAGCACTTATATTTAACGCCTGCTGAGAATTAACGCATTGCGTTAAATCAATGTGAGTATATTCGTTGAGTAAAGCGTGTTGCTGCTGCAGTAAACTAATACTGCGAGCGGTACATTGTTCAAAACCATTAAAGCGCGCTGCTAATATTGGCACAACTTGCTGGCGCATAAAGTTACGCTCAAAGCGCTCATCAGTATTAGAATCATCGGTAACATGGTTAAGTGCATATTGCGCCGCAAAGGCTTCTATATCACTGCGTTTTACCGCTAACAGCGGCCTGAAACATAATCGCCCGCTGGTTAAAGTGCGCTCGCGCTGCATTGCACCTAAACCTTTTAAACCCGAGCCACGTTTTAAGCGCAGTAAAAAGGTTTCTATTTGGTCGTTTAAATGTTGCCCAAGTAAAATAATGCTGCCATGTGGACTTAGCTCATCTAATGCTTGGTAACGAGCATCGCGCGCTTGCGCCTCTAGGCTCGTGCGTGACTGCTGCTCTATATTTACTTTAGCCGTTTGAAATGGCACATTTAGCTCATTGCACAGGGTTTGACAAAAAACCTGCCAGTCGTCGGCATACTGGCTCAAACCATGGTGTATATAAATAGCAGAAACTTGCAGTGCAGGATCCTGCACTCGTAAAGCATGCATTAAATGCAGTAACACCACAGAATCAACGCCACCAGAAAGTGCCACAGTAAACACCCTATGACCTTGCTCAATATATTGACCCAATGATTGTTTTACTTGTTGATAAATAAGCGATGTGTGCATTAATTTAACCTGAGCTCCAGATAATTTAGCCAATAATTTTAAAATACTAGGGTCTGTTGACCTTTGCGGATTAAAATTTATTCAAACTAGGGGCGATTTAATCACGGCGCGAGGTTTGTAACCTAGTGGGCTAAGTAAAAACCGAGCAACAAAGAGTCAATCGCCCCTAGGTAGAACCCTTCGGGCAGCGCATGTTTGGCATTGATCCTACGTTATCGCCTATTTATGGGGAATAACCACACCACATAGGCTCTGCCTTGCCTAAATACCAAACACACTGCTGTAAATTTAACCTTGAAAGATAAACAGACCCTAAGTTTTAGGTACTTGATTTTAGCCATTTTAAAACAAAAAAACCGCATAAGCGGCTTTTTTAAATATTTATTGCTAATTATTAAAAGAATTTAAGAGCAATAACCAAACGACATTAAGCGTTTGTAGCGCTGATCAAGCATCTCTTCAAGCGAAAGTGCTTGTAGGTCGGCTAAGTCACGCTTTAATCGCACTTTTAAATTACGTGCCATAGCATCATAATTACGGTGCGCTCCACCTAATGGCTCATCTACTAAGTTGTTAATTAGGTCTAACTCTTTAACTCGCTTAGCAGTTACACCCATAGCTTCAGCAGCAAGTGGGGCTTTATCGGCGCTTTTCCATAAAATAGACGCACACCCTTCAGGAGAAATTACTGAGTAAGTACTGTATTGCAACATGTTAACACGATCGCCAACACCAATTGCTAACGCACCACCCGATCCACCTTCACCAATAACCGTACAAATAGTTGGCACTTTTAAAGAGGCCATTACTTTAAGGTTACGGGCGATAGCTTCTGACTGGCCACGCTCTTCAGCACCCACACCAGGATAAGCTCCAGGGGTGTCGATAAAGGTCATAATTGGCATTTTAAAACGCTCAGCCATTTCCATTAAGCGCAATGCTTTACGGTATCCTTCAGGCTTTGGCATACCAAAGTTACGTTTAATTTTTTCAGCGGTACCACGGCCTTTTTGTTGGCCAATAACCATTACTGGTTCGCCATCTAAACGCGCTATACCACCTAAAATTGCCGGATCATTAGCAAAAGTACGATCACCTGCAAACTCGTCAAACTCCGTAAAAATACGCTCGATATAATCTCGAGTATAAGGACGCAACGGATGACGTGCCAGCTGTGATACTTGCCAAGCGCCAAGTTCAGAGAATATTTTCTCTTTTAATCGGTCGCTTTTCTCTTTTAGCTTGCTGACTTCCTCTTCTAATTCAAGGTCTAATTCGCCAGCGCGGCTTACATTTTGTAATTCTTCAATTTTCACTTCTAATTCTGCAATCGGAAGCTCAAAATCAAGATAATTGAGGCTCATGCTCTAAACTACCTAATTAGTTAAATTCTAGTTCTACATCTTGCGCTGCCATTAGCGATAACTTATGAATTAAGTCGTCACTTGGCGTAACACACCATTCGATCCCTAGGGTTAATTGCGCCAATGCATCTGGGCGTTGGTAATAAACCTTGATCGGACACGTTCCCATTTTATATGGTTCGAGTACTTTTTGTAATTTATCGAAGAAACCTGCCTCGACTTGCACCATGTTCAGCGTCATTTTAATCGCTTTAATACGTTTTTCACGCGCTTGAGCAATGGTGTTTATTTCTCTGGCGGTCATTGTAATACCACCAGAGAAGTTATCAAAGCTGACCTGTCCAGATATCACCAAAATATTATTAACTTGGAGCATATCTTGGTATTTTTCAAACTCATCTGAATATAAGCGTACATCAATGCGGGCGCTCTTGTCATCTAAAGTTATTAATGCCCACCTATTTCCTTTTTTATTAATAAGCACTCTGGCCGAAATTACAAGCCCTGCAGCTGTAGATACTACATCGCGATTAGTAGGCTGTAAATCGACCAATTTACCACTGGTATAATATTTTAGCTCGCGGCGATATTGATTTATTGGATGACCGGTTAAATAAAGACCAAGGGTTTCTTTTTCGCCATCGAGCCATTCGTTATCGGTGAGTCCTGTGGCTTTAATAAAGGCTTGCTCTACTTCATCGGGTTCAGTGGCTAATAAGCCAAATAAATCACTTTGCCCTAATAACTCTGCTTTATTGTGCTGATCGGCGGCGCGCATGGCACTTTTTAAGCTTGCCAATAACGTGGCGCGCCCTGATTGAGTTTTTTCAGGGCCTAGCTGATCAAGTGCCCCTGAATAAATAAGTTTTTCGGTTACACGTTTATTTAAGCGTTTTAAATCAACACGGGCACAAAAATCAAATAAATCTTTAAATGGTCCGCCCTTAGCGCGTGCTTCTAAAATTGCATCTACAGGTGCTTCACCTACTCCTTTAATAGCGCCAATACCGTAAACAATTTCGCCTTGCAGGTTTACTGTAAATTTGAACTCGCCTGCATTCACATCAGGCGGGAGCAAGGTGAGTTTCATGTTTTCACATTCATCCACCAAAATAACTATTTTGTCGGTATTATCCATATCGGCCGACATTACCGCAGCCATAAACTCTGCTGGATGATGGGTTTTCATCCACAGTGTTTGATACGACACTAATGCATACGCAGCGGAGTGCGATTTATTAAAACCATAACCTGCGAACTTTTCTACCAGATCGAAGATCTTAATTGCTAGTTCGCCGTCAATGCCGTTATTTCGCGCACCATCTTCAAATGTTGAACGCTGTTTTGCCATTTCTTCGGGCTTTTTCTTACCCATAGCACGGCGCAGCATATCGGCGCCGCCTAGTGTATAGCCTGCTAATACTTGGGCTATTTGCATTACTTGTTCTTGATACAAAATAATGCCGTAGGTTGGCTCTAAAATAGGTTTTAAGCTTTCGTGCTGATACTGCGCATCGGGGTATGAGATTTCTTCGCGACCTAATTTTCGGTCGATAAAGTTATCTACCATGCCCGATTGCAGCGGACCGGGTCGAAACAAGGCTACTAAAGCAATCATATCTTCAAAGCTGTCGGGCTTTAAGCGCCTTACTAAGTCTTTCATGCCCCTTGATTCTAGCTGAAACACCGCAGTCGTTTCGGCGCGCAGTAGTAAGTCAATACTCTTTTTATCATCCAACGGAATAGTATTAATATCTACTGGTTCTTTACCGGTGCGCGCTAAGCGCTCGTTGGTCATGTCGAGCGCCCACTGCAATATAGTCAGCGTTCGTAAGCCTAAAAAGTCAAACTTAACTAAACCGGCAGTTTCTACATCGTTTTTATCAAACTGAGTAACCGGAAACTTACCTTCGTCATCGCAATAAAGAGCAGCAAAGTCGGTAATTGTGGTGGGCGATATTACTACCCCACCCGCATGTTTACCGGCGTTACGTGTACACCCTTCGAGAATACGACACATGTCGATTAAATCTTTTACTTCATTGTCGCCATCGTAGGCTTCTTGCAAGCGTGGCTCTATATCAAATGCCTTGGCAAGTGTCATCCCAGGATCGCCTGGGATCATTTTTGAAATACGATCAACAAAACCGTACGGGTGACCTAATACTCGGCCAACATCGCGTATTACCGCTTTTGCCGCCATGGTTCCAAAGGTAATAATTTGCGATACCGCGTTACGCCCATACAAGGCCGATACATGATCAATCACCTCATCGCGCCTATCCATACAAAAATCGACGTCGAAATCGGGCATTGAAATACGTTCTGGGTTCAAAAACCGCTCAAACAGCAAGTCAAATTCCAATGGATCAAGGTCGGTAATTTTAAGCGCGTAGGCTACCAGTGATCCTGCACCTGACCCACGCCCAGGGCCAACTGGAATATTGTTATCTTTGCTCCACTGAATAAATTCCATTACGATTAAGAAATAACCTGGGAATCCCATTTCGTTAATTACACCAAGCTCTATATCTAGACGCTCATCGTATTCAACGCGTTTTTCTTTACGCTCTTGTTCATCAGGAAATAAAAACTGCAATCGCTCTTCAAGACCGTCTTGTGACACCTTAACTAAAAAGTCTTCAATTTTAAGTGAGCCGGTCGGATAATCTGGCAAAAAGTAAGTGCCAAGCTGCACCGTTACATTACAGCGTTTGGCTATTTCTATGGTGTTTTGTAATGCCTCTGGAATGTCGCTAAATAACTCAGCCATTTGCTCTGGCGTTTTTAAGTATTGCTCTTCTGAAAATCGTTTAGGGCGGCGTTTATCATCCAGTGTATAACCATCAAAAATAGCCACGCGAATTTCGTGTGCTTCAAAGTTTTCTGGTTTTAAAAACACCACTTCGTTAGTGGCCACAACGGGTAATTGCTCTTTAGCAGCAAGCTCTACCGCCATGTGCAAGTAATCTTCTTCAAGCGGTCGATTAGTTCGAACCAGCTCAAGGTAGTAGTTATCACTAAAATGCTGTTTATAAAAACTAACAACCGATTCAATAACACTCGGATTATTTTTTAATAACGCTTTACCTAAATCACCGTCTTTTGCACCAGAGAGTATTATTAACCCGGCTTTAAGTTCTATTAGCCAATCACGATCAATCACCGGGCGATGAAATACATGCCCGCGCTGATATGCTTTAGATATTAATAAAGTGAGGTTTTTATAACCTTGATTGTCTTTTGCTAAAATAGTAATGCGGCTTGGCTCGTTTTCAAACTCAGGGCTGCGTAGCCAAAAGTCAGCACCCACTATAGGTTTTATACCTGTGCTGTGGGCTGTTTCGTAAAAGCGCACTAAGCCACATAAGTTCATTTGGTCGGTAATAGCAATTGCCGGCATTTGTAGTTCTTGTGCTTTGGCTACAATTGGCTTGGTTTTGGCAAGGCCATCAACCATCGAAAAATCAGAGTGAACTCTTAAGTGAACAAAATCTGGAGCTGCCATGTTTACGCCTCACCCTTGGCTTGCGCTAATACACGTTGCACTGGTTTAAAGCTTTTACGATGCTCCTTTATTGCGCCATATTGCTCAAGTGCTGAAAAATGCGCTTTGGTTGGATAGCCTTTATGCCCTGCAAAACCATATTCTGGGTGGCGTTTATCTAGCTCTACCATTTCGTTGTCGCGCGCTACTTTAGCTAAAATAGAAGCGGCTGAAATTTCGGCTACTAAGCTGTCGCCTTTTACTATTGCTTGCGCTGGCATGGTTAACTTAGGTAGGCGGTTGCCATCTATAAATACAAATTCAGGTTGCGTGCTTAGCCCCTCTACTGCGCGAGTCATGGCAAGCATAGTGGCGTGCAGAATATTTAGCTCATCAATCTCTGTTGGGCTGCAACGACCATACGCGTAACACAATGCTTTTTCTTGAATTTCAATGGCAAGCGCTTGGCGTTTTTTATCCGTTAATTTTTTTGAATCTGCTAAACCTGCAATAGGCTTTGAGGGATCTAAAATAACGGCAGCAGTAACTACGTCGCCAACAAGGGGGCCACGCCCTACTTCGTCAACACCGGCAATAAGGGCTACATTGGGTCGTTCAATTTGCATTTATTAACTCCGCTACAGCATTGGCTGCTTGTTCGCTGGCATTTAACCTAATTTTTTTGTGGATCGCTAAAAAGCGTGCTTTTAATGCTTGGTTATCGGTATTTAGCATAGGCGTAAGTGCTTGCGTTAAATTAGCTACATTGCACTCACTTTGCAAAAACTCGGGTACGAGTTCTTCATCGGCCAATAAATTCGGCAATGAAAAATACTTTATATTAAAGGTAAATAAGGTTTTAAAAATCCAATAGCTCAGTGGTTTAATTTTATAACCCACTACCATGGGCTTTTTATACAGCATGCCCTCAAGCGTGGCAGTACCCGACGCTAATAAAATAGCATCGGCTGCTTGCATAGCTTGTTTTGATTGTCCATCCAGCAAACTAATTTTAAGCGTTGGCGCAGTAGCATTTAAAATTTCAGTAAACTGCGCTTTGCGTTTGGCGTTAACCAATGGCACCACAATTTTAAGTGCTGGGTTTTGCGCTTGTAACTGCACGGCTGTTTTAATATAGGTTTCGCTTAATAAGCCTACTTCTGAGCCACGACTACCAGGTAGCAGGGCAAGTACTTTATCATCTGGGCTTAAACCTAGCTCTTTGCGGGCTTTGCTATCGTCGTGCTCAAGCGCTATATCGTCTGCTAATGTGTGCCCTACAAATGTACAAGGTACTTGGTGCTTATCGTAAAATTCTTTTTCAAACGGTAATAATGCAAGCACTAAGTTAGTAGCAGCACTTATGGTATGAATGCGCTTTTCTCGCCATGCCCAAACCGAGGGGCTTACGTATTGTACTGTTTTAATTCCGGCGTCTTTAAGGGGTTTTTCTACGCGCAAGTTAAAATCGGGCGCATCTATGCCAATAAATACATCGGGTGGGTTATCAATAAAATGTTGCACCAATTGTTTACGTATTTTAAGCAAGCGCGGTAGGCGCCCTAATACTTCAACCAACCCCATTACCGACAATTCATCCATGTCGTAAAGCGTGTTACAGCCTTGCGCCTGCATTTTAGGGCCCGCTATACCTTCAAAAATCGCATCGGGAAAATGCTTTTTAAGTGCTTTAATTAAGCCTTCACCTAAAATATCGCCCGACAGTTCACCTGCCACAATACCAATTCGTAGTTGTTTTTGATCTTTATTCATTTGATTTTTTCACACGTAAACTAGGGCCTGTTTGCCTTTATGGGTTAACAGGCTCTGGGCGTTAATTGAACCTAGTTTACCGCGTTTTCGTATTGGATTAAATGCTTAAAACTAAGTGCTTAAATTTGCTAAAAATAGCCCAGGTACTGTATGCTTTTGATACTGATTAAGCACTAACCGCTTATATTGAGTTTTACTAATATAAATATTGACTTCAAATGGTCAAAAGTAAATACTAACGCAACTTTCAGTAATTACTGAAACCTTATAAAACCAACGCACCCGTCAAATTATTGCTTTGTGCTGTAACTACATCACATATTTAGGAGCTAAACATGATAGATGAAACCTTTGTGGATCTATCGCGATTGCAGTTCGCTGTTACCGCCCTCTTTCACTTCTTATTTGTACCTTTAACTATAGGTATGACTTGGATCTTAGTTATTATGGAATCGGTTTATGTTATGACCGGTCGTGAAATTTATCGCGATATGACTAAGTTTTGGGGGAAATTGTTTGGTATTAACTTTGCAATTGGTGTGGCTACGGGTCTTACCATGGAGTTTGAGTTTGGTACCAACTGGTCTTATTATTCCCATTACGTAGGTGATGTTTTTGGGGCTCCCCTAGCAATTGAAGGGTTAATGGCATTCTTTTTAGAATCGACCTTTGTGGGTATGTTCTTTTTAGGTTGGGATAGACTCTCTAAACGCCAGCACTTAGGTGCTACCTTTTTAATGGCAATTGGTACTAACATGTCGGCGTTATGGATTTTAATTGCCAACGGCTGGATGCAAAACCCAGTAGGTGCCGAGTTTAATTACCAAACCATGCGCATGGAAATGACCAGCTTTGCAGAGCTGGTATTTAACCCTGTAGCACAGGTTAAATTTATTCATACCGTATCTGCAGGTTATGTTGCTGCATCTATGTTTGTGCTCGGTATTAGTGGTTATTATATTTTAAAAGGACGCGACTTAGCCTTTGCTAAACGCTCGTTTTCAGTCGCCTCTGGCTTTGGTTTAGCCTCTATTTTTTGTGTTATTTTGCTCGGCGATGAATCGGGTTATGAAGTAGGCGAAGTGCAAAAAGTAAAACTGGCCACCATTGAAGCAGAATGGCATACCGAAGAAGCTCCAGCAGCGTTTACACTTATAGGTTTCCCAGATTCAGAAAAGCAGGTAACTCACGGCGCTGTAAAAATCCCGTATGCATTAGGGCTTATTGCAACTCGCTCGCTCGATGAGCAAGTGACCGGTATTAACGATCTAGAAAAACAACACGAAGTGCGAATTCGTAACGGTATGATTGCGTACGAATACCTAGTAAAACTGCGCGCTGGTGATGACACGCCTGAAAACGTCGCTAAATTTAACACCCTAAAAGACGATTTAGGCTACGGCCTATTACTAAAGCGTTATACATCTGATGTAGTAGATGCCACAGAAGAGCAAATTCAAAAAGCAGTTAAAGACTCTTTTCCTAAAGTGGGCCCAATGTTTTGGTCTTTTCGTATTATGGTTGGCTGTGGCGTATTAATGCTGGGTGTGTTTATTCTTGCTTTTTACTATAACGCGCAGCGAGTTATTGAGCAAAAACGTTGGCTATTATGGGCTACTGTTTTAAGTATTCCACTGCCGTGGATAGCCATTGAATTTGGTTGGATTGTGGCTGAATATGGTCGCCAGCCTTGGGCTATTTCTGAAATATTACCAACCTTTTTAGCAACTTCTACGCTAACGGTAAACGATATTTTAATTAGCTTAACTGGGTTTATTGTATTTTATACCGGCTTAGCCATTGTTGAAGGTTGGTTAATGCTACGCTTTATTAAGCAAGGCCCAAGCTCACTACATACCGGTAAGTATCACTTTGAACTACCTAATAACACCACTGAAGGTAGAGGAGAGCAATCATGATTTTTGATTATGAAACATTAAAAATGCTGTGGTGGTTGATCATAGGCATACTGCTAATTGGCTTTGCAATTACCGACGGCATGGATATGGGCGTTGCTATGCTGCTGCGCCTAGTGGGTAAAACTGATTCAGAGCGCCGCACCGTTATTAATACTATTGGCCCGCATTGGGATGGCAACCAAGTATGGTTTATTACCGCCGGTGGTGCACTATTTGCCGCGTGGCCTATGGTATATGCCGCGGCTTTTTCGGGCTTTTATTTTGCAATGATGCTGGTATTGTTTGCATTATTTTTTAGACCACTTGGGTTTGATTACCGCAGTAAAGTAGATTCAAAACGCTGGCGTAATAACTGGGACTGGGGCCTATTTGCTGGCAGTGCCATTCCTGCATTAGTATTTGGTGTGGCCTTTGGTAACCTCTTTTTAGGTGTGCCTTTTAGCATTGATAATTTTTTACGAGTAAGTTACCAAGGTTCGTTTTTTGCACTACTTAACCCTTTTGCACTGTTAGTAGGTGTAATTAGTATTACTATGTTAATAGCTCATGCAGGTATGTGGCTACAATTGCGTACTGCGAGCTTAGTTGCAGAGCGCTCAGGGCAATATGGTCGTTATGCACTTATTCTATTTATTGTGCTATTTGCAGCAGCTGGTTTTTGGGTTGCTAATTTAACGGGTTATCAAATTGTATCTATGCCGGATACACAAAGCCATGCCGACCCACTGGCAAAAGTAGTTACAACTGCGCAAGGTGCTTGGCTAACTAATTACAGTGAGCGCCCTTGGACTATGACCTTCCCTATTTTAGCGTTTGCAATGGCACTCAGTGCATTGTTGTTCTCTAAATTAAATAAACCCGCATTAGGGCTTGCTTCAACTAGCTTAATGTTAATAGGCATTATTATGACGGCAGGCGTATCACTGTTCCCCTTTATTATGCCATCGAGTAATAACCCAAATATTAGTTTAACTATTTGGGATGCGGTGTCGAGCCATATGACGCTTAACGTTATGTTTGTTGCCGTAGTTATTTTTGTGCCAATTATTTTATCTTACACCACCTGGTGTTACGTAAAAATGTGGCGCCGCGTTACGGTAGAAGAAATAGAAAACAACCCTCACGGTAGCTACTAAGGAGACTAAACTATGTGGTATTTCGCTTGGATTTTAGGTGTACTTTTAGCCTGTACCTTAGGTGTAATAAATGTAATGTGGTATGAGTTTCAGCAAAATAAAGACAGTATTGCTGATGACGAGCAAGTAATGCATGATTTATTAAAAGAGACTAACACAACTAAAAATGACGACTAACACCCGCCCTGATCGCGCGCAACAGCAGTCTTTGCGCGCTTTTTTAAAGCGTCAAAGTAAACCCGCTGCAATGCTATTAAAGCTAAGCATTGCACTGGGTACTGTTAACGCATTACTCATGATTGCAGGTGCTTATTTACTTGCTCAAGCTATTCATAATGTAATTTTTGAACAGTATAGTTTGGCTGAAATCACCTACTTATTATGGCCTTTGGCCGGTATTATTTTACTGCGCGCGGTATTTTTAACACTAAGCGAACGCTTTAGCGCTTATGCTGCACTTAAAATAAAGTCGGCAATACGCCAAACCCTACTTAATAAGCTCAGCCTGCTTGGGCCAAGCTATGTAGAGCAACATGGCCAAGGTGCTACCCTCAATACATTGCACAATGGTGTAGAAGCGCTACACGATTATTATGCTAAGTACCTACCTGGCGTTGCCTACAGTGCGCTTATTCCGCTGGCTATATTAATCGTTATTTTTCCGACAGATTACAAAGCTGGGCTAATATTTTTATTAACTGCGCCGCTTATTCCTTTTTTTATGATTTTAGTTGGCTCAAAAGCCGAAGCGCTTAATCAACAACGTTGGCAACAACTGGCGGTATTAGGGAATTACTTTTTTGATCGCGTACAAGGGCTTACCCAACTTAAACTATTTAACGCCACTCGCTTAGAGCTAAAACAAATTGCTAAAATATCTGATGACTTTAGACACGCAACACTTAGCGTATTAAAAATTGCTTTTTTATCATCATTTGCATTGGAGTTTTTAGCAACCATTAGTGTGGCCTTAGTGGCGGTTATTATTGGTTTTAGATTGTTTTTTGGCACACTTGATTTTGCCACTGGTTTTGTGGTTTTACTGTTAGCGCCTGAATTTTATTTGCCGCTGCGTCAATTAGGCAGCCACTATCATGCGCGCTTGCAAGGTATAAGTGCCGCCGCCGACATGCTAATAATTTTAAATGCCCCATTGCCTGAGCAACAAAGCGAACATACTACTGACAAAATTAGCGCTACTATTAGCTCAATTACAGTTAATAACCTTAGCTTTACCTACCCAAATAGTGACGAAGGAATAAAAAATATAAACTTATCTCTACCCAACAAAGGGTTAATTGCCGTTGTTGGTGCCAGTGGCTCGGGTAAAAGTACCCTGTTTGATTGTTTATTGGGGTTTCACCCCGAGGTCATTAAGCATATAAGTATTAATCAGCAAATTTTAAGTACTGCACATATTGGGCAATTACAAAGCCACATTGCGTGGATACCGCAATCAGCCACGTTATTTTACGACACTATTGCTGCCAATATTAAATTAGCAAAGCCTAATGCAACGCAACAAGAGCTTGAGCATGCAGCAAAGCAAGCAGGCGCTTTGGGCTTTATAAAGGCACTGCCTGATGGTTTTAATACTTTAATTGGCGAGCAAGGTGAGGGACTTTCTGGTGGTCAAAAGCAACGCATTGCCCTTGCGCGTGCTTTTATAAAACAAGCACCTATATTGGTACTTGACGAACCTACTGCGCACCTTGATAGCGAAACCGAACAAGTTATTCAACATGCTATAGCTGATTATGCAAAAAATAATTTAGTGCTAGTTATTGCCCATCGGCTCAATACAGTCAAAAATGCTGAGCAACTTATTGTAATGCACAATGGCAAAATAGCTCAGCAAGGTTGCTTTAATAGCTTAGCGGCTGAAGATGGTGAGTTTGCCACTTTACTGCAAACAGCACAGCAAGGAGCAGTTCATGCATAATTTTATTCGCTTACTAAAACTGTGCCGTCCTCACTACAAAGCTATGTTGTTGGGTACCTTTTTAGCCACAATTACAGTACTTGCTAATGTGGGGTTACTGGCTATATCGGGCTGGTTTTTAGCCTCAATGGCGGCAGCCGGTATTGCCGGTACACAAATGAATTACTTTACTCCAGCGGGTACTATTCGCTTTTTAGCGATTGTACGCACCGCATCACGGTATGGGGAACGCTTAGTAACTCACAATGCTACGTTTTTAATGCTAAGTGAAATTCGCGTTAGTGTGTTCTCTACCCTCAGTAAACTCAATAATGTTGACTTAGCAATGAGCCGCAGCGCCGATTTAGTTAATCGGCTCCAAAACGATGTAGACGCGCTAGATAAGTTTTACTTAAACGTATTATTACCTATGTTAGTTGCGCTATTAAGCGTGCCTATTATTATGCTGTTTATGTCGGCATACAACGCCGATGTCGCACTTATTTGTTTTACTGGCATTGTTCTGATTGGCGTCGTTTTACCCGCTTTTCTTAGCGCTAAATTAAATAAAAACAGCCACAAAGAAACACAGTTAAGTGCACAGCTGCGCTCTGAGCTTTCCGACACTTTATCCGGCCTTAGAGAACTAAGTATTTACCAAGCTCGGGAGCAGCAAATTGCTAAGTGCGATGATTTAAGCGAGCAGTATAATCAGCAACTGTTTATTCGCCACAAGGCGCTGGCTAATACCGATGGTTTAAGCTTATTAGTTGTACAACTGGCCATGATCGCAAGTATTGTGACCATAGCGCCCCTGGTTTACAGTAATGCCATGGTTAATGTTGAGCTGGCAATGCTAAGCCTATTTGTGCTCGCCAGCTTTGAGAGTGTGTTACTCCTGCCAAATGCGTTTATTGAATTACCAAATGTGTTAAAAGCAGCTGAACGTTTATTTACGCTTGCAGATAAAGCCGCAAATGCTAATACGCAATATGATGCCGCTATAAATAATAATTTGGCTTTGCAAAATCCCTCACTAACACTTAAGAACATTAGTTATTGTTACGATAAACACCCAGCATTAAATGACGTGAGTTTTGAGCTAAAGCCGCAGCAAAAAGTGGCCATTGTTGGTAGAAGCGGCAGCGGTAAAACCACCTTAGTTAACTTACTCACCGGTTTATGGCCACTGCAACAAGGCAATATTACCTTGAGTGAGCAAGGCAACTGCGTTGATTTGCATTTATTAAGTAATGATAACCGAGCAAGGTTAATTAATATTTTGGCTCAACAGCATCATATTTTTGATGGCACTTTAAAAGAAAACCTATGCTATGCAGCGTCTAATGCAACTAAAGCGCAAATGCTAGATGCACTAGCGCATGCACAACTTAGCCCGTGGTTTACTGAGTTAAAATCGGGGTTAAATACTCGCTTAGGTACCGGCGGGCGTAATGTGTCACAAGGTCAGTCGAGGCGGATTGCGATTGCGCAGGCTTTATTGCAAAAACCCGCTATTTTAGTGCTTGATGAGCCAACAGAAGGGCTAGATAATCAATCTAAACAAAGTGTAATGCATGCCATTATGCAAGTTATGAGTAACGCCAGTGTACTTACTATTACCCATGATCCAGCCCTGCTTGAGCATATGGATAATATTATTTGGTTAGAGGATGGGCGCGTAATAGCACAAGGCACCCATCAGCAATTACTTAGCGATCCTGCTTACACGTCACTTACTATCCGTTTTTAATTCGCTTTATCTATTACGGTAACTTGTACATCAATAACGCCGACTTTAGGGTCGGCTATCTTTTTAAACATACTGCTTGATAAATCTATAATACGCCCGCGTATATAAGGACCTCGGTCGTTAATTCTCACTATTACCGACTTATTATTTGCTAGGTTTGTTACTTTCACTTTAGTACCAAAGGCCAACTTAAGGTGTGCTGCCGTTGCTGCTTGCTGATCAAAGCGTTCGCCATTTGCGGTGGTTCTTCCTTGGTATTTATCGGCATAAAATGATGCTTTGCCAAGCTGTGTCAGCTCCCCTGAGCTTGATTTTACAAGTGGTTGACTACTACAACCTGCAAGGATAATAGCAATAAAAGTAACAGTGAGTTTTTTAAGTATCATTTAATAGCTTATGTAATTGATATAATTAGCAACTAGCCTACAGCTGCTTGCCTGAGCTGATCCTGAATTACTCACTAATAATTATAAATAATAAGCAATAAAAAACCACCATCGATTACTCTTAGGTGGTTTTTTATATAAGCTAAAAGCGTTTATCGTACGATACCGCGCTCTGAGCTTTTAACAAAATCTATCATTAACTGTACTGCTGGATACTTTTGCGCATCTTCGCTAAGTGACTCAATTGCTTCATCTACACCTAGGCTTTTACGATAAAATACTTTATAAGCACGGCGTACAGCCATTATCTCATCGCTTTGAAAACCACGGCGTTTCATGCCCTCAGTATTAATTGCAACTGGACCTGCAGGTATACCTATAGTGGTAACAAATGGTGGTACATCTTTATTAATAGCTGAATACATGCCTACAAATGCATGTGCGCCTACCTTACAAAACTGATGTATACCTGAGTTGCCCGCAAGAATAACCCAGTCACCAATATGTACATGCCCTGCTACACTGGCGTTATTAGCAAATATAACATTATCGCCAATCACTGCATCATGAGCAACATGGGTATAGGCCATAAACAGGTTATTACTACCTATAATGGTTACGCCCTGATCTTGAATTGTGCCACGGTGAATTGTAACGCATTCACGAATAATATTATTGTCACCAATAGTGAGCGATGTTGGTTCGTTGTTGTACTTTTTGTCTTGGCATGCTTCACCAACCGACGCAAACTGAAAAATATGATTTCCAGAACCGATAGTTGATGGGCCTTTAACTACAACATGAGACTCAATAATACAGTTATCACCAATGACAACATCATTGCCAATATAACTATATGGTCCCACTGAAACATTGCTGCCTAGTGTCGCGCCTGGTTCGATTATTGCCGTTGGATGAATCACAATTAAAACTCTCTTCTCGCACACATAATTTCGGCGCTACATACTAGCTTGCCATCGACTTTTGCTTCTGCTGCAAACTTCCATAAATTACGACGTTCTTTTAAAAACTCAACATGTAAATGCATAGTATCACCAGGAAGTACTGGTTTTTTAAAACGTGCATTATCTACAGCTGCAAACAAATACAATTCATTTTCGCTACGGTTTTCAACCGTTTTAAAGCCAAGTAACCCAGTTGCTTGAGCCATGGCTTCTAATATTAATACACCCGGAAAAATTGGCTGATTTGGGAAATGCCCGGTAAAAATGGGTTCGTTTATAGTCACATTTTTAATAGCATGCAAAGATTTGCCAGGTGTAAAGTCAATTACTCTATCAACTAATAACATCGGGTAGCGATGCGGTAATAAACTTAAAATTTCTTGAATATCAAGGCTATTTAATTCGTTTGCCAAAATAGCATCCTCATTAGTGTTCAACGTTTATGGCTTATTTAATTGCTCAAGTGCTTTAATACGCCTTTTCATTTCAGAAAGGTTACGCAAGTGAGCGATTGATTTACGCCATTCTTTGTTTGTAGTATGAGGTATACCAGATGAATAGATACCTGGCTCGGTGATTGATTTTGTCACCATACTCATACCCGTAATTATAACACCATCACAGACGCTCATGTGACCATTAATTGCTGTCATGCCGCCAATTTGGCAGTTTTTACCTATGGTGACGCTACCAGCAAGTACAGTACAACCAGCAATAGCTGTGCCTGAGTTAACTTCAACGTTATGTGCTATTTGGCATTGGTTATCAATAATTACATTACTATGGATAATAGTATCGTCAAGTGCACCACGATCAATTGTAGTACTTGCGCCAATTTCAACTTTATCACCAATAATAACAGAGCCAAGCTGAGGAATTTTAATCCATTGCCCACGCTCATTAGCATAACCAAAACCATCACTACCTATAACGCTATTGGCTTGCAACAAACAATCTGAGCCAATTTCAACATTATGATAAATAGTTACATTCGACCAAAGCTTAGTGCCTGAGCCTATTTTAACACCTTCACCAATAAAACTGTTCGGACCAATTTGTACGTTATCGTTAATTATCGCATTGCTTTCAATTACCGTATTAGCGCCAATAGCGGCACTTTTACTTACTGTCGCATTTGGGTGAACAACCGCGCTTGGATGAATGCCTGTTGCGGCAGAGCGTGGCGTCGTATCCATTAATTGCGCAAGCTTGGCGTAACTTACATACGGATTTGAAACTATTAGTTTATTGCCGTTAAAGTAAGGAGCATCTGCTTCACTAACAATGACAGCACTGGCTTGAGTCGCTTCAAGTTGCGAGCGATATTTCTTATTCGCTAAAAATGCAATATGCCCTGAGCGGGCATGTGCAAGTGTTGCTATTTTTGTTATTTCTAAAGCGCCATCACCTTGCAGCTCGGCGCTTAGAAGTTCCGCTATTTGCGAAAGCGTATAATTTTGCATAACTTAATTATTTCTTACTCACTGCAGCAACTACTTTATTAGAAAGATCAGTTACTTTTTTAGGGTTAAAGTAAATAGTTGTATCTTTAACTTTAACTTCATCAAAGTCGCCATCTTTAGCAATGTCTTCAATTGTTTTGATAATTAAACCCTGCACTTTTGCAAGCTCTTGGTTTTGGCGTGCTTTAATTTCTTGCTCAAGAGGACGACCTACTTCAGCAAGGTTTTTTTGCATACCCTGAATTTTGTCACGCAGTTTATCTTTTTGCGCTTGGCTCATAGTGGTACTTTCACGCTTGAACTTTTCAGCTTCAAAGCGAATATCGCCTTGTAGCTTTTCTAACTCTTGACGGCGCTCTGCAAACTCAGTTTGTAGAGATTGCTCAATTTTAGCCATTTGTGGTATTTGCTTGTAGATTTCTTGCATGTCTACAATACCTACTTTATGTGCAAATGCACTTACCGAGGTGCCCATCATAAGTGTTGCTAAAACAGCTACTGCCGTTGATTTAAATAATTTATTCACAAAAAACTCCTTTAAAAGCTGTTACTAATATTAAAACTGATGGTCTTCGTATCGTCATCTTCTTCTTTTTGCAATGGATACGCAAAACTAATCAGCATTGGACCCATTGGAGAGATCCACTGTAATGATAAACCGGTTGAAACCCTAAAACGCATTGGATCAGAGTAATCATCTAATTTAGCTCGCTCATCGGCTGCTAAATTTTGGTAACGGTCTACGTTAAACTCGGTATCCCATACGTTAGCAGCATCAACAAAGAAACTGGTACGTACTGAACTGGTATTTTCTTCATCTAAAAACGGTGTAGGTACAATTAATTCCATACCTGCTACCGCTTTAGCATTACCACCAATTCGACCTTGTGGTACTAGCACATCAAATTCAGATGAGCCGCCTATATTACCTGTGGTTGAGCCATCTGGTAAAGGTGTACCCGGAATTGATTGCGGTATACGTGCAATTGCGCGTGGTAAAATTGTATTTCGGTCAAAACCACGTAGTTCCATTTCAGTAATACGGAAGTATTCTTGGAATGGCAGTACTTGGTCGTAGCCGTTAGTTGAGCCATAACCATTACCGTAACCTAACGCCGCACGGGTTGAGAACACCCAGCGATGGTCGTTCGATATTGGCCAGTAAAAACGCGAATCATAGTTTAACTTAAAGTATTTTAAGTCAGAATTCGGCGTTGTTGCTGTTAAGTTTAGCGTTTGACGTGAGCCCGCTGTTGGGAATAAACCACGGTTTACCGTAACGCGAGACCAGCCAGCACTTAACTCATAGTTAGTAAAGTCAAAACCAGCATCTGGGTTGTCTTGGTCTAAGAAGGTTTCACGCAGTACACGCGTTTGCTCGTACTCTGCAATATTTGAAAGCTCTTCTTGAATCCAACGAACACCAAAGTTAATGCGGTTAACCGCATCAATTGGGAAGCCTATATTAGTCCCCAATCCATAGCTTTTCGACTTATAGTCGATCAAACTAAACTTACTTGCATCGTAGTTACTGTAAAAAATACTGCTACCTTGCGATACGCCATCTGGCGTGAAGTATGGGTCGGTATAAGACACGCTCACACGCTCAGAACCACGCGAGGTATTAATATTAAAGCCTATTTGATTACCAGTACCTAAAAAGTTAGATTCTGTTACACCAATATTAAACTGTAAACCTAGGTATGAGCCGTACGCTAAGCCGGCATTAAAGCTACCAGCCGACTGCTCTTTTACAGTAAAATCAACATCTACTTGGTCATCAACACCTGGGACTGGCACAACGTTAAAATCAACTTTTTCCATATAAGGTAAACGCTGAATTTGTAATTTTGAACGCTCTAAGCTTTGGTTAGATAACCATGCGCCTTCAAGCTGTGTCATTTCGCGGCGTAGCACTTCATCTGCAGTACTTTGGTTACCACCAACAATAATCCGGCGCACATAAACACGCTTACCAGGGTTAACCGATAAGGTTAGTTGTACTTCTTGATTTTCGTCATCAATTTGCGGAATTGTGCGTACTTCTGCATTGGCATAACCAAAACGCGCTAAGTAGCTTTTTATAAATTCTTCTGAAGAGGTAACCACTGAGCCGTTATATAACTCACCCGCTCGTAGTGGAATAACACTTTTAATTAAGTCTTCGCGACCAAGTAAGTCACCAATAAAGTCAAAACCTTTAACTTTATATTTAACCCCTTCTGTTAAGTTAGCTGTAACGTATACAGACTCACGCTCTGGGCTAACCGACACTTGGGTAGAGTCTATGTTAAAACGTAGGTAACCACGGTCTAAATAAAAGCTACGAATTTTTTCTAAATCGCCTTCAATGGTTTGTTTTTGGTAGCGGTCGCTGCCCATAAACTGCCACCAAGGTAAGTCTTGTTGCGACTCAGCCAGTTGTAATAGCTCTTCATTAGAAAAAAGTTCATTACCTACCAAGTTAATTTGACGAATTGATGCAGCATCACCTTCATCAAATTTTAATTTAAGTTTAACCCGGTTACGCGGCAGTTTAGTGATACTAATATCAACTTTAGCGTTGTATTTACCAATACTGTGGAAAAATTCAGTTAAGCCTTTTTCTATATTATCAATAACGGTTTTATCTAGTGGCTCGCCTTGGCGAATATTTTGCTGATCAAGTGACTGATTAAGCTGCTCATCTTTAATATCTTTATTGCCATCAAACTCAATAAAGCTAATTGTTGGGCGTTCAGTTACTTTAAAAACAACGTTATTACCGTCGCGTAGCGCTTTTATATTGTCAAAGTGACCTGAGCGGTAGAGAGACTTGATTGTTTTTGAAATCGTGTACTCATCAACATTATCGCCCACGTTAATAGGAATATGCGTTAATGCAGCACCCAGTGCTACACGCTGTAAACCCTCAACTTTGAGATCTTCAACAATAAAGGAGTTTTGGCCTAGGGCTGCAAAGCTTGCACCCAATAAACTTGAAACTACCAAATGTTTTTTTATAGCCATTTTATTATATTTATCCTTTACAACTGTATTACCGCTTAGCATCGAAAAGTAAATTTACGAGCTGTACAATCGTGGTTCTAATTAGTCATTGTCACGTTAAAACGACAAACGCGATACATCATTGAACAAAGCGAAACATGTTAAAAAAATGAGTAGTAACGCACCCACTTTAAAACCAAACTCTTGTGTCTTTTCAGAGACTGGCTTTTTACGAAAAAGTTCAATTATGTAATACATTAAGTGTCCGCCATCAAGCACTGGCAAGGGCAATAAATTAAATACACCCAAGTTAACACTGATCAGTGCTAAAAAGCTTAAAAACGCAACGAAACCGTAGCTTACGCTAGTCCCCGCGCCTACGGCAATGCCTACTGGGCCACTTAAATTTTTAACCGAAATCTGGCCTGTAATTAAATTACCTATCATATCAAAGCTAAGGGTAATTAATCGCCACGTTTCTTTACTACCTCGCACAATACTATCGAGCGGGCCATAATGTCTAGTTTCTATATAACCTTGCGGCCATTTTTCTACTATTGGTGCAACCCCTAAAAAGCCTTGCTCTATGCCCTGAGCGTTAACCCTAGCTTGAGGTATTACCGATATTATTTTTATAGTGTCTTGTCTTTTTACACTAAATTGTAATGATTTGTTAGCCGATTGGGTAATAAGATTAACTAATTGCTGCCAATTGCTTATTGTTTCGCCATTTACAGCCACAATAGTATCATTTATTTTTAACCCTGCCAGCTCTGCAGCAGAGCTTTTAGTAACCGCAGCAATACTAAGTGTTGCTTGTGGCCTAAATGGTACTATGCCTAGAGAGCTCAATGGTGGCACGTCTTGCTGATCAAGTTTCCAGCCGTCTAAATTGAGCATTTTTGTTTGCTGCTGATAGTTTTCGTTACGTACAGTTACTGCAACGCTTTTATCACCTAAACTCGACATAAGCGCAAAGGTTGCGTCTTGCCAGGTGGTAATTTCATCATCACCAATTTTAATAATTTGTTGGCTAGGCATTAATCCCGCTTGCGCTGCACGACTGCCTTCAACCACACTGCCAACAACAGGTTTTACTGATTGCACACCCACCATATACATAACGGCAAGTGCAAATATAGCAAATATAAAGTTAGCAACGGGCCCCGCAGCAACAATCGCTATACGCGCTTGTACCGACTTAGCATTAAACGATAAATGACGCTGATTTGCAGGTACTTCATCAACCCGCTCATCGAGCATTTTTACATAACCACCCAAAGGTATGGCTGCTATAACGTACTCGGTATCGTATTTATCACGCCATTTTAGCAATGGTTTACCAAAGCCGATAGAAAAGCGCAGCACTTTAACGCCGGCTTTACGCGCCACCCAAAAGTGGCCGTATTCATGTACTGTAACTAAAATGCCCAGCGCTAAAATAAATGAGCCGAGATTCCAAAAAAAATCGAACATATTAATGCGTCACTTTTGTTATAAACTGCGATGCGCTTAAACGCGCTAATCTATCGCACTCTAAAATTTCATCTAAGCTTTGCACATTGGTGTACGTGGCCGCTTCGAGAGTCTGTGCATTTATTGTGTATATATCGGTAAAACCAATTTCACCATTTAAAAATGCACTTACCGCGATCTCGTTTGCGGCATTCACTGTCGTTGTTGCGCCTTGCCCTGCGCTACACGCATCAATCGCTAGTTGTAAATTAGGGTAACGAGAAAAGTCAGGTTTAGTGAACGAAAAGTCACTAATATCTGAAAAGTTTAACGGCTTAACCCCTGCATTTATGCGCTCAGGGTAAGCTAATGCATGGGCAATTGGGGTACGCATATCAGGGTTACCCATTTGCGCTAAAATTGAGCCGTCGTGATATTGCACCATAGAATGAATTATACTCTGAGGATGAATAACCACATCAATATCACTCGGGTCGCAGTTAAACAGCCATTTAGCTTCAATAAACTCAAGCCCTTTGTTCATCATGGTGGCTGAATCTACCGATATTTTTTGTCCCATAGACCAATTAGGGTGCGCCACGGCTTCTGCTATGGTTACATCTTTAAGGGTATTTATATCACGGGTTAAAAATGGGCCGCCTGAGCCGGTAAGTAATATTTTACTTACGCCATGAGATTGCAGGTGTTGATCGCCTTGCGCATTTTGTAGAGAGTACGGTAAACATTGAAAAATAGCGTTATGTTCACTGTCTATTGGTAGCAATGTCGCTTTGTGTTGTTTTACTTTATCAATAAACAACTGACCCGACATTACCAAAGATTCTTTATTGGCGAGCAGTACTTTTTTTCCGGCTTCTACTGCGCTTAACGTCGGCAATAACCCTGCAGCGCCGACAATTGCCGACATGACAGCATCAACCTCTGGATGCCCACACAGCTCGCTCATAGCCTGCTCACCATGCATTATCTGCGTTTTACATGGCGTATTACTTAAATATAACGACAATTGCTTAGCAGCGCTTTGTGTTGCCATAACGCCATAGCGTGGCTGATGCGCAATGCATAGCTCAGCCATTTTTTTAGCATTTTTCCCAGCAGCTAATGCAAAAACACTAAACTGCTGAGTATTTCTTGCCACAACATCTAAGGTATTAAGGCCAATAGAGCCTGTAGCCCCTAGAATTACCAGTTGCTGCTTTTCACTCATAAACTCAAAGTCCACGCATAACACATTACAAACATAGGTGCGGCTGCGGTTAGGCTATCAATACGATCTAAAATCCCGCCATGTCCTGGCAAGCAATTACCGCTGTCTTTAAGTCCTGCTTCGCGTTTAAACATGCTTTCAAGCAAATCACCCACCGCTGAAAACAAGGCAATAAACACAGTCATAATGGCGTAAATTGGCCATACAATTAAATCTACGTCGGTAAAATGACAAAATGTAAGCACAAATATAACTGCAGCGACAACGCCGCCGGCTAAACCTTCAATAGTTTTATTTGGGCTTACTTTTGGCATGAGCTTACGCTTACCAAAGCTTTTACCTGTAAAGTAGGCACCAATATCGGCGCTCCATACGATTCCTAAAACCACTAAAATAAGCATAGAGCCAAAATGACTAGATTCGGTATATTGCGCACTGCGCAGCGTATTTAGGGCTAACCATAAAGGCACTAACGTTAGTAATCCGGCAATACCGCGCATTACTATGCCTTCGTTCCATGCTTTAGCCATTTCTGGGTAGCGCCATACTAAATAACTAGCAACAATCCACCATGCAAACGACAGCGTAAATAAGTAATTTGCATCACCTACCAATTTGCCATCTTGCCAAAGTGATTCGATTGGCCAGTGCAGGTTTAGTAACGCTAGCAAAGCGGCAACTAAAAGTACAAAAGCGCTGCGCTTAAGTTTATTGCACAGCCCCATAAAAGCAGACCATTCCCATGCGCCCATTAATACAATTGCACCCGCAAAATAACTAAATAATGTCAGTGGGGTGTAAAAAACCAAAGCAAGCGCTAATGGTGCTAGCACGAGTGAGGTTAGAATGCGTTGTTTTAACAAAATTATGACCCTTATTCTATTTAGGTTTGAGCGAGTAATTGTTTTATTTGTTCGCCCGTACAACCAAATCGTCGCTCTCTGGCAACGTAACACGCTATGGCCTCAGCAAATGCTGCTTCATTAAAATCAGGCCACAGTGTGTCGGTAAAGTAAAGTTCAGCGTAAGCTGCTTGCCAGAGTAAAAAGTTACTAATTCTGACATCGCCACCAGTACGAATTAGTAAATCAGGCTCGGCCTGATCTGCCATACTCATGTACTGTGCTATACGCTCTTCTGTAATATCGGCTGGGTCTAATTGCCCCTGTGCAACTTGCTCTGCAAGTTGTTTAGCAGCATTAGCCATATCCCAACGTCCACCGTAATTTGCAGCAACATTTAAATGCAGCCCGGTATTATTTGCTGTAAGCTTTTGAGCAGTATCTACTTTACTGCGTAAGCTTTCAGAAAACCGCGATAAGTCTCCAATAATGGTCAGTTTTACATTGTTTTTATGCAGCTTTTTAACTTCTTTACTAAGTACAAATAAAAAAAGCTCCATTAACGTTTTTACTTCGTCTTCAGGTCGACGCCAGTTCTCACTACTAAAAGCAAATAAGGTTAACGATTGTATCCCTAATTTAGTACAAAACTGTACAGATTGACGAACTGCGTCCACACCTTTTTTATGCCCAAACACACGCGGTCTATTTCTGGCTTGCGCCCAACGCCCGTTACCATCCATGATGATAGCTACATGTTTAGGTAAACATTGCTGTGAAATTGTGTCAGCATCTAGAACCATAAATATTGAGTATTCCATAAAAAAACGCCGCCTAGTATACCCCAGCCGGCGTTTCAAAACTAATAAATTTAACCTGTACTCGGGATAATAAATCTATTTCAAGTGGCTATTTTTAACGCTAACTGCGTTGAATTTACTTGCAATAGGTTCAATCTATTACCCCAAGTGCAGCGTATTAGTTTCTTAGATTTCCATCAACTCAGCTTCTTTAGCTGCTAATTGAGTATCCATTTCTTTAATGAATTTATCGGTCATCTTTTGAATTGCTTCTTCAGCTTGACGCGCTTCATCTTCAGAAATATCTTTATCTTTCAATAAGTTTTTAAAATCGCCATTCGCGTCACGACGAATGTTACGTACTGCAACACGACCGCCTTCAACTTCACCACGAACAATTTTAATTAAGTTTTTACGACGTTCTTCAGTCAATGCTGGCAATGGTACACGAATAACTGAACCTGCTGACATAGGGTTTAAACCTAAGTCAGATGCCATTATTGCTTTTTCTACCGCTTGCGCAAGTGACTTATCAAATACACCAATAGCCAGTGTACGTGAATCTTCAATTGTTACGTTAGCAACTTGGTTTAACGGTGTTGGCGAGCCATAATACGACACCATAATACCATCTAGCAATGCAGGATGAGCACGACCAGTACGAATCTTAGATAACTGGCTGCCCAGTGCTGCTACACTCTTTTGCATGCGCTCTTGCGCATCTTTTTGAATATCGTTAATCACAGTTTAATCCTAATCTATTTAATTACTTCATCTGAGGCTTGTGAAGAAATAAGGGTTCCCTCTTCTTCACCCATAATAACACGTTTTAATGCGCCTGATTTATTCATATTAAATACGCTCAATGGCATATTATGATCGCGTGCTAATGTAAATGCCGCTAAATCCATTACTTTCAATTCTTTCTCAATTATCTCATTGTAACTTAAATGACGATAAAGTGTCGCATCTGGATTTTTAACTGGGTCATCACTGTAAACGCCATCTACTTTAGTCGCTTTAATTACCGTATCGGCTTCAATTTCGATACCACGTAAACAGGCTGCTGAGTCGGTAGTGAAAAATGGGTTACCCGTACCGGCTGCAAAAATAACTACGCGGCCCGTTTTTAATAAACTAATTGCTTCAGCCCAATTGTACGCATCACACATACCATGAAGTGGAATAGCCGACATTAAACGACAGTTTACAAATGCACGATGCAGCGCATCACGCATTGCCAAACCATTCATTACGGTTGCAAGCATACCCATGTGATCGCCAACAACACGATTCATGCCTGCTTCTGCTAACGAGCCACCGCGTAAAAAATTTCCACCGCCAATAACTAAACCCACTTCTACGTCGAGCTCTACGAGCTCTTTAATTTCTTGAGCCATGCGGTCTAACACTTTAGGGTCGATGCCAAAGCCTTCATCTCCCATTAAAGCTTCACCGCTTAATTTGAGAAGAACGCGTCTAAAAATAGGTTTACGATTGATAGTCATAGTATTGGGGCCAACTTTTATAAAAAATGGATAAAAAATAACCGCGCTTATGTTAAACATAAAAGCGCGGTTATTTTAAAGAATTTCTAGCTGTGAAGCAAAAGCAAATAACACATTAATTGCATGTCTTTTTTACTCCCTACACAAATAGTTAATCTTATTTAGCTTTAGCAGCAGCGATTTGTGCAGCAACTTCAGCAGCAAAATCTTCTTCTTTTCTTTCGATACCTTCACCAACTTCTACACGTACGAAGCTAGTAACTGTTGCGTTTTTCTCTTTAAGAATTTCGCCAACAGTTTTCTTAGGTTCCATGATGAAAGCTTGACCAGTAAGAGAAACCTCACCAGTGAATTTTTTCATGCGGCCAACAACCATCTTCTCAGCGATTTCAGCAGATTTGCCTTCATTCATCGCGATTTCGATTTGTACTTGTTGTTCTTTAGCTACAACATCAGCAGGAACGTCTGAAGGAGTTAAGTACTCAGGGCTTGATGCAGCAACGTGCATTGCAACGTGCTTAAGTGTTTCTTCATCAGCAACACCAGCAACAACAACACCAATACGATCACCATGACGGTACTCAACTAGGTTTTCACCCGTGATGTACTGTAGACGACGTACGTTAATGTTTTCACCAATTTTAGTTACTAGCTCAACGCGTGCTTCTTCAAACTTAGCTTGTAAGTCTTCGATAGTCACAGTGTCTGCAATTGCAGCTTCTGCTACTTTATCAGCAAACGCTAAAAAGCTTACGTCTTTAGCTACGAAGTCTGTTTGACAGTTAACTTCAACTAGCACTGCAACATTACCATTTTTCTTGATAATGATAGCGCCTTCAGCAGCGATATTGCCTGCTTTTTTAGCTGCTTTAGCCGCGCCACTTTTACGCATGTTTTCAATCGCTAACTCGATGTCGCCATCAGTTTCAGTTAACGCTTTTTTACAATCCATCATGCCAGCGCCAGTACGCTCGCGTAATTCTTTAACTAGGGCAGTAGTTACAGCCATTAGTAATTCCTCAAATCTGAATCAGGTTTAGATAAGCGGGTTACCCGCTCTACAAGAATAGCAAGTCTTCACCTTTAAAAGATGAAGACTTGAAGACAGCTAATTACTCAGCTTCTACGAAATCGTCTTTTTCAGCTTGAGCAACAAGTGTGTTCTCACGGCCTTCAGTGATCGCAGTTGCAACAGCGTTAGTGTAAAGACTTACCGCACGGATAGCATCATCGTTACCAGGTACGATGAAATCAACGCCATCTGGGTTCGAGTTAGTATCAACAATTGCAACAACCGGAATGCCTAGGTTGTTAGCTTCACGGATAGCAATGTGCTCGTGGTCAGCATCAATAACGAAAAGCGCGTCTGGAAGACCGCCCATGTTCTTGATTCCGCCAAGGCTCTTCTCAAGCTTTTCCATTTCGCGGTTAAGCATTAACGTTTCTTTCTTAGTTAACTTCTCGAAAGTACCGTCTTGGCTTTGTATTTCAAGGTCTTTAAGACGCTTGATTGATTGACGAACTGTTTTCCAGTTAGTCAACATGCCACCTAACCAACGGTGGTTTACATAGTACTGGTCGCTTGCGATTGCAGATTCTTTCACTGCTTCGCTTGCTGCACGCTTAGTACCAACGAAAAGAACTTTACCTTTGTTTGCAGCAGCACCAGATAAAAACTTAAGTGCAGTGTTGAACATTGGTACAGTTTGCTCAAGGTTGATGATATGTACACGGTTACGTGTGCCGAAGATGAAAGGCTTCATCTTAGGGTTCCAGTAACGTGCTTGGTGACCAAAGTGAACACCAGCTTGAAGCATATCGCGCATTGAAACGTTTGCCATTTTATAGATCCTCTATAGTTGTTTAGGGTTAGGCCTCCACATATCCCATAGCACCAACACCGAAGTATTTAAACTTCTAATGCACCCAAGTGTATGTGACGATACGTGTGTGTGTTAAAATAAAATTGTGTTTGCCTTAAATACAAAAAATCATTAAAGAATTTATTTGTAAAAAGACGGCGCGCTTTATACCATATTAAAATTAAATACTCAACATCGCGTGCAAAAATTGTGCGACGATAAATGTTAAAAACTCAACTTTGGAGCTTCAATGAGCGCTATTATTAAGACCCCTGAAGAAATAGAGAAAATGCGCGTAGCTGGGCGCTTAGCGGCAGATGTACTTGAAATGATCGGCCCATATGTAGTGCCGGGCGTGACCACCGATGAGCTAAATACAATTTGTCATGATTATATTGTTAATGTGCAACAAGCAATCCCTGCTCCATTAAATTATCATGGTTTTCCAAAATCAGTTTGTACCTCTGTAAACCATGTTATTTGCCATGGTATTCCAAACGAAAAGCCATTAAAAGATGGCGACAGTATTAATATTGACGTTACCATAATTAAAGATGGCTACCACGGCGACACTTCTAAAATGTTCCATGTTGGTACCCCTAACATTCAAGGTAAACGCCTTGCAGAAGTAACACAAGAAAGCCTCTACATTGCCATTAAAATGGTAAAACCAGGTGTGCGTTTAGGCGATATTGGCGAAGCAATTCAAAAATATGCTGAAAGCTTCAACTACTCAATTGTTCGTGAATACTGTGGCCATGGTATTGGCGCAGGGTTTCACGAAGAGCCACAAGTAATGCACTATGGCAAAGCAGGTACTGGCGAAGTATTAAAAGCCGGCATGTGTTTAACTATTGAGCCTATGGTCAATGCGGGCAAACGCCAATGTAAACTACTTAAAGATGATTGGACTGTGGTTACACGTGACCGTAGCTTGTCAGCCCAGTGGGAACATACTTTGTTAGTAACTGAAAATGGTGTTGAAATTTTAACGCTACGATCAGATGATACAATCGACAGGATCATTGAGCATTAAAATACCCGTTCAACTTGATAGCTATTTATTTATCAAAATGAACTCGTATAAATAAGGAATCAGCCCCGGTGGCATTACCCAACAAAGTAAAAAAGTTGCTTAGCGACGCAGAGCAACTTAGTGATTATCGCGATTGTTCTAGCTATTTTTATAAATGGCTTTTTAATGAGTTTTCTAAACAACCGGTTGGTAATTTAATTAATGCCAGGGCTGAATTCATAGATCGTTTGCTGATCAAACTGTTTCATGTTTATGATTTAGCGCACGAACCCGACCTAGCACTTATAGCCGTAGGTGGTTATGGACGAGGTGAGTTACACCCCTATTCCGACATCGACTTTTTGCTACTAGTAACACAACAACCAAACGCTGAAATCAGCGAAAAAATAGGTCAGTTTGTTACCATGCTTTGGGATCTCAATTTAGAGATTGGGCACAGTGTTCGCACTATAGCGCAAGCCATAGAGCAAAAACGTGAAGACGTTACCTTTGCCACCAGCTTATTAGAAAGCCGGCTTATTTTTGGTAATCATATAGAATTTGAAAAGCTAAAAAACCACATAATTGACACGCCAGTGTGGCGCTCAAATGAGTTTTTTTTAGCCAAAGTACAAGAGCAACATTTACGCCACCGAAAATGCCACGGCACAGCGTATAATCTCGAACCTAACATAAAAGAAAACCCCGGTGGCCTGCGCGATCTGCAAACCATTATTTGGGTTGCTAAAAAACACTTTAGAGCAGAAACCCTACAAGAGCTTATTAGCCATGGCTACCTTACTCACGAAGAGTTTCAAGAGCTTTCAGAGTGCCTAGAAAACTTATGGAATATTCGTTTTGCGCTGCATTTGGCTGCAGGGCGCTCAGAAAACCGCTTACTGTTTGATCATCAACCGCAAGCCGCCGAAATTCTGGGGTTTGGTAGCGATGGTAAATCGTCAGTTGAGCGCATGATGAAGCGTTTGTTTAGAATAATGAGCCGCGTACGCGAACTAAACCTGATGCTGCTGGCGTACTTTGAACAAAGTATTTCGCCAAAACACCATCAACCTATTATTCAAGAGCTTGATCGCAATTTTGAGCGTATTGGCAATCAAATTAAAGTAAAAAGTCCATCGGTATTTTTTAGGCGCGATCAGCTTTTTATGTTATTTGAGCATATTGCCGACAACCCAGAAATAACGCACATTTATCCCAGCACTATTCGCACTATTCGCCAAGTGCGCCGCCGTTTACTGGGCGACTTACAAGATTACGCTGCCTGTCGCGAAGCTTTTTTACGTCTTATAAAGCACCCCAATGGTATGGGCCGTGCGTTTACCTTAATGCATAAACACGGCATGCTGGCTGCTTATTTACCGCAGTGGCGAAACATATTTGGGCAAATGCAATTTGACTTATTTCATGCCTACACAGTAGATGAGCACACCCACAGATTAATAAATAATATTTATCAGTACTTTGATAAAACCGGTGTCAGCGAATTTCCTATTTGTAGTGAAATAGTCACTCGTATGGATAAACCTGAGCTACTTTATTTAGCGGGTATATTTCATGACATAGCCAAAGGCCGTGGTGGCGACCACTCAGAGCTGGGCGCTGTTGACGCACTAGCCTTTGCAAAGTTACATGCCTTTTCTGTCGCCGATGGTAAACTAATCGCATGGCTGGTTAGTAATCATTTACTTATGTCGGTTACCGCACAACGTAAAGATATAAACGACCCTGGAGTTATTAAAGACTTTGCCACACGAGTAAAAACAGAGCGCCAACTTGATTATTTATATTGCTTAACCGTTGCCGATATACGTGCCACCAACGACAATTTATGGAACGATTGGAAAAACACCCTGCTGCGTGAGCTTTACTTACATACGCAACACGCACTGCGTTTAGGGCTTGAAAATCCAATGGATCAACGCGACCAAATTCGCGACAAAAAGCATCAAGCTAAACAGCGATTACTCAACTTAGGCTACATGGAAGACCAAATTGATTTAATTTGGAGCCGCTTTAAAGCCAATTACTTTACCGCTTTTAGCGAACAGCAAATTTCATGGCACAGCCAGCATTTAGTTAATAGCGAAGATTTAAGTCAACCGAGTGTTATCGTATCAAATAAAGCGATGCACGGTGGCACCCAAGTATTTGTATACAGCCCTTACTCTGGGCCTTTATTTGCCCGTTTAGTGAGTGTTATTGGTTCTAAAAAGGCGCAAATACAGCACGCGCAAGTACTTACCACCAAAGATGGCTACGTACTATTTAACTTTGTTATTTTAGAAGTAAATGGCGAGCCAATTGCCAGTGGCAGAGCACAATCAATTAAACGCGCCCTAGAGCAAGCCTTGTTTGAGCCGCGTAAAAAAATTCGCTTTAAAAAGAATCGCTCGCAACGCTTTAAAGACTTTAATATAAAACCTAAAATTGTGCTGCGCCCGCATCCGCGTAAAGATCGCAGCCTAATTGAAATCCAAGCAATTGATATACCCGGTTTATTGACTAAAATAGCCGAAGTTTTTCAAGCACACTTATTACACATACACGCTGCACGTATTACCACAGTGGGGCAGCGCGCAGAAGATTTCTTCGTGGTCTCTAATAACGAGTACCAAGCACTTACAGACGAAGAACAAGCCAAAATTCATCAAGCATTGCGTAAAAAACTCAACGCAGAAACCGAATAAGAGGACACTATGTCAGATTTAAAAACGATGATCGAAAACGCCTGGGATAACCGCGATAGCATTAGCCCAAGCACAGTATCTGTTGAAGTAAAGCAAGCCATTATTGACGCGCTTGACCTGCTAGACAGTGGCGCAGCACGCGTTGCTGAAAAAATATCGGGTGAATGGGTAGTACATCAATGGCTTAAAAAAGCGGTTTTACTGTCGTTCCGTATTCGCGAAAACCAAGCAATGGACGATGGCGTAAATCAGTTTTACGACAAAGTACCACTTAAATTTAGCGACTACACGCCGGAGCAATTTAAACAAGGCGGCATGCGCGTAGTGCCTAATGCTGTTGCGCGTAAAGGCAGCTTTGTAGGTAAAAACGTGGTACTTATGCCATCGTATGTAAACATTGGCGCATACGTTGACGACGGCACCATGGTTGATACATGGGCTACTGTAGGCTCGTGTGCACAAATTGGTAAGAACGTACACTTATCGGGTGGCGTAGGCATAGGCGGCGTTTTAGAGCCATTACAAGCCAACCCAACCATCATCGAAGACAACTGTTTTATTGGCGCACGCTCTGAAATAGTAGAAGGTGTAATTGTTGAAGAAGGCGCGGTAATTTCAATGGGCGTTTACATCAGCCAAAGTACCCGTATTTATGACCGTGAAACCGGTGAAATTCACTACGGCCGCGTACCAGCAGGCGCAGTAGTAGTCCCTGGCGCACTACCATCAAAAGACGGTAGCCACAGCCTGTACGCTGCAATTATAGTGAAAAAAGTAGATCAGCAAACACGCGAAAAAGTAGGCATAAACGCCCTGCTTCGCTCAATTGATGATGAATAGTTAAGTAGGTTGGGTAGAGCGCAGCGAAACCCAACGACACTTTAAAGTTAAGTGTTTTAGCTGAACTTTAATTGTATATTTAAAAGCGCTAAGCCCTTGTGGGTTTAGCGCTTTTTTAAGATCGCTGATAATAATTTCATTTATAAAAACTATTTTAACTCGCACTTTTTTAATAGTCTTTTTGTAGCTTCTTTGAATATCTTCTTACATTCATCTTCATCCCCTTGCGGCTCACCATACTCATTAGTATTTAATAACTCGTGAGCTCTTAATATAGATGGCTTATAGCTTACATTATATTCTTTTATGATTTTCCCGCTATCTCGACCAAGCACTGTTTCAAGCGTTTTTATTACTGAACCAGAAACTTCTTCATCATTTATTAGTAAGCACCTAATAGGTTCAACTGCAGCATTGTATTCTTTTCTTTTTTCTCTTCCTAAAGCAAGTTTATGCCCCACGAGCCAACCTGTAGCTGCACATGCAATACCAATCAAAGTCCTTATTTTCCATTCTTCCATAACTTAAGTCCTAAAAAATAAATATAATAGCTGCACAACTTAGTACGCTTTACTCTTGTGAACCACAACTCAAGCCATGTAAGTCTATTTGTTTTACCTGCTGATTTTTCGTTTTAAAATCATAATAACGAATAATTAGCTGATTGTTTTTCTCATAAAATGACATGTCCCGTAACCAATCGATAGTGGCTATTGGCATGTATGTATAAAAACCATATTCACCCACACACTGATAACCAAAGTGATGATACGCACTGCCAAATGCACCTACATCGCTGGTATACGCTACTATATTTTCCTGCTGCTGATAAAATTGCGCTTGACTGCCAACAATGGCATACCAAATACATGTAAGCCCAAGTGCTACAATTTGTAACCCTGCCATTATAAACAATAGCAAGCTAACTAATTTTGCTTGAACAGTATGTTTGCTTGTTTTACTGATGCTTTTTATCAATACATAAGTAGCAATACTTACCAATATCAGCTTTATCCAAACTAGGTAAGTAGACAACTCATAGGTAAATTTTTGGCTGTGCCACTGTATGCCAAATACAGGCGGAATAAACATCGAGTCTATAAAGGTCACTGTAATAATTAGCGCTGCAAGGTGATAACGAGATAGGGTCATTAAGGCTGTTTTTTTAATTGTTTTAACCATGCTATTAAATATGTAATAAAAAAGCAAAAAGGTACTTTGAATAAATAATGCTTAGACCAGTTTACTTTACTTGAAGTAGCTAAAAGTAATTAAATTAGCCAAGCACACCCAGAATATAATAAGGTAGTTAAGCATACATTAAAGTTAGCAATAAATATTAAGGACTAATATGACAACAAAAGCTTTACGCTCAACTATTTTACTCCCCGTATTTTTGCCTGCCGTATTCATCATTCTCCTTTTAGTGATAGGTACGAGCAGTAACCCTGAACTTGCTGGTAAAGCATTCAGTATCGCCCTTACTTGGATAACAGAAACCTTTGGCTGGTTTTATATGTTATCTGTCGCTATATTTTTAGTATTTATAGTCTCTGTTGCCGCCTCTAGTTGGGGAAACATAAAACTAGGGCCCGATCACTCAGAGCCGCAATATAGCTTTGCAGAGTGGTTTGCTATGTTATTTTCTGCAGGCTACGGTGTTGCACTGCTCTACTTTGGTGTTGCTGAGCCTGTATTGCATTATGCATCTCCACCTTCGGGTGCGGCAGAAACAGTTAACGCTGCTAAACAAGCAATGCAAATTGCATTTTTCCATTGGGGATTTCATATATGGGCAATATACGGAATTGTAGGTTTAGTACTTGCCTACTTTGCTTTTCGTCATGGTTTGCCCCTATCAATTCGCTCAGCGTTATATCCTTTAATTGGCGATAGAATTTATGGCCCAATTGGTCACGCGGTCGATATATTTGCTATTTTAGGTACTCTATTTGGTATAGCCACGACCTTGGGGTTATCGGTAACGCAAATAAATGCGGGCCTACATTATTTATGGCCAAGCATTCCTATAAATACCACAGTGCAAATATCAGCCATTGCTATTATAACCGCAGCAGCAACCCTCTCTGTGGTAGCAGGTATGGATAAAGGCGTTAAGCGCTTATCTATTTTGAATATGACCTTGGCAATATCTTTAATGATGTTTGTATTTTTTATTGGTCCTAGCATTCATATTTTAGAATCTTTTTTACAAAATACTGGCAGTTACTTAAGCGGTATTGTTGAGCGTACCTTTAACTTGCAAGCTTATAGTCGCAGCGACTGGATAGGTAACTGGACCTTATTTATATTTGGCTGGACAATTGCCTGGGCACCTTTTGTGGGTATGTTTATCGCAAAAATTAGCCGTGGTCGCACCATCAGGCAATTTGTTGTTGGGGTAATGTTAGTGCCCACCATATTCACATTTTTATGGTTTTCGATATTTGGTGATACGGCTCTCAATTTAATCATGAATGAAGGCTTAGACACTTTAATTACTGATGTGCAAGCGAACCATGCCGTAGCGCTATTTCAATTATTTGAAGTATTACCTTGGTCATTCTTTATTTCGCTATTAACGGTATTCTTAATTATCACCTTCTTTGTTACCTCGTCTGACTCTGGCTCACTCGTTATTGATTCATTAGCTTCAGGTGGTAATGCAAACACTCCTGCATGGCAGCGGGTATTTTGGGCGGTTCTTGAAGGTGCGGTTGCTGCAGCTTTATTACTAGCAGGCGGGCTCAGCGCACTGCAAACTATGACAATAGCCAGTGCATTACCCTTTGCTATTATTATGCTAATTGCCACTGTTGGCCTATGGCGTGCGCTTGTAATTGAAGGGCATCGCGATACCAGTTTACAAGCACATACTTTAAACGGCAGAAACTTAAATTTATCGCATTGGAAACGCCGTTTAGCAGCCATGATCGACTACCCAAACAAAAGCAAAGTACATAACTTTATTGACCAAGTAGTGACTAAAGCGATGAAAGAAGTGCAAGCCGAATTAAAATCTCGACAATGGCATGCTGAAGTAGTATTTGATGCCGACTTATGTCGCGCGCACTTAACTGTTTTACGCCATGAACATATGGACTTTGTATACGACATAAGGTTAACAGAGCATGCAATGCCTAGTTTTGTTCACTCTGAGCTAAAACCTGAAACAGATAACACTGAAACGTATTGTCGTGCAGAGGTATACTTGCGCCGTGGTGGTTTGTCGTATGATATTTTTGGCTATAGCGAAGATGATATTGTGAAAGATATTCTCGACCAATTTGAAAACTATTTGCACTTTTTAGATAACAGCCCAGGCGAGCTTCCTTGGGATATGACTGAGCATGATGAAATGCTAAACACCGACAAATAATTTGCGCTAACCCAATTTAGCCCTTATCTGCATCACATAGTTAAGGGCTAAATAATCCAAAGCGATCGTAGCCAGGCTGGCTTTATCACTAACCAGGTTTATCGTTTGCTCTATGCCTTAAAAACAACCCTAATTTGCTCACTACCCACATCCACCTGCTAGCCTAAGCTCCCTGTGTTTGGTCTTTTATTTTCCCTAAAAGGCAAAAAGGCACTTAAAAATAAGTGCCTTTGTTGGTTTGCTCAATTAGTTTGGTATTACAGCGCGTTAAATACATCATCTGTTTTAGCGGCGCAAATAAAATCGTTTTTGTGTAGTCCCTTAATTGAATGGCTCCACCAAGTAACTGTTACTTTGCCCCACTCGGTTAATAAACCTGGGTGATGGCCTTCGTCTTCAGCCATGTCGCCTACTTTGTTAGTAAACGCAATAGCTTGTTTAAAGTTTTTAAATTTGTAAACACGCTCAAGCTGCATAATGCCATCGCGTACTTCAGGTACCCAATCAGGGATTTTGGTAATTAATTGCGCTAGCTCTTCGTCTGATACTTTTGGCGCATCGGCATGACAGGCTTCGCATTTTTGTGCACTTAATGAAGACATTTTAAATCCTTATCTTTAGCGTTACTTTTTATATTAAAGTTAACTAGCTAATTTTTCTTTTGGTGAAAATTTTGGGTCGTGCAAGCCAAGTTCTTTTGCTTGTTCAACCAAAGCCATTATATCCATTTGCGATATATCAAACAGATCATGAATCGAATTTATGGTGTAGTACTGCGGTTGCATAATATCAATTCGGTACGGGGTACGCAGCACATCTAATACACTCATTGGCGTAATTTCTGGCGTGCTTGAGTATACGTACTGGGTTTCTCCTGGGCTTGATAAAATACCACCGCCGTATATACGCAAACCATTATCGGTTTGCATTAAACCAAATTCAACGGTAAACCAGTACATGCGCGCTAGGTATACACGATCTTTTTTCTCTGCCGCGTAGCCAAGTTTTCCGTATTTATGCGTAAACTCTGCAAAATCAGGGTTAGTAAGCATAGCGCAGTGACCAAATATTTCATGAAACACATCGGGTTCTTGTAGGTAATCAAACTCATCCCGGCTACGAATAAAAGTCGCCACCGGAAATTGCTTATTGGCCAGTAACCGAAAAAACTCATCAAAGTCGATAAGTGCCGGCACTGGCGCTACTTGCCAACCGGTAGTGGCTAGCAGTACTTCGTTTAGCTCACTAAGTTGCGGAATACGATCGTGTGGCAGGTTTATTTTTTTTAAACCTTCCATATATTCGTTACAGGCTTTGCCTTCAATGCACGCAAGTTGGCGCGCTACGAGCTCAGACCAAATTTTATTTTCTTCATCGCTCCAATGTATAACGCCATTTTCATCTGGTGTTTTGGAGGTGTATTTACTTGCTTTAGCCATTAGTACCTTCTTTGGGATTAACCCGAAACCGGTGTCAGGGTGATACCCAAGTAACTTGGATACCGATTGCAGCCATACTATGCAAAAGTGAACAAAAGTTTAATAGCTTGGGCTACATCTGTATTAGCCACGATCAGCCATCTTGTACACTTAAAATTACACGCAAGTAAATAATTTAAAACAACCTAGCAATTACAAGCTTTAAAGATGCAAAATATCGTACACAATTAAATACACTCTAATTTATTTGAGTAAATGCCTGATGAAGATCAGCAATAATATCGTTAACATCTTCAAGTCCAACCGAAAGCCTAATTAATCCATCGCTAATACCTGCAGCGAGTCTTTCCTCTGGTGTGTAAGGTGAATGGGTCATAGAGGCTGGATGTTGAATAAGTGTTTCAGCGTCGCCTAAACTTACGGCAATTGTACAAAGCCGCATACTATCAATAAATTGCGCCCCCTGCTGCAAACTACCTTTTAGCTCAAAAGCAATAACACCGCCTGCCGCTTTCATTTGTTTGCCAATAAATTTATATCCAGGGTGCGATTTAAGCCCAGGATAGTAAACCTTACTTACTTGTGGGTGCGCTTCTAAGTATTCGGCAATTGTTTGTGCGCTGATACAGTGGCGCTCAATTCTTATGGCGAGGGTTTTTAAACCTCTATTAATAAGCCAAGCATCGTGCGGGCTTATAGTGGCACCAATGTCTTTAAGCACCGTCATTTTTATTAGCGTTATATGCTCCATAGATCCACATACAATGCCCGCTACCACATCGCCATGGCCGTTTAAATATTTGGTAGCACTGTGTACTATAATATCGATACCGTACTGCTTAGGTGATTGTAGTAATGGCGTTAAAAAGGTGTTGTCGACCACGCTAATTAAGTTGTGCTGCTTTGCAACGGCGCCAATTAATGCTAAATCGATAACCGCCATAGTGGGGTTAATGGGCGTTTCTACAAATATCATTTTTGAATTGGGTTTAATTGCAGCGCGTAGTTCATCCTCGTTGGTCATATCAACAAAGGTGACTTCTATTCCCCAGCGCGGCAACATGTGCGAGAAAAACGCAAAGGTACACCCATATAAAGCACTCGATGCAATTAAATGATCCCCTTGCGATAAAAAGCTAAGTACTGAGGCCGATACCGCCCCCATACCAGTTGCCGTTGCTGCAGCCGCTTCACAGCCCTCTAATTGCGCTACTTTTTGTTCAAGCTCAGTAGTTGTTGGGTTGCCTAGGCGGGTATAAATATAGCCCGGCTCATCGCCAGCAAAACGTGCTGCACCTTGCGCTGCATTTTCAAAATGAAAAGTTGAGGTTTGATACAAAGGAGAAGTGAGTGCGCCGTGAGGGTCGTTTGCTTTTTGCGGGCCGTGAATACATTGGGTGTTTATATGATGCTTGCTCATTGAATACTCTCTTATTTTGATTGTTATTGGGTATTAGCCTTCAATCAAAACGTATGGGCATTCAAAGCACAAGCATCCCGGATGCTCAGATGGCTACTTGTGCAATATTTATACTTTTAGCTGTACATAAATATTGCCAAGTATTTCTTAATACTGCTTATTCCGTTGTCTCGGGCTTTTTACGGCTAATAATTTTACTAGCAATGTTTTGTACCGTACTTTTTAATAAATTGCGTTTATTTTCAAGCCGAGGTAATGGGCGGCTTAGTTCCATTGCTTTGTAGCCAATACGCGCGGTAAATATACCGGCACTTAAGCCCTGTGCTGCTCGCCCTGAAAGCTTACCTAATAACTCGGCGCTTAGCGCGGTTGCAGCTAAATCAGAAATAAGCTCGGCACTGCCCACAAACATTACTTGCTTTATTAGCATGCGATACAGTTTTATGCGACTTGCGTAACCAAAACCAATCCCGTAAATTTTTCCTATTTGCTCTATTAACTTAGTACCACGCCACAGCACAGCCATCATATCCACCAGCGCCAGCGGGCTAAGCGCAACTAGTAACGCCGATTCAGTTGCAAAGCGATTAATTAGCTTTTTAGCTTGGGTATCTTGCGTTATTAATAAACTATTGGCGTACAGCGTCATTATTTCTTTATCGCTGTGATGCGTTGCCACTTGATTTTTAAAAGTTTCAAAGTTATCAAGTTGCTGATGTTTATTTAGTTTTTCAAGCCAAGGTAATGCGCCGCCTACTTGCTCGCTATTTAACAGCCTGTCGGCTTCATGGCGATGTAACTGGTTACGTTTTAAACTGCGCAGCATTCGGTATTCGCGCCATAATAAGCGCCCTATTAGCAACACCCCACTCACTACAGCGGTTAAATATATACTGCCTAAAATAATCGACTGTTGAAAAGCCAGTACCAATGAAAAAGCAAACTCTAGCAATACCAGCACTATAAAACTAACAACAAAAATGCCTTTGAGCGTTTGCCATTTTGACTTTTTATATACTGGCGCTAGGTCAATTTCTGGCTCTAGCGCTTCGTCATTATCTTCTTGGTAATCACTTTGTCCATGTTCAATTATTTTTGCAGGCGCCAATTCAGGTTCGTTTTGCTCCATACTCTGGGTATTTATACGACGTCCTGCTTGAAACTCTTGGTTTGATTCACTCATGCTAACTTGTCTCCTAACAGGTACTGCATCACATGATCTAATCGAATATGTTTTAACTGCTTATCTGGGCTTGGCATTGGCGAAAACGATAAAAACTCGAACCCTTGCGCTGGCCATTCACTTTTATTAAGCATTCTATTAGGCGGCTGTGGCGGTAAGTAGGTTAGCCAATCAGGCTCGTTAAGTGGCTTGCCATAAATGCAGTCTAGCGTTTGGCCTTTGTCGGTTACTTGGCGCGGCTGTGTTGCGGTAATTGACGACATAGCCATGGTTTCTATTTGCACACCATCAAACTTTAAATGATTACTTTGCTCGTGCACTAATGAGTCGAGTAATAGTGCTAAATCTTTATGATGCTTAGCGGTTATATGATCAGATTTATTAGCGGCAAATAATATTTTATCTATATTAGGTTTAAATAAGCGTTTAAAAAAGCCCGATTCACCATAACTAAAGTGCGCCAATAACTGATTAATAACACTACTTTGCTCTTGCAAGGTTGCATGCCCTTCGTTTAAGGCACTAAGCACATCCACTAACACTATTTGGCGATCAAAATGGCGAAAGTGTTCGTTATAAAAGGGCTTTACAACCTCTTTAACGTAGGCGTTAAAGCGTTTAATTAAATGCGCTAAGTTAGAGCCTGCAACTAGGTTATTACTATTTATCTCACCCGATACTGGAAAAAACAATAGCAATGGCGCGCCTTGTAAATCGCCTGGCATTAACATGCGCCCAGGTTGCAGCATAGCTAATTTAGTGTCTTTTTTAAGCCCTACCAACATGCTTTGATAAAGCTGTGCAATATGCGCAAGTGCGCTTTCATCTACCGGCGCATTTAGGTCGAGTTGCTCAACGGCTGTTAAAAACTCACTTGAGGTATGCACCCGCAAATGCTGCGTTAATAGCGGATATTGCAGCTCGCACCACTGTGCATAACTTTGCTCCAGCATAGGTAAATCAAGCAACCACTCGCCGGGGTAGTCAATAATATCTAAATAAAGTGTTGATTGCGGTGAAAAATGGCCACGCAACCCAGCGTTACTTTGATACTTAATAGCTAAACGCAGCGTATTTATGCGCTCGGTTGAAGGCGGCCATGTTGGCTCGCCGTCACTGGGGAGTAACGCATTTAATGCTCGAGTATAATTAAATGTGGGCACTTTAAGCGCCTCTTGCGGCACTACTTTAGTGGCAATGTGACGGCGCTCGCGCATTACATCAAAAAAAGGCAGGTTTTTATCACTCGCTTGGCTTGTTAAGTGTTTAACTAATGCGGTAATAAACGCTGTTTTGCCGCTGCCACTCAAACCTGTTACAGCCAGTTTTACATGCTGATCTAAGCTGCGATGCAATGCTTTTTGTGCTTTGCCTTTAATACTGGTAAAGGTCTTTTTTGCAAATGAAGTACGACTCATAATGGTTTAGCACTTAGCACTTCACTTACTGTTTAATGTGTAGTTGCCGTGCTATTAAATCCTTTAAAGTTTGTTAATTTCACGGCTCACCGTAAATTCAGTAGAAGTAACATAGCGTTCTATATTTTGTAGGCGCGTATCTACGCGTGTTAAACGCTCTTTTAAGTCTTGCAATGCGCGGCGCGGTGGCTCGCCTTTTTGCCATACTTTAAATTTCACTTCTAGCGGATCGCCATAGTTAGTTGAATTTGTTTTATAGGCGCTAGTGGGTTCTTTTTTATCTAAAATAAACCAGGCTGCAATATACGCTACCACAAATAAAGGGCCGCCAGTTAGTAATACCGCACTAACAAATATAATACGAACTAACCATAATTCCATATTAAAATAATCGCTTAGCCCAGCGCATACGCCGGCTATTTTTCCGCGCTGCGGATCTCTTAATAATTCACGTTTGGTACTCATACTTTACGCCTCCACTGTGGCGACTCTTGATCAAGTAATGCTTCGAGTGTTTCGACTCGGTCTGCCATTTTTTCGGCTTTTTGAGCAAGCTCTAATAACTGGCGATGCTCGTGTTCACTTAACCCTTGGCTTACTTGTTTTTTGCTACGGTAGTGCAATATTAACCACAATGGCGCTACAAAAATCATAAATAAAATAAATGGTGCTACGAGTATTTCTGGATCAAACATAACCCTCTCCTGACTATCCGTATTAGTGTTTTAAGTAGGGGCACATGGGCCCCTTATATTATTATTGGTATGCGTTAGCTATACGTTACTTATCTGCTAGCTTCTTTTTAAGCTCAGCTAACTCATCGTCTACTTTTTCGTTTTTTTGCAGTTCGGCAATTTCATCTGCTAAGGTTTTTTTGCCTAAATCGTACGACTCTATTTGAGATTCTAGTCCATCTATTTTAGTTTCGTAACGCTCAAAACGATTAAGTGCATCTTCTACCTTTGAGCTATCAAGTGCTTTTTTAACTTCAAGGCGCGACTCAGCCGAACGCTGACGTAATATAATCGCTTTTTGACGAGCTTTAGCATCTGCTAGCTTTTCTTGTAGCGTGGTTACTTCTTGTTGTAACTTTTCGATGTGTGAGCCTACATGCTCAAGTTCACCCTCGACTGAGGCTACAGCTTCAGCTGACTTTTGCTTTTCGAGTAAAGCGGCACGTGCTAAATCGTCACGATCTTTGCTTAGCGCTAGTTCAGCTTTGTCTTGCCAATCATTCATTTGCGCTTTAAGTGTATCAACGCGACGTACTAATTCTTTTCGCTCAGCGAGTGTTTTAGCTGACGTAGAGCGAACCTCTACCAAGGTGTCTTCCATTTCTTGAATAATCAGACGAACCATTTTTTCTGGGTCTTCTGCTTTATCTAAAATGGCATTGATATTAGAATTAACAATGTCTGCAAAACGTGAAAAAATTCCCATAACATTTACCTCTATAATTTAAACTTAGTTTGTCTGCTATAACTGTATCAATATGCTTGCCAACTTTATAAAAGTTAAAATACATAATTTATTCATAGAGTTAAACTCAAATTACAAATTACTTTAGTTATCTCCCATTATGAAATACACTAACTGTTAGTAAAAATGACTAAGAGTTAGGAAATATGAGCCAATATCGCCAACAAGATAACTTACTCGGCCAATCTGATAGCTTTTTATCGGTACTTGATCAGGTATCGCAGTTAGCTAACCTAGATAAACCAGTGCTTATTATTGGTGAGCGTGGCACAGGTAAAGAGTTAATTGCAGCGCGTTTACACTTTTTATCTAAACGTTGGGATCAAAGCTATGTAAAACTCAACTGTGCGGCGCTTAACGAAAACCTGCTCGAAAGTGAACTATTTGGCCATGAAAGTGGTGCTTTTACTGGCGCTAGCAAACGCCACGAAGGCCGCTTTGAACGTGCAAACAGTGGTACTTTATTTTTAGATGAGCTAGCAAACACCTCAGAAATGGTACAAGAAAAATTGCTACGCGTAATAGAGTACGGTGAATTTGAGCGTGTAGGCGGTAAACAAACAATAAAAGTAGATACGCGTTTAGTGTGCGCTACTAACGAAGATTTACCTTATTTAGCACAGCAAGGTGAGTTTAGAAGCGATTTGCTCGACCGCCTGGCTTTTGATGTAATAACCCTTCCCCCACTGCGTGAACGCCAAGGCGATATAATGCTGCTTGCAGAGCAGTTTGCAATGAATATGGCGCGCGATTTAGAGTGGCAATTGTTTAGCGGTTTTACCCGTAGTGCCACAGAAACACTGCTTAGTTATGATTGGCCTGGTAATATTCGAGAGCTAAAAAATGTGGTTGAGCGCAGTTTGTATCGCCATGGGAGTGAACAGATCCCCGTTCATCAGATTATTTTAGACCCATTTGAAAGCCGTTTTAGGCCAAAACCACGAGTAAAGCCCACTGCTTTTGTTAATAATAACATTAATACTCCTGAGCCAGCGGTTGCCGCAGCGCCGGTTGCTCAAGCACTACCAAGTGTAGCGCCTATTAATACTGAGTTTCCATGTAACTTAAAAAAACTCTCTAACGACTTTGAAATTTTAATGATTAACAAAGCTTTAGAGCATAGCCAATTTAATCAAAAGAAAACTGCAGAAGTACTGGGTTTGACGTATCATCAATTACGTGGCTATCTGAAAAAATATAACTTGCTATACCCAAGCGACACCAAGGGGTGAGTTTCAGTTTACTTAGTTATAGTTCAATAATAGTTAGAGGTTACGCAGGTGCATAAATTATTACTTGCTTTGCTATCAACCAGCCTTATAGGGTGTATAGATAGTAAAGAAGAAATCTTAAAAGAAAAAAACCAAGGCTTAGTTTATTGCGCTGAAGCAAACCCTGTGTCGTTTAATCCGCAGGTAACAACGACAGGCTCAACTATAGATATTATTGCCAATCAATTATACGACCGCCTAATTAGCATTGACCCTGTTACTGCTGAATTTCAAAGTGAATTAGCCACCGATTGGAAAACGAGTAAAGACGGTAAATCGATTACTTTTACCTTACGTAAAGACGTAAAATTTCATACCACGGCGTACTTTACGCCGTCGCGGGATTTTAACGCCGACGATGTTATTTTTACTTTTAGCCGCTTATTTGATGTTTATAATCCGTATCACTTTGTTGGCGATGCTAATTATCCTTACTTTCAGAGTGTAGGAATTGATCAGCTTATTCGTAAAATTGTACGTGTGTCTGACTATCAAGTACGGTTTGAGTTGTTTAATGCCGAAAGTAGCTTTTTAGCCAATATGGCCACCGATTTTGCGGTTGTATTGTCACAAGAATATGCCATGCAACTAAAAGCCAGCGAACAAACCAATTTGTTTGATCACTACCCAGTAGGCACAGGCCCGTATATTTATAAAGAGTATAGGCGCGACCATTTAGTGCGCTTTTATAAAAACCCAGTTTATTGGAAACACGACGTGGTACTGGATCAATTGGTTTACGACATTACCCCTAACGGCACCACGCGTATAGCTAAAATGCTCACCAAAGAATGTGATGTCACCGCTCATCCAAGTAGCGCGCAATTGAGTATTTTAGCCCAGCGCGACGACATTAATGTAGAAAAAGAAACTAACTTAAATATTGGCTACTGGGCATTTAATACTGAGCGCCCCCCTTTTGACGATATACGAGTACGACAAGCACTCGCTCATGCAATTGACGTAGATAAAATAATGCAGGCTGTGTATTACGGCAATGGTATTCGCGCTCAATCAATTTTACCACCCACCTCGTGGGCGTTTGAACCACAAGCTAACATTCCAAATTTTGACCCTGCTTTAGCCAAAAAATTACTTATTGAAGCTGGCTTACCTAATGGCTTTAACATGAACATTTGGGCCATGCCAGTGAGTCGTATTTATAACCCTAATGCCCGTAAAATGGCCGAGCTAATGCAAAGTGATTTACGTAAAATAGGGGTTAAAGTGAGTATTATAGAATACGAATGGAATACCTTTATTCAGCGTGTTGGCGAGCACCGACACGACAGCGTACTGCTTGGCTGGGCTGCCGATACGCCCGACCCTGATAACTTTTTTAGCCCTTTGCTAAGTTGCACGGCCACCTTTAGTGGTAAAAATGCCGCAAATTGGTGTAACCCACAATTTGACTCTTTACTTAACCAAGCGCTTAGTACAACCGATATAGCACTGCGTAAACAATATTATGACGCTGCACAAAGCATGATTATTAATGAGCTACCTTTAATACCAATAGCCCACGGCATGCGTTTTCAGGCAAGCAGTGCTGATGTAGAGGGCATAACGCTCGGCCCATTTGGTGCTATTTCGCTTGCTAATGCGAGGAAAAAATAATGCGCTTAGATTATATTTTACGCCGCATTGGTTTATTTGTTTTTATGGTATTAATGCTTAGCGTTTTTACTTTTTTACTGAGCTTTTTATTTCCTGGCGATGCATTAAGTAATTTAAGCGGTATTCCCAGTAATAACTTTGCGCAACACACCCAGTTAGAAGATAAGTATTTATATAATAGTAATTATTTTATGCAATATATCGCTTTTTTAGGGCGCATATTGCAAGGTGATTGGGGACTGTCGTTTGCCTCTGGAGATAGCGTGTTTTCGCAAATACTCGACTTAATTCCTGCCACACTCGAGCTTAGTATATACGCGCTGTTTGTTTCGGTTGTTATTGGTGTTCCTACAGGCATATTAGCCTCTGCTTATTATAAACAATGGCCCGATAAGCTTATTTCCTCTACCACTATGATAGGCTATTCCATGCCTATTTTTTGGTTAGCATTATTACTCATTATGCTATTTTCATTGCAACTGGGTTGGTTTCCAATGTCAGGAAGAATGAGTTTACTCTATGAAATACCACCCACTACTGGCTTTATTTTAATTGATATTAGCTTGGCAAGCTTTCCGTACCAGGGCATGGCTTTTATTGACGCCTTACACCACCTTACCTTGCCTACCATAGTACTGGCTATGTACCCCACTACGGTATTAATACGCTTTACTCGCGAATCTATGCTTAAAGTAATGGATCAAAACTTTATTAAAACAGCGCGCGCAAAAGGCCTTAATCGCAGGCAACTTATAATGCACCATGCGCTGCGTAATGCATTGTTACCGGTAATTAAGCAAATTGGTTTACAATTTAGCACGCTTATTACGCTGGCAATGATCACTGAAATTATTTTTTCGTGGCCTGGGATTGGCCGCTGGTTAATTGATAGTATTTATCAGCGTGATTACCCCGCTATACAAGGTGGCTTAATGGCGGTTTCTTTATTTATTATTTTTGCCACCATAATCGCAGAGCTAATTTATACTCTATTCGACCCACTCTCACGGAACCAAGCTCATGGCAAAGTTTAACTTATTTTCTGAAGAGTCGAATAAATCGCCCCTAGCACGGCTGTGGCGAAAATTTAAAACCAACCACCCTGCACTTGTTGGTTTATGGGTGTTTATTGCTTTTGCTTTACTGGCTGCCAGTGCGCCTTTTTTAGCCCCTTATGGGGTTAATCAGCAACATAGTGATGCCTTACTTATTCCGCCCTCGTGGCGCGAAATGGGTGACGTACGTTTTCTTTTAGGCACCGACGATTTAGGCCGCGATGTGCTTTCTAGATTAATGAACGGCGCAACGTATACATTTGGCTTATCAATTATTGCAGCGTTTTTAACCACTGTCATTGGCTTACTCGTAGGCACTTTTGCTGGTATTAGTCGTGGGCTTCGCTCCAGCTTTTTAAATCACTTACTGGATATAACGCTTTCTATTCCGTCGTTGTTGCTGGCAATTATTATTATAGCGATATTAGGCCCAGGTTTAATGAATACCGTATGGGCAATTATTTTGGCACTGCTGCCGCAATTTATTCACTCTATTCGCAACTTAATTGTAGATGAGCTGAGTAAAGATTACATCACCGCTTATCGGCTCGATGGCGCCTCTAATTGGCATATATTGTCGCGAGGGATTTACCCTAATATATATGAATATATAGTGGTTATTTTTACCATGGCGCTCTCTACTGCTATTTTAGATATAGCCGCTTTAGGTTTTTTAAAATTAGGCGCGCAACCACCTACAACCGAATGGGGTGCAATTTTAGCCGAAAACCTCGGGCTTATATATTTAGCCCCCTGGACTGTAGCCCTACCAGGCGTACTGTTGTTTTTAGCGGTACTGTCAACAAACTTAGTAGGCGATGGACTTCGCCAAGTTTTACAAGCGCGTAAGGCTGATTAAATGCAATTACTTGATGTTCGAAACTTAACCATTGAATTACACACCTCTGAAACCGTTATTAGAGCCGTAGACAGAGTGAGCTTTAGTTTAAAAGAAGGCGAAGTACATGCTTTAGTAGGTGAATCTGGTTCTGGGAAGAGCTTAATCGCCAAAGCAATTGTAGGAGTGCTTAATGAACGCTGGGTAATAACAGCTGATAGAGTGCATTGGCGCGGGGTAGACTTAATGCGTTTAACCCCAGAGCAACGCCGTAAAGTAGTGAGCCAAGACATAGCAATGATCTATCAAGATCCGAGTCGCTGCCTTGACCCTACCGCTAAAATATTTGATCAAATAGCCGAAACCTTACCTGAGGTAGCAAGTAAAGGGTTTTTCTTAAAGCGTAATCGCGAGCGCAAAGACAGAGTAAAAGCACTTATTCATAAAGTCGGTATTAAAAACCACGAAGAAATACTTAGCAGCTACCCCCACGAGCTTTCAGAAGGGGTGTGCCAAAAAGTGATGATTGCTATGGCAATTGCGCGTACGCCAAAATTATTAATTGCAGATGAGCCCACCACCGCACTTGAAAGCACCACCCGTGCACAAGTATTTAGATTGTTAAAAAGCTTAAATCAGTTAAAAAACATGTCTATTTTAATGATTTCTCATGAGCTAGAAGAAATTGTTAACTGGTCGCATACTATTCATGTTTTATATTGTGGACAAATGGTTGAAGCAGGCCCAACGCATCGTATTTTTAGCCAGCCACGCCACCCTTATACGCAAGCACTACTAAAAAGCCTACCCGATTACGAACATGGTTTGGCGCATAAAGAGCCTTTTTACGCGCTTAAAGGCACCATTCCTACGCTGCAACATTTACCAATTGGTTGTCGGTTAGGGCCGCGTTGCCCGCAAGCACAAAGAGAATGTGTTATTGCGCCAAAGCTAACTAAACACCAAGGGCATAGTTATGCGTGTCATTTTCCGCTGATCAAGGAGATGAAATAGTGCAACCCTTACTAAAAGTACAAGCATTATCAAAAAGCTTTAATTTACGGGCTGGATTATTTAGCCGTAAAAAATTTGCAGTACTTAAAAATATTTCGTTTAGTGTTGGCAAAGGCGAAACCATAGCCATAATTGGTGAAACGGGTGCCGGAAAAAGTACCCTAGCAAAATTACTTGCCGGAGCCGATAGCGCTGATAGCGGGCAAATTTTACTCGAAAACAACATAATCGAAAATAACGGCATTCGCGATCCACAATGTCGCCATATCAGAATGATTTTTCAAGACTCAGCAACCTCGCTAAACCCGGCACTGACTATTGCCGACATGCTCGATGATTGCCTGCAATTTAATACCGATTTTGACAAACAACAACGCGCCGAAAAAATAGACAGCACTATGTTAAAAGTGGGGTTATTAGTAGATCATCAACAATATTATCCGCACATGTTCAGCATAGGGCAATTACAGCGTGTAGCGCTTGCTCGCGCACTTATATTAGATCCTAAGGTTGTTGTACTCGATGAAGCACTTTCATCTCTAGACCCCTCTGTACGCGCACAAATAGTTAATTTATTACTAAAGCTACAACTAGAAACCGGATTAACCTATATATTAATAACCCACCACCTTAGTTTAGTCCGCCATATTAGCGACCAACTGGTAGTACTAGAACGAGGCGAAATTGTTGAATACGGCCCCACCGAAGCAATATTCCAAAATCCCCAATCGAAAATAACGCAAAAATTATTGAGTTGTTGATGAGAAAGTCCAAGAAAAAACTAACTTCAATACGTAAAAGAGTACGCGTTTAGGTTTGATTTAGAACATAATTAAACCTGAACGTCTGAAAAACTAAAATGTTAAAAAATTAAAATGACACCCACCCTAATAATTAATCCCTTTGGTGTTTATCTAAACAAACATTGCTAGGCTTAAAAGCATCCTTAATTTTTAAAACACCTCTGCTTATTCAAATAACGCTGTATTTAACTGCTTTTTATTCATTTTTAGGCATGCAAAATACTGTGCTTTCACAGTGAGAGGGAATTACGGAGAGTTTTTGAAGTAACGCTTTAAGCCAGTAGCTTTTCGCAATTACGAACGTTGGCGCGCCGCTTTCTGTTTAGGTGTTCGCAGTATCCTTCGTGCGACGCTGGGCGACCTACTGCACCATGAAATACGCGACTAAATTGTGTGGTGAGTTTTAACCAGTTTTCGGGGGTAATGTTTACTCTTTGTAACAGAAAAATTAAAATGACACCCACTCTAATAATTAATTCCTTTGGTGTTTATCTAAACAAACATTGCTAGGCTTAAAAGCATCCTTAATTTTTAAAATCCCTTTGCTTATTCAAATAACGCTGTATTTATCTACTTTTCACTCATTTTTTAGGCATGCGAAATACTGTGCTTTCACAGTGAGAGGGAATTACGGAGAGTTTTTGAAGTAACGCTTTAAGCCAGTAGCTTTTCGCAGTTACTAACGTTGGCGCGCCGCTTTCTGTTTAGGTGTTCGCAGTATCCTTCGTGTGACGCTGGGCGACCTACTGCACCATGAAATACGCGACTAAATTGTGTGGTGAGTTTTAGCCAGTTTTCGGGGGTAATGTTTACTCTTTGTAACAGGGGTAAAGTGCTGCTTTCGATATAGCCTGCTTTACCTTCGCGTATACAACGCCCGGTTAATTCTACTAGTTCAAGGTAAGATTTAAGCGCAAACGGTAATCCTTTCGCCATGTGCTTTTTGGGTTTACCTGAAAAGCGCAGGAGTTGCTTCGGTTGCTTACCTGCAGTGGCACTTTCAATGCGTATTTTTACGCTGGTATGCTCTGATGTTTCTGGTGTTGTTGCTGCCTTTGCTCTTATTGGGTTTAAGTCAACATATGCCATACAGGCGATTAATGCGGCTTCATCTAAGAGGGCTTGTGATTTAAAGCGTCCCTCCCAAAAGCGGCCGGTACAGTTATCTTCTTTATTAGCTCTGCGCGCAATGTCTTCATTTAATAGCCGCATAAACCAACTGATATTAGCTAAGCGTTCTCGGTATTCATTGATTGTTTCATTTAGAAAGAGCCATTCAATTTTGCTTAGCTCTTCGCCTTGCAGGTATTTGTTAGTGAGTACAGTGCCTTTACAAAGCCTGTGCCACCGCTGAATAATGGCTTTATCGGTTAGTCGCTTGGCTTTTTTATCATCAACATAGAGTACTAAGTGGGTGTGATTACTCATTACTGCATACGCACACACATCGATACAAAATACGTTAGCGAGGGCAAGTAATTTGCTTTCAACCCCCCCTCTGCGATGTTCATACGATTGATTAGTAAAGTTGTCTCCGCCGCATAAAAATGCACGGCGTACACAGCGCGAAATACAGTGATAGTATTTTGTATCGACCAAACTAACCTGACGTTTTCTTGCGATAGCCATGTGACACCCTGCTTAATTATTGCACTAAAAAGAGCATAGTTAATTACACTGATATTACAAATATTAAGATGGGTGTCTGCATTAAAAATAATGTTCATACGATTGATTAGTAAAGTTGTCTACGCCGCATAACAATGCACGGCGTACACAGCGCGAAATACAGTGGTAGTATTTTGTATCGACCAAACTAACCTGACGTTTTCTTGCGATAGCCATGTTGCACCCTGCTTGATTATTGAACTAATCAGAGCATAGTTAATTACACTGATATTACAAATATTAGGGTGGGTGTCTGCATTAAAAATATTTCAACTGTAAACCTAAATACCAAATTCGGTTAATCACTTACTGATATCTGGCACCTTCTTTTAGTAATAACTGCTCTTACTCATAACTACTTTTCCTAATAGCTGCTTTTTTACAAACAAAAAAGGCGCTTTAAAAAGCGCCTTTTAATTATTTTATTACGAATTTTACTCTGCGGCTTGCGCTACATTTGGTAAGTTAATTTTCGCTTGAGCTTTTAATGACTCAATAAACACCATGTAGTTTTTGTTTGCTTGTGCCATGGTAATGTTTTGCTGAATTTGTGGGTCAATATTATCTGCAACTTCAGCGTTCATTACCGATTTAAGCGCAACAATCGCAGCATCACCATTATTTAAATTAACTAGCTCAACGATTGCTGAATCAGTTGGGTGAGCCATTTTAAATGTTTGCGTCACAATAGCTGGCGAAACAGTATAGCTCTGACGCGTTAACTGCGCTTCTTGGCGAACTGTTAGGTTTTGCTCAGCGGCAACGTCATTTAAACTCTTGCCTGCTTGTACTTCTGCAAAGAGTGTACGGGCTTTTTCTTTAGCAAGCGCTGATGTTTTCTCGTTAACTAAGCTGGCTTTAATTTGCTCGCTTACATCGCTTAGTGCTTTAGTGGCAGCTGGCTCATGTTCATTAACACGTACCACAATAACATGCTCATTACCTAACTCAATCAGCTCTGAGTTTACTTTATCTTCAAGTAAATCAACTGATGTTAATGCTGTAATAACTGCTGGGCTGTTTAACGGCTCTGGTAGCTCATTTAGCGCTACAAGTGGAGTAGACTTAATCTCTACACCCGCGGCTTCTGCTGCATCAACTAAGCGGTCTGAAATTTCAAACGCAAGCGCGGCCATTTCTGTTTGCTTTTCGTAAAATGCATCTACTTTTTCAGCTTTTTCTAGTTCTGCACGTAAATCTGCTTTTACATCATCGTAGGCTTTTACTTGCTGCGCCTGTAGGTCGGTTAGTTTAATAATGTGGTAACCAAATTCTGATGCTATAACGTCTGAGTAGTCACCTTTATTTTCGAGCGCAAATGCTGCGTCTTCAAAAACAGGATCCATTACATCACGTTCTATCCACTCTAAATCGCCACCCATTTCGCCACTTACAATATCATCAGACGATGATTCTGCTAGCTCGGCAAAATCAGCACCTTGATTTAATTGCGCTAATAAAGACTCTGCTTTTGCTTTAGCTGCATCATCGTCTTCACTGTTATCAATTAAAATATGCGAAACACGACGCTTTTCAGGCTCAACGTATTGCGCTTTACTTTGTTCGTAATAGGCTTTTACGTCATCTTCAGTTACTGAAGCAACTGTAATGTCTTGCGCTTTTAGCTCTATGTAATTAACCGATAAACGCTCAGGAGATAAAAACTGGCCGCTATTTAATTCATAGTAATCAGCTATTTCTTGCTCACTCACTACAACACTGTCTTGCATTGCTTCTTTATTAACTACTAGGTAGTCAATGCTGCGCGTTTGTTGTTGTAGAGCAATGGCACTCTCAAGTTCATTTTTTAGCGCAAAATCACTTCCCGCAACAGCAGATACAAGCTGGCTGCGTGTCATGTCTTTACGTAAATACTCGCGAAATGAGTCTGGTTGAAAGTTCATTTGACGAATAACTTGCAAGTAACGGTCGTTGTTAAAGCTTTCACCAATTTTAAAATAAGGTAATTCTAAAATGGTTTGTCTTACACTTTCATCGCTTACACGAAGGCCTAACTCTGCCGCTAGTTGAGTTTGCAGTTCTTGTTGTACTAAACGGTCAATTACACCTTGGCGTATTTGCGCCATGTAATTTGGATCGGCTGCAATTTGGGTAAAGTATTCACCAAACTGTTGCTCTAATCGGCCTCGTTCATTTTGAAACGCACGATTAAATTCGGTTTGACTAATTTTAATACCATTTACTTCAGCAACAGGTTGTTCTGTGGTTTGACCTAGGTAACTACCAATTCCTGCTAAAGCAAAAGATAAAATCACGGCGCCTAAAATTACTTTGGCTATAGGTCCTTGCGAACCTTCTCTGATTTTCTCAAGCATTTGTTTATCTCTTTTCTGAGCAAGGTTTTTACCTTGTCATATGTAAAAAAAGCGTATCTTACCAGATACGCTTTTTCACTTGAAGTAACTGGCGGTAAAGTTACTTAATTCATCTTCTGTGGTCATTAAGTATTTTTACACTCGCCACAACTAATGTGTTTAAAACAGTGATTAGTTTACTGCGTCTTTTAGTGCTTTACCTGCTTTAAATGCAGGGATAGTTGCAGCAGCAATTTGAATTGTTTCGCCAGTTTGTGGATTACGGCCTGAACGTGCAGCACGGTCACGAACTGAAAAAGTACCAAAACCAACAAGTGCAACTGAGTCGCCTTCTTTAAGTGCGCCAGTAACTGATTCGATAAATGAATCTAGTGCACGACCTGCAGCCGCTTTAGAAATGTCAGCATCAGCTGCGATTTGATCGATTAATTGAGATTTATTCACAATATCATCCTCTTTAATTGTTGTTATCAAGAGCGATTGTTTTTTACTAACATCACTGTTTTGAAAATTTAGAGCAAACTATTATGCTCATACGATTATATTTTTCTTAAGCCTAGTAACCATAAGGGCTAGGCTTGAAAACCAGTGCTTAACTTATCATACCGTTTAGATTTGAAAAGCCCCTAAAAGCACTTTTTTAGCGTTTTTTATCGGTTTTTCGGCGTTTCGACTGAAAAACTATCAACTGGGTGCACTAAAGCAAGTTTTAATACTTCATCAATCCATGTAACTGGGTGAATATCGAGGCCAGCCAATACGTTGTCTGGGATCTCTTTTAGGTCACGTTCGTTAATTTTTGGAATAATAACCGTTTTAATACCGCCGCGATGCGCTGCTAATAATTTCTCTTTTAAGCCACCAATTGGTAGTACTTCACCACGCAATGTAATTTCGCCTGTCATGGCAACATCGGCACGTACCGGATTACCCGTTAAGCTCGACACTAAACCAGTTACCATAGCAGCACCTGCACTTGGACCATCTTTAGGCGTTGCGCCTTCTGGTACGTGTACATGAATATCGCGCTTTTCATAAAAATCACTGTTAATACGAAACTCTTCCGCTCGGTTTCGTACTACTGTCATGGCTGCTTGTATCGACTCTTGCATTACATCACCTAATGAGCCGGTATAGCTAAGCTTACCTTTACCTGGTACTGCGGCGCATTCAATAGTTAGCAAGTCGCCGCCCACTTCAGTCCATGCAAGGCCTGTAACTTGGCCAATACGGTCGCCGTCTTCTGCTTTACCGTAATCAAAGCGTTGCACCCCTAAAAAGTCCTCTAGGTTGTGCTCATCGATAGTGACTGTTGTGGTGTCTTTTTCGATTAAAATATTTTTAACCGCTTTACGACATAGTTTAGATATTTCGCGCTCTAAATTACGTACACCCGCTTCACGCGTGTAATAACGAATAATACCGGTAATGGCACTATCGGCTATCTCAATTTCATGCTCTTTTAAGCCATTACGCTTAACTTGCTTGGTAATTAAGTGCTGTTTAGCAATATTTAGTTTTTCATCTTCGGTGTAACCCGACAAACGAATAACTTCCATTCGATCTAGTAACGGCCCTGGAATGTTAAAGCTGTTTGATGTAGCAACAAACATCACATCCGACAAATCGTAGTCAACTTCTAGGTAGTGATCGGCAAAATGACTATTTTGCTCAGGATCTAACACCTCAAGTAATGCAGATGCGGGATCACCACGCATGTCTGATGACATTTTGTCGATTTCATCAAGTAAAAACAATGGGTTTTTAACGCCCACTTTTGTCATATTCTGAATCATTTTACCTGGCATTGAGCCAATGTAAGTACGACGATGGCCACGAATTTCAGCTTCATCACGTACACCGCCAAGCGCCATACGAATATACTTACGGCCGGTAGAGCGTGCAATAGATTGACCTAAAGAGGTTTTACCCACACCAGGCGGCCCTACTAGACACAAAATAGGCCCTTTAAGCTTGTTAGTACGTTGTTGCACCGCTAGGTACTCTAAAATACGTTCTTTAACTTTTTCTAAGCCGTAATGATCGCTATCAAGTATTTTTTGCGCGCCAGCTAAATCTTTTTTAACTTTTGAGCGTTTTTTCCACGGTACACTAATTAATGTATCTATGTATGAGCGTACTACACTGGCTTCTGCCGACATTGGCGACATCATTTTTAGCTTACTTAACTCAGCCGTCGCTTTTTCTTTTGCTTCGGTTGGCATGCCCGACTCTTCAATACGCTTTTTCAGCGCTTCAAACTCATCTGGCACATCATCAAGTTCACCGAGCTCTTTTTGAATCGCTTTCATTTGCTCATTGAGGTAATACTCGCGCTGTGATTTTTCCATTTGCTTTTTAACGCGGCTACGTATTTTTTTCTCAACTTGCAGTAAATCTATTTCGCCTTCCATTAGCGCCATTAAGTATTCTAAGCGTTCGGTAACACTTGAGGTTTCTAATACTTTTTGTTTTTCAGGCACTTTTAATGGCATATGAGCTGCCATGGTATCGGCAAGGCGCGCCGGATCGTCAATCCCCGAAACCGAAGTAAGTACTTCTGGTGGGATTTTTTTATTGAGTTTTACATAGCCTTCAAATTGGCTAATTGCGCTGCGAATAAACACATCTTGCTCATGCTCATCTATTGATTCTGATTCAATAAACTGCGCATTAGCTACAAAAAATTCTTCGCTATCAATAAACTCTTCAATTTTTGCGCGCTGCGTACCTTCTACTAAAACTTTTACTGTACCGTCTGGTAACTTTAATAACTGAAGTACAGTGGCAATAGTACCAACACGATAAATATCATCTTGCTCAGGCTCATCTACGGTTGCATCTTTTTGGGCAACCAAGAAAATTTGTTTGTCTTTATCCATTGCCGCTTCAAGGCATTTTATTGATTTTTCACGGCCTACAAAAAGCGGGATCACCATGTGCGGATATACCACTACATCGCGCAGTGCTAATACTGGGATTTCGACTCGATCGGTTCTCTCAAGCGTCATTATATTTCTCTTTGCACTTCATTTATTTTAAAGATTACTCAAGTATATGGGGATAACCTAATTAAAGTTCAACGATTTTCCCGTACTCAATTAAATTAATTATAAAAAAAGGAGCCTTAGGCTCCTTTTTAAATCAAATAGCTTAAAAACTACTCAGATGCTGCTTTATCTTGATTATTATTTTCATAAATCAAAATTGGGTCTGATTCACCTTTAATTACGGTTTCATCTATAACCACTTTGCTTACATTATCCATAGAAGGTAGCTCATACATAGTATCAAGTAATACACCTTCAACGATTGAACGCAAACCACGAGCACCTGTTTTACGCTCCATTGCTTTGTGGGCAATTGCAGCTAAGGCATCATCGCGAAACTCAAGCTCAACATCTTCCATACCAAACAATACTGAAAACTGTTTAGTAATGGCGTTTTTAGGCTCACTTAAAATTTGTATTAGTGCAGCTTCATCTAGTTCAGTTAATGTAGCAACTACCGGTAAACGGCCGATAAACTCAGGGATCAAGCCGTACTTAACTAAATCCTCTGGCTCTACGTCTTTAAATGTATCACTTAAAGAGCGGCTCGCTGCAGACTCTTTAACATCAACACCAAAACCAATACCGGTATTTTTATGGCTACGTTGCTCAATCACTTTATCAAGACCTGAGAATGCGCCACCACAAATAAACAAGATTTTAGACGTATCTACTTGTAAAAACTCTTGCTGTGGGTGCTTACGGCCACCTTGTGGTGGAACCGAAGCTATGGTGCCTTCTATCAGTTTAAGTAGTGCTTGTTGCACGCCTTCGCCTGATACATCACGCGTAATTGACGGGTTGTCTGATTTACGAGAAATTTTATCAATTTCATCTATGTAAACAATACCACGTTGTGCTTTTTCTACATCGTAATCGCATTTTTGTAACAGCTTTTGAATGATGTTTTCAACATCTTCACCCACATAACCCGCTTCGGTTAATGTGGTTGCATCGGCCATAGTAAACGGCACATCTAATAAGCGTGCTAACGTTTCTGCTAGTAATGTTTTACCACTACCTGTAGGACCAATTAATAAGATATTACTTTTACTTAGTTCAATATCTTGCTTAGTCGACTGATTACGTAGGCGTTTGTAATGGTTGTATACCGCTACAGACAATACTTTTTTAGCATGGTCTTGGCCAATAACATAGTCGTCTAAGTGTTTACGAATTTCTTTTGGTACAGGTAGTTTGTCAGAGGCATCGTGCTTAGGCGCAATGTCTTTTATTTCTTCTCTGATAATATCGTTACACAACTCTACACATTCATCACAAACATATACTGAAGGGCCTGCAATTAATTTGCGTACTTCATGTTGGCTTTTGCCGCAAAAAGAACAGTATAACAATTTACTACTTTTGTCGCCGTCTGTAGGAGTGTCAGACATTCAGCTACCTCATTTTATACGTTGGCCACCAAATTGGTCGATGGCTATTTCAATACGTTTTAACTATACCAAAATTTAATTTTTTCGCATAGTAACTCAAAGTGGCAAACAGCCTAGCTGTTTGCCAAACGCTTACTTGCTAGCGCGATTTTTAAATACTGAGTCTACAATGCCGTAATCTACAGCTTGATCAGCACTCATAAAGTTATCACGATCAGTGTCTTTAGAAATCACGTCTAATGGTTGGCCTGTATGCTCAGCCATTAAGCGGTTTAGCTTGTCTTTAATAGACAGGATTTCTTTGGCATGTATTTCAAAGTCAGATGCTTGACCTTGGAAACCACCTAATGGTTGGTGGATCATTACGCGTGAGTTCGGTAGGCAAAAACGTTTGCCCTTTGCCCCAGCGGTAAGTAAAAAAGCACCCATGCTAGCAGCTTGACCTACACAAATTGTACTTACATCTGGTTTAATGAAGTTCATTGTGTCGTAAATTGCCATACCCGCAGTAACCGAACCACCTGGTGAGTTTATATATAAAAAGATATCTTTATCTGGGTTTTCTGATTCTAAGAACAACATTTGCGCTAAAATCAGGTTTGCCATGTTGTCTTCAACAGGACCCGTTAAAAAGATAATACGCTCTTTTAATAATCTCGAATAAATGTCATACGAGCGCTCGCCTTTAGGTGTTTGTTCAACAACCATAGGGACCAATGCGTTTAGGGGATCTGTAATACCAATATTCATACTTATTTAATTCCTTATGCGCTTATACTTGTCCTTATTAAAGAAAAGCATAGTTATCATTTTTCGCAAATTAAGAACCACAAACTAAAATGGCCCGAGCACACTGCATAAACAGAGTAACACGAGCCATTTAATCGTTAGCGAGCACTTAAGTCAATGACTTATTAAGCACCTTGCTGTGGATTCATGATGTCGTCAAATGCTGTTTCAACGTCAGTCACAGTTGCTTTAGCTAAGATAGCCTCAACAGCTTGCTCTTCCATTGCTACATTACGCATTTGCTGCATAAGTTGATCATTCGCTTTGTAGTATTCTACTACTTCAGTTGGATCCTCGTATGCAGAAGCTACCGTTGCGATTAATGCTTCAACTTTAGCGTCGTCAACTTTAATCTCGTTAGCTTTAATCACTTCACCTAATAAAAGGCCAGTTTTAACACGTGTTACTGCTTGCTCATGGAACAATTCAGCAGGAAGCTCAGGCATGTTTTGCGCATCACCACCAAAACGTTGAGCAGCTTGCTGACGTAATGCGTCAACTTCTTGATCAACTAGTGCTTTAGGCACTTCAATTTCGTTGTTCGCTAAAAGACCTTTAATAGCTTGATCTTTAACGTTAGCTTTAACCGCTTGGTCTAGCTCACGTGTCATGTTCTTTTTAACTTCAACTTTAAGCGCGTCAACACCACCTTCGGTAACACCGAATTTAGTTGCAAATTCTTCGCTTAATTCAGGTAACTCTTGCGCTTCAACTTTTTTCACTGTGATAGTGAATTGAGCCGCTTTACCTTTTAAGTTTTCAGCATGGTAATCATCAGGGAAAGTTACGTCAGCAATTGCTTCTTCGCCTGCTTTTTTACCTACGATATTATCTTCAAAACCTGGGATCATACGACCTTGGCCAAGTTCTAATGGGAAGTCTTCAGCTTTGCCGCCTTCAAATACTTCACCGTCGATAGTACCTACAAAATCAACCGTTACACGGTCGTTTTCGCCAGCAGCTGTATCAACTTCAGCCCAGTCTGCGTGTTGCTTACGAAGTGTTTCTAGCATGTTAGCTAAATCTTCGTCAGTTACTGTTACGGCTGGTTTTTCAACTGTAATTTTGTCTAAACCTTGAACTTCAACTTCAGGGTAAACTTCAAACGTAGCCGAAAACTCTAAATCTTTACCAGCTTCAAGTGCTTTTGGAGCAAATGTTGGTGCGCCAGCTGGGTTAATTTTTTCTGAAACAATTGCTTCATAGAAATTACGTTGCATTACTTCGCCAGCAACTTCTTGACGAACTGCTGGTCCAAAACGCTTGTTAATTACTGATGCTGGAACTTTACCAGCACGGAAGCCATCAATACGCTGCGTTTTTGACAGTTGTTGTAAGCGTTTTTTTACTTCATTCTCAACGTTCTCTGCAGGAACGGTGATGGTCAGACGGCGCTCAAGGCCTTGGGTCGTCTCAACAGAAACTTGCATGATTTACCTCAATCTTCAATTTTGGCGACTGTTCGCCTTCTTTACACACAAAGTCATCTTTAGGAGTCTTGATAAAATTTAAACCTTTGTGGCTTAAAAACATTCGTCGCTACCACCAGATACCATTGCTGCTCTGCCCTGCGGGCACTATATTAAAATAATAGACGCGGCATTATAACGTAATATTGATGATAGTCGAGTGTAGGAAACAATTTTTTGAAGCACAATTGTGTTATTAGTAATCAAGCGAATAAAAAACAGGCTAATTTAGCAGCTAATCAAAAGTATAAAGTTATAGTTTATAAGTTCTAAAATAGTTTATTAGTGAGTTTTTATTATTTATTTTCGAATATTAACAATCTCTGCTTTAACAAAGTGCTCGATAATACTGATTTTGAAGTGAGTAGTGCGTGTAATATCAAAACCATTTTCATTTATTATTGTTAAAAAGAAAATGGTCGGCGATGCAGGATTTGAACCTGCGACCCCTTGGACCCAAACCAAGTGCGCTACCAAACTGCGCTAATCGCCGATATATTTTTTATACTTAACTTTTGAATACTTAAACTTTGTATTTAAGACCATTTATAAGAAAATGGTCGGCGATGCAGGATTTGAACCTGCGACCCCTTGGACCCAAACCAAGTGCGCTACCAAACTGCGCTAATCGCCGATACTCTTTGTAAATTGGGGTGACTGATGGGGCTCGAACCCACGACAACCGGAATCACAATCCGGGGCTCTACCAACTGAGCTACAATCACCACGGTATTTACTTGTTTTCAAATGGTGCACCCAGAAGGATTCGAACCTTCGACCCACGCCTTAGAAGGGCGTTGCTCTATCCAGCTGAGCTATGGGCGCATCGAAAACTTCATAGTTTACCAATAAGCTAATTACGTAAGTACAATGGCTTTGTGCAAATGTACTATTGCATTAATACCCAAATAATATCCACTTAGCTTAATTACTTAAGAAAGTGGTCGGCGATGCAGGATTTGAACCTGCGACCCCTTGGACCCAAACCAAGTGCGCTACCAAACTGCGCTAATCGCCGATGCTTATAATTGTTAGCGAGTGACCTCGTTGACAACGGGGTGCATAATAGTGATTTGGCTGGGTTAGGTCAAACGTTTTTTTAAGAAAACAATTCAATTGCTCACTTTTAGTTCATAATAGCCAGAATAACCTAATAGCCGGCTGAAATTTAGACTATTTTGTATAATCAAATACGCTATTAGCTAAAAGCAACTTGGCGCTTTAGTGCTTTTCTGCGAAAATAGTAAACATATTAAAAATGGATTTAATAAAGTAAGTATTTCTTTATTACATTACCCCTATTTTTTGTATATCCATTTTAAGTATCTGTATCAAGTTAATTAACCCTAATTAAAGGTCACCCATGACGGCAAACATCATTGATGGTAAAGCAATAGCAAAACAAGTACGTAGCGCAGTTGCACAACGCGTTTCAGAGCGAGTAGCACAAAACCTTCGTGCGCCCGGTCTTGCAGTAGTGCTTGTAGGACTCGACCCTGCGAGTCAGGTTTATGTTGGCTCAAAACGTAAAGCCTGTGAAGAAGTTGGTTTTATCTCTAAATCTTTTGATTTACCAGCAAATACCACTGAGCAAACACTATTAGAGTTAATTGATGAATTAAACAACGATCAAGAAATAGACGGTATTTTAGTACAACTCCCTTTACCTGAAGGTCTTGATGTAGAAAAGATTCTTGAACGTATTACCCCGCATAAAGATGTAGATGGTTTTCATCCTTACAATATAGGCCGACTAGCCCAACGTATGCCAGCCCTTCGTCCTTGTACACCAAAAGGTATTATTACCTTACTTGACTCAACGGGTGTGCGTTATAAAGGATTGCATGCTGTGGTTGTAGGTGCATCCAATATTGTAGGGCGTCCTATGGCACTAGAGCTATTGTTAGCTGGTTGCACTACCACTGTTTGTCATAAGTTTACACAAGACTTAGAAACCCATGTTCGTCGGGCCGATTTATTAGTGGTTGCAGTTGGTAAACCTGAATTTATTCCTGGTGACTGGGTTAAAGAAGGTGCGATTGTTATTGATGTAGGTATTAACCGCTTAGATAGCGGTAAGTTAGTGGGTGATGTTGAATATAGTGTTGCTGAGCAAAAAGCTGACTTTATTACCCCTGTACCTGGTGGTGTAGGCCCTATGACAGTGGCAAGCTTGATTGAAAACACCCTCGAAGCGTGTGAAAAATATCATAGCTAAACGCTAACAGAATCAAAAAAGGGTTGCCAAGTGGCAACCCTTTTTAATGCAACTAATAAAGTTAGTTATTATTTTTGAAATAAACCAATTACGCTTTACGCCAAGTGGTTTTACCGGCTGAATCTTCTAGTATTACGCCTAACGCACTAAGTGCATCGCGCGCTTCATCAGCAGCAGCCCAGTTTTTACTAGCACGCGCATCGTTACGCTTAACTATTAGCGCTTCAATTTGTGCTACTTCATCATCGTCTTGCCCACCTTGTAAAAAGGCTTCTGGGTCCTGCTGAGCAACACCTAGCACTTCGCTTATGCTACCTAGTATAAATGCTAACTGCCCTGCTTGCTGGCTATCAATATCTTTTACGCGGTTTAGCTCTTTAGCTAGCTCAAACAACACAGGTAATGCTTCTGGTGTATTAAAGTCATCATCCATCGCCTTTCTAAACTTAATAACATACTCGTTGTCATCAAGCTCACACGCTACCGGTTCAACCCCACGAAGTGCTGTATAAATACGCTCAAGTGATGAGCGAGCTTGATCTAAATTTTCTTGCGAATAATTTAGCTGGCTGCGGTAATGGCCCGAGATTAAAAAGTAACGTACTGATTCTGCATCGTACTGTTTTAACACTTCACGCACAGTAAAAAAGTTATCTAACGATTTAGACATTTTTTCTTTATTTACTTGCACCATACCCGTGTGGATCCAAGTATTTACATACTTGCCATTATTTGCACAGCACGATTGTGCAATTTCGTTTTCGTGATGCGGAAACTGTAAGTCAGAACCCCCACCATGAATATCAAAATGCTCACCCAAATGCTTTGAGCTCATAGCAGAACATTCAATATGCCAACCTGGACGCCCTTCGCCCCATGGAGATGACCATGATGGCTCACCCGCTTTGGCTTTTTTCCACAATACAAAATCAAGCGGATCGTCTTTATCTTGAGCAACCTCAACACGCGATCCTGATTGCAGCATGGTTAAATCTTGCTGCGATAATGCGCCGTACTGCTCAAAGGTAGAAACATCAAACAATACATCACCATCGGCAGCAACATAAGCATGGCCTTTGGTGATTAAGCGCTCAACCATTTCAATAATTTCATCCATGTGCGCAGTTACTGTTGGTTCAACATCGGGGCGTAACATGTTTAAACTATCAAAATCTTCATGCATGGCTTTCGTCATGCGCACAGTTAAGTCGTTTATTGACTCGCCATTTTCGTTAGCGCGTTTAATTATTTTGTCATCAACATCGGTAATATTACGCACATATTTTAAATCATAACCAATATGGCGAAGGTAGCGAACAATCACATCGAAGCCAACAAAGGTACGCGCATGCCCAATATGACAGTAATCATAAATGGTGATACCACACACATACATGTCGATTTTGCCTTCGACCATTGGTTTAAATTGCTCTTTTTGTCGCGTTAGTGTGTTGTATATATTAACCATTTACTTTGAGTCCTTGACTATTAACTTGAACAGCTATGTTACCACTTGAAAAGCCCCTGCTCTAGCGCTTTATAACAAAGCAAACATCTACTTTGTTAATCTTAGCTAACTGAGATAAAATAGCGCGACTATTTAAACCAGATACAGGAAACCTCATGGTTGTTCTACACACTAATTTTGGTGACATCACCATTAAAATGTTTGATCAAGAAGCTCCAAACACAGTTAAAAACTTTTTAGAGTATGCAAATGCTGGCTTTTTCAACGGCACTATCTTTCATCGTGTAATCGATGGTTTTATGGTTCAAGGCGGTGGTTTTATCCCTGGTATGGATCAAAAAGAAGTAAATGATCCAATTAAAAATGAAGCTAACAATGGCCTATCAAATAAAGTAGGTACTTTAGCAATGGCACGTACGCCTGATCCTCATTCAGCTACAGCGCAATTTTTCATTAACGTTAACGACAACGATTTTTTAAACCACAGCAGCGAAACGTCGCAAGGCTGGGGTTACTGTGTATTTGCTGAAGTTGTTGAAGGCATGGACATAGTTAATAAAATTAAAGGCGTAGCAACTGGTAGCAACGGCTTTCATCAAGACGTACCACTTGAAGATGTAATTATCGAAAGCGTTACTGTTAACTAATAGCGTTTACTCACATTATGTGAGTATATAAGCGGGTATTAATATAAATTAAGTTTAAATATTTACTTAATTTATATAAGCCCGCTTTTATTTTATCTAAAAAGACTCATCTATGACTCGCAAAACTTATTTTATTGCCGATTTACATCTAAGTGAAAACCGCCCTGATATTAGCGCGGCATTTTTTAGCTTTTTAAATACGCACATACTTAATCAAGATGTAGATGCACTGTACATTTTAGGTGATTTTTTTGAAGTATGGGTTGGCGACGATTACATTACAACGCTGAGCGCTAATGTAGCAAAGCATTTAAAAGCAGTCAGTGATGGCGGTACACCGGTTTATTTTATTCATGGTAATCGCGACTTTATTATGCGCGACAAGTATGCCGCAATGGCAGGCATGACCTTACTTGATGAGCAAACCGTAATAGATTTATACGGTACACCAACGGTTATTTTACATGGCGATGAAATGTGTACTCAAGATATAGAGTACCAAAAGTTTCGTCGTAAAAGCCGCGGATGGTGGTGGCCAAAACTAATGTTGGCTATGCCACTATGGTATCGTAAAAAAATAGCCCGTAATGCACGTGAAAAAAGTAAACTTAGCCAAGCCAATAAACCCCTTGAAATACTCGATGTGATTGATGACGCCGTACTCGCTACTTTTGCTAAGTACCAGGTCACTAATATGATCCACGGTCATACTCATCGCCCTAATGTGCATACTTACACAGTAAACCAAGAAACTTTAACGCGTACGGTTTTAGGTGACTGGTACACCCAAGGCTCATCTTTAGTGGTTACACCACAGGCTCAAAAGTTAATTAGCACTCCTTTTAAGGCGTAAAATGAGTGCTACAAAAGGTTAGTTTTTTAATGCAGGAATACCGCTATGAAATTTAAAGTCGGTATCGGGCGTTGCAATGAGCTCACGTTCTTTTTCTGCAAAAAACTGCACTCGCTCGGTAATATCAAAGTCGGCAATTTCTTGCGCCAGCGTTAAATAATCTTGATAATGTCGCGCTTCTGAGCGCAATAGCGATATATAAAAGTCACCTAAACGTTTATCTACATGCGGAGCAAGCTTAGCAAAACGCTCACACGATCGCGCCTCAATGTAAGCACCCACTATAAGCTTATCGACCAGAGCATCTGGCTCAAAGGTTTTTACATTGCGCAGCATACCTTTAGCATAACGACATGGGGTAATACTTCTATATTCAACACCGTACTCGTCCATAATTTCTAATACTTGATAAAAATGATGCAACTCTTCTTTTATTAGCATCACCATTTTATCGATTAACTCTTGCCCATACGGCGAGTTAGATTTAGGAATAATAGCCTTGGTAAGCTTGTTTTTAGCCGCTAAGTCACGCCAATTGCCTTCACGTTTATAAATTAATGTTTCAAACGGTTTTAGCCACTCAAGCAGAGCGTCGCTACTTTCTTTATCCACCGCATACTTACGAATTAAAAACATCGCTGATTGCGCTGCTTTTAATTCACATATCAAATGGTCGATTAATATAATCGATAAATTTTCTTTTTTTATCGCTTCATCAACCCACTGCTGTGGGGTTTCGCATTTTAAAAAACTTAAAATTGGCGCTAATAATTGTTGCGTAGACACTTTTTGCATATCTCAGTATAACTTTAAACTTAATAACGATTTTACCATGAAACCTTTTTAAAAGATCACCACGGCCTACTTTTACATGGGTATCATTTACAACTTCAAAATGTTAATACAATGTTGCCTTGACTTTGTATTGCAAGTGAACCATAACTGTATAGTGACTGTATAAAAATAAAACAGTAAAAAACTAATAAGTTACTTTTATGGAGTAAACACTATGATACTAAACCACCTATGGGGGCTTTACGCTCACCCACTTGAAGAATGGCAAACAATTGATAATCGCCATGAAAGCCTAACTTATAGCCTCTCGCATATTGTGTTGATAGCGCTGTTTCCCTCGGTTATGGGGTACTATTCATCGGTATATTTAGGATGGAGTATAGGTACAGGAAACCCCGTATTTTTAACCCATGACAGTGCACTACTTATTGCAATTGCAATGTATGTGGCGCTAATTGCGGGTATATTTGCTTTGGCTTATTTAGCCCACTGGATGGGAGTAACCTTTGGTGCTCAGCCCACTTTCACTCAAGCTCTCGAACTAGCAGCTTATACTGCAACCCCGGTGTTTATGTCGGCACTAGCTGCTTTTTTACCACATTTATGGTTTGTGGTGTGCGTAGGCATGGTTGCTTTGGCTTACTCGGTGTACTTACTTTATACCGGTGTGCCAATATTAATGCATATACCAGAAGAACGAGGCTTTATTTACGCAAGCTCTGTAGTAACTTGTGGCTTAATTTTACTGGTTATTATTTTAGCGGTTACCGCTATGCTATGGACTAATGGAATAGTGAGCCCCATGTTTACATAAGCACTGCACCGCGTTGGAGTAAAAGTATTTGTGCTTTTTTGCACAAAAAAAAGGAGCTAATTAGCTCCTTTTTTATTTAAATATTTTTAACGATTAGTCTGATTCGTTTTCATCTTGATTATGAATCTCTAACCCTGCAGACATCGCATTTTCGCGAGTACTTTTTGCAGAGTCATTACGCATTTTATCAATACGATTTAAGTAATCTTGATCAATGTCGCCAGTTATATATTGGCCATCGAATACTGATGTTTCAAATTTAGTGATTTCAGGGTTTTCTTTGCCAACCGCTGCAATCAAATCTTTTAATGACTGAAAAATCAAACCGTCAGAACCAATACTTGCATTAATATCTTCCACTTCACGGCCATGAGCAATCAGCTCGGCTGCAGATGGCATATCAATACCGTACACATTAGGAAAACGTATTTCAGGAGCAGCTGATGCAAAATAAACATTTTTAGCACCCGACTCTCTAGCCATTTCAACTATTTGCGCTGAGGTAGTACCACGCACAATTGAGTCATCAACCAGTAATACGTTTTTACCTTTAAACTCACGATCTATGGCATTTAACTTTTGACGCACCGATTTTTTACGTAACTCTTGGCCTGGCATAATAAATGTGCGGCCAATGTAACGGTTTTTAACAAAACCTTGGCGGTAAGGTAAATCAAGAACACGGGCTATTTCGAGAGCAATATCACACGATGTTTCAGGAATAGGAATAACCACATCAATGTCTTTATCAGCCCACTCACGTGCTATTTTTTCACCCAATTTAGTTCCCATATTTACCCGTGCTGCATAAACAGACATACGGTCAATGGTTGAATCGGGGCGAGCAAAATAAACAAACTCAAAAATACATGGTGAATAAGATACTTTATCTGCACAGCTTAACGAGTGAAATTCACCGTTTTCGGTTACATAAATAGCTTCACCTGGTGCTACATCACGAATAAATTCAAAACCATCTTGTTTTAGTGCAACACTTTCTGAAGCAAACATGTATTCGGTGCCTTTTGCGCTTTCGCGTTTACCAAATACCAATGGACGAATACCGTTAGGGTCACGAAACGCCACCACACCGTGGCCAATAATCATCGCGATAGCAGCATAGCCGCCATTCACTTTGTTATTTACTTCGGTAATAGCGGTAAAAATATCTTCTGCGCCAAGCTGTAGCTTGTTTGATTTACTTAACTCATGCGCAAGAATATTAAGCAATATTTCTGAGTCAGAGGTGGTGTTTACATGGCGTCGTGCTTCTGAAAACAATTGCTCTTTTAACTCTTCTGCATTCGTTAGGTTGCCATTATGTGCTAATGCAATACCAAAAGGAGAGTTTACATAAAATGGCTGCGCTTCTGATGAGCTTGACGAGCCTGCTGTTGGGTAACGAACATGGCCTATGCCAATTGTTCCCTGCAATCGTTTCATATGGCGAGTGTGAAATACATCTCTCACTAAACCATTTGCTTTGCGTAAGCTAAACGTATTGTTGTCAATGGTAATAATACCCGCGGCGTCTTGGCCGCGGTGCTGCAAAACAGTTAAGCCATCATAAATCGCCTGATTAACTGGCGATGTTCCGACTATTCCAACGATACCACACATGTAATTTATCCTCGCCGATTAACGGTTTACTGAATTTAAAAAGCTTGAGTTGTTTTCAAGGTATGAAAAAAACCATTCAACAACAAAGCCAAATTCCGGAATCAAAATAGAGTTGCCCCACCAATGCGTACTAGGCGCACCTGTAAAAGCATCAAGAAAGAAGAGTAACGCGCTCACGACCAACACGCCTCGAAGAGCACCAAACACTATGCCAAAAACACGGTCGGTGCCTGATAAACCAGTACGCTGTACTAATTCACCTAAAATGTAGTTTAGTAAACCGCCCAACAATAGCGTCACAAAGAATAATATGGCTATGGCCGCTGCATTTCTTAAAAGGGGTTCAGAAATGGTAGTTAGGAAGGAAGCTAAATATTGATAGAACAAGCTAGAGATGATAAAAGCGCCAGCCCATACAGCTAATGACATAGCTTCTTTAACAAAGCCGCGTATTAAACCGATGACGGTAGATAGTGCAATAATGCCAAGAATGGCGTAATCAACCCAGATCATAAGAACCAATTAGTCGCTAATTTGGGGCGCATTCTATACCTAAACATCGTTAATATGCAAGTTTAAGCGGGAGATAACTGGTTGCCCAAAACAGTAAATTTTAACCTTAATTAAAATAGTTTTGACCAACATATGAGAAGTGTAATACGACTAATAAAAACACCTAACCTTGCACACAAGGCTAGGTGCAATACGTTACTTGGTTACTTCAAATTGCGTTATTTTACCATTGAGCTTAGTTAGCTCTTTAAGTGCTGGTAATTGCTTTTGTAACTCATTTTTATTAAGCGATGGGCCAACAAATACTTTAGTTAATGTACCGTTTGGCGTTTTTACTGGCTTAGTAAAGGTTTTGAACCCTTTAGCTTGCAGCTTTGCTTGCAGCGCTTTTACGTTTGCGGCATGAGAAAAACTACCTAATTGAATGACATAAGCCATGCTGGTTAGGTTCTCATTGTTTTGGCGTGACTTGATTGATTGTACCGGCGCAGCTGCTTGTGGTTGAGCTTTAGGTGCTATTACCGCCTCTACCAGTTTAGCTTCTGATGTATAGTCACTTTGAGCAATATTAGCTTGTTGTTCAAAAGCGATATCATCTGCTTGAATGTCTTCTATCTCATCTTGTTGCAACGAGTCTGCCCCGGCTACGTTTTCATCAATTTCTTGCTGCAGATCGATTGTTTTGAACTCAGAGCGTTCTGGAATCGCTTTAAAGCCTTCTTTATAGTGCACTTTTTCACCATCAAGTATGTTAGGTATAAACACAATTGCTGCTATTACCACGATACTTGTTCCGACTAAGCGATTTATAAAACTTGAGTTCACCGATATTCTCTCTATTTTTTAAAGTAATCAATAGCGCCAGCAACGGTAAAAAATGAACCAAAAACAATCAAAACTGTGTCGTTTTGTTGTGTTGGCAAAATTACATCGAGTGCTGCTGCTACGCTATTATAACTATGCTTAATATCATTATGCGGTATGCTTTGTAGCGCATTTTGTAAGTTGCTAGCGCTATCACCACGAGGGCCATTTAAACTCGCTAACGACCATTGATCAACTAAATGGCTTACTTCTTTAAGCACACCTGCTTTATCTTTATCAGCAAGCATAGCGACTAATGCATGAATTTTAAAGCCTTTATCTTTGTAGCTTAGTAATTTACTTGCTAAATATCGAGCCGATTCAGGATTATGCGCTACATCGGTATATACCAAGGGTTGGTCGCTTAACTGCTCAAAACGCCCTTCCACAACCAGGTTTGCTAAACAGGCTTTGATCACCGACTCACTCGGGAGTAAATTTAACACACTTAGCGTGGTTAACGCTGTTGCTGCATTTTGACTAGGAATTGCTGGTTTAGCTAATTCAAGGTTGTACTGTTGATATTGCCAGCTAAAGGTATCTGCGTGTTCTTTAAATATAAAGTCACTCCCTGATAAAACCATCTTGGCATTTATTTCATCGCCATAATCAGTCATGGTATGGGGAATATTTAAATCGCCAATAATAGCCGGCGTATTTTCACGAAAAATACCCGCTTTGTCATAAGCAACGAGTTCGCGCGTATCACCTAAGTATTCTTTGTGATCTAAATCGATAGTGGTAATAACACTCGCAAAAGGCGTAACAATATTAGTGGCGTCATAACGCCCGCCTAAACCTACCTCTAAGAGTACGTAGTCAACCTCACAGCGCTTAAAAATTGCCAGCGCAGCCAAGGTGCCATATTCAAAATAAGTGAGTGCGGTATCTTTGCGCCCTTGTTCTAGTAAATGAAAGGCATCAACATGATACTGGTCGCTAAGCTCTTGCCCATTTACCCGTACACGTTCGTTATAGTGCGTTAAATGTGGTGAAGCATACGTACCTACGCTAAGGCCTTGCGCTAAAAGTAACGACTCTAGGCAGCGTGCTGTGGTGCCTTTACCATTGGTACCGGCAATCAAAATAATTTTACTTGAGGTGTTTAATAGCCCAATGTTATTAGCAACACTGGCAACGCGTTCTAGCCCCATTGCAATATTTGCAGGGTGAACACTTTCTAAATAAAAAAGCCAATCATCAAGGCTTGATGATTGGCTAGGAATTGTTTTTATCATAGCGTTAGATCAATAAAGCTTAAATTTACGCTACTCTATGCTCTTGCTCAGTAGAAGGCAAGTTCATAAACTTAGCCAAAATGCGTGCCAATGTATCGCGCATTTCACGACGGTCAATAATCATGTCTATTGCACCGTGTTCAAGCAAGAATTCACTACGCTGAAAACCTTCAGGGAGTGTTTCACGCACTGTCTGCTCAATAACACGCGGCCCTGCAAAACCAATTAATGCTTTTGGCTCGCCTACGTTAATGTCGCCCAACATAGCAAGCGATGCAGAAACACCGCCCATTGTTGGATCAGTCATAACTGAAATAAATGGTAAGCCTTTTTCTGTCATTTTAGCAAGCGCGGCACTGGTTTTAGCCATTTGCATTAATGAAATAAGTGCTTCTTGCATACGTGCGCCGCCAGAAGCCGAAAAACAAATAAGTGGCATATTATGCTCTAAGCATTGATCAACAGCGTCAACAAAACGTGCACCTACTACCGAAGCCATTGAACCGCCCATAAATGAGAATTCAAATGCTACAGCAGCTACAGGAATACCTTTTAAATGTCCCTTCATTGCCACAAGCGCGTCTTTTTCACCACTTGATTTTTGCGCCGCTGTAATACGGTCAGAGTATTTTTTTGAGTCTCTAAATTTAAGCACATCTTTAGGTTCGTGCTGTGTACCAAGTTCTACACGGTCACCTTCATCTAAAAAATACTCAAGGCGCTTACGCCCACTAATACGCATATGATGATCGCACTTAGGACATACATTCAATGCTTTTTCTAATTCGGCTTTATACAAAATAGAATCACACGATGTACACTTAGCCCAAACACCTTCTGGAATTTCTTTACGACCTGATGCTTTTGTCGTTTTAGGTAAGATTTTTTCTAGCCAACTCATTTGCAACTCTCTTAATGCTGTTCTGTGTCGCGAGCTTGCATGCTTATCATGCAAACAAATTTTCTCAATTAAAACATGAATTACACTAACACGGTATCAAAAACTGGTCTTAGTAGTTGCCAGCGCTTAGATTAAACAGTTAAAAACCACCTAATTAAATACTAATATCTGGTAAAAACAAAGGTCCTAATGGCGTTTTAGGTATGTTAAATTGTTCAGGATAATCAACATCTACCAGGTATAAACCGGCAGCTTTAGCGGTTGCACTTGCCTTTGCTCGCTCTTTTAAATCTAGCAATTCTTTTAGCCAAACAGGTTGTTGTTTATGTAAGCCTATATCCATTAAACAACCCGTTATATTACGTACCATATGATGTAAAAAAGCATTGGCTTTAATATCTATAATAACGTAAGTGCCTTGGCGCTGTACCGATAAATGCTGAATTGTTCTAATAGCAGTATTTGCTTGGCAGTGAATAGCGCGGAACGACGTAAAGTCGTATTTACCTATTAAATACTGACACGCTTCTTGCATTTTAGTTTCATCAAGCGTGTGATGAAAGTGCGTAACACCTTCGTTTAATACCGCACCACGAAGTGGGTTATTATAAATAACATAACGATAACGGCGTGCTGTAGCACTAAAACGAGCATGAAAATCATCAGCCACTGGCTGAGCAAAACGAATAGCAATATCTTTTGGCAACAATGTATTCATGCCTAAAGTAAATGCCACCATATCGCGTGGTGCATCTGTATCAAAGTGCACAACTTGCCCGGTACCATGCACACCGGCATCGGTACGCCCTGCGCATACAATTGCAACCGGATGATTACAAATACGCGATAACGCTGTTTCTACTTCTTGTTGTACGCTGTTTACGTGTGATTGTCGTTGCCAACCACTATAGCGTGCGCCGTTGTATTCAACTCCAAGTGCTACTCGCATAATTACTGCTTTACCTACTGTGCTAATGAACGGGGCATTTTATGCTATCTAGCGATGCAATAAAAGCAGCTGCGCTATAATCAAACCTATCCCGATTAAAAAAGCCCGTAATTAATAAAATTACGGGCTTTAAATTTATGCTCTTTATTTTATTTAAGTTTAGCTTTTAAGCTAAGCGCTTCTTGTTGAACTTCTTCAGGGCCTTTATTAATAACGTCTTCGATAACCTTAAGCGCTGAGTCAAAATCATCTATTTCGATATAAGCGCGGGCTAAGTCTAATTTAGCAGAATAACCGCCACTTTCAGCATCAACATCTGTTGGGTTATCGCCGGCCAGTAATGAGTCAAAATCACCTAGCCCTACGTCCATATTCACATCATCGTAAGGTTCGTGCTCTGTATCTGCGTCGTCACTTTGCTCTAATAACGCATCAATATCTACAAACTCATCTTTGCTAGTTTGCTCAATAGTATTGCTGTTAACAGTTGGCTGTGGCGCTAAAGCTGATTCATCAGTATCTATTTCATCACTGAGTAAGTTATTAAAATCAACGTCAAACTCACTACTGTCTGCAATATCCAGCTCATCAGCATCGGCTAATTCATTTAGTAATGCATCAAAGTCGGTCTGAGTTAAATCGGCCATAAACTCGTCATCAAGCTCATCATCCGATGCAACTTCACCGTTATGCGGTAACTCTGTTGGCATTAATGCCGCTTCACGGTCTACATTTGTTTGCTCATCAATTAACTTCTCATCTAACTCTTCATTTAATTGCTCAATTTGAATATCGTCTACTTCGTTAAGCAAATCATCACTAACGTCATCATTTAATTGCTGCTCAGACGAATTACTTGTATCAACCTCTGGTGGTGAGGTTATTACTAATAATTCATCTTCATTTTGTTGTTCACTATCGAGCTCTGAAAAATCATTTTCAATTAATAGTTCATCGTCAAAGTCATCATTTAAACTATCTAAATTACCACCGGCTAGTAGCGAGTTTGCAAGATCTTGTTCAGCTTGACTCGAGGCCATACCTTTAGCATCACCATCTAGGTTATCGCCTTGCAGCTCTTGCGGAGTAAACGCTTGCTGTTCATCTGCTGTTAGTATTGCATCGTCATTCAGATCTAGCTCAGGGTATTCGTCTACATCAAGCTCTTCGCTTGGCGCTGCTACATCAGGCACTGACTCATCTGCTAATAATTCAGATTCATCATTTTCAATACCTAGAGGGTCGTCACCTAATTCGGCTTCTGTTACATCATTTAAATCATCAACCGACCACTGAGGGGGTTCTACATACTCTTCATCATCGGATGCTTGTTGTAGCTCATTTAAAAGCTCATCAACACTTTTTAAATTATCGTCATTATATTCTTCAAGCGCATCTTCAGGATCGAGTAACGTCTGCGATGTATCTGAGTAATCCTCTATAATTGAGTCGCCAAAATCGTCTTGCTCTTCTACTGCAAGCTCTGGTTCTGACTCAAGTGCTGACTCTGTATTTTCACTGAATGAAGAGTCAACAGATTCAGCGTCGTCACTATTTAACTCTTGCTGCGCTTTTTCTAAATCCTCTACTGATTCAGCAAGGGCTGTATCTATTTGTGCATCATGTTCATCAAGGTCGTCGTCTAAGTTATCGATTAAGCTGTCGATATCGTCAATTTCATCTAAGTCAAAGTCATCGGCTTCTTCTACTAACTCAGCTGTATTATTTTGCTCTTCAAGCGCTGTTTCAGGCTGCTCTTCCTCGCCCTGCTCGCTTTGTTCACTAACTTCGTCGATTAAGCTGTCGATGTAGTCAATTTCATCTAAGTCAAAGTCATCTGCTTCTTCTACTAACTCAGCTGTATTGTTTTGCTCTTCAAGCGGTGCTTCAGGCTGTTCTTCATCATCCTGCTCACTTACTTCATCGATTAAGCTGTCGATATCGTCAATATCATCTAAGTCGAAGTCATCGGCTTCTTCTACTAACTCAGCTGTATTATTTTGCTCTTCAAGCGCTGTTTCAGGCTGCTCTTCCTCGCCTTGTTCACTAACCTCGTCGATTAAGCTGTCGATGTCGTCAATATCATCTAAGTCAAAGTCATCAGCTTCTTCTACTAACTCAGCTGTATTATTTTGCTCTTCAAGCGCTGTTTCTGGCTGCTTTTCATCGCTTTGTTCGCTAACTTCATCGATTAAGCTATCGATGTCATCTAAATCAAAGTCGTCATTCTCTTCTACGAGCTCTGTAGCGCTGTTTTGCCCTTCAAGCAGATCATCGCCCTGTTCGCTTGCTTCGTCAATTAAGCTATCGATATCATCTAAATCAAAGTCGTCGTTTTCTTCTACGAGCTCTGTAGCGCTGTTTTGCTCTTCAAGCAGATCATCGCCCTGAACATTTGCTTCGCCAATTAAGCTGTCGATATCATCTAAATCAAAGTCGTCATTTTCTTCAACTAGCTCTGTAGCGCTGTTTTGCTCTTCAAGCAGATCATCGCCCTGTTCGCTTGCTTCATCGATTAAGCTGTCGATATCGTCTAAATCAAAGTCGTCGCTTTCTTCAACTAGCTCTGTAGCGCTGCTTTGCTTTTCAGGCAGAGCATCGTCCTGCTCACTTACTTCATCGATTAAGCTGTCGATATCATCTAAGTCAAAGTCGTCGTTTTCCTCTACCAACTCTTCTGTATTGCTTGGTATTGATGATTGCTCTGATTCTAATAAATCATCAATATCAAAATCGTCATCTTCACTTGCTAACTCTTCACTAAAGGCAGATATTTCATCGTGAGAATCCCCACTCTCTGGTGCTACTTTGTCGCTATCACTCGATTCAATTTCTGGTAAGCTATCGTCTTCATCAAATAAGCTATCTAAATCATCAGCACTTAAAATATCATCACTGTTTTGTGATGTGTTTAAGTCTAAATCAATAGTGTCCTCTACAGGCTCATCAAAGCCTTGCTGCATAAAAATATCGAGTTCATCATCGTCTTGGCCGTCTTCATCATCAAAAATGATGTCATCGCTCAGTAAGCTTTCTAACTCATCTTGATCTAATAAATTGCTATCGTCTAATGAGTCGTCAAACGCTACATCGTCATCTAACAGCATGTCATCTGAAATACCGTCATCTAACAGCACGTCATCCGCAATACCGTCATCTAATTGAACACTTAAATCATCCAACGGATCAGGAATAATAGGATCGTCGTGGCTAGCTGCACTTACAACATCATCGCTGTCATCACTGCTATAAACGGGAGTTTGCGGTAAAAACTCTTCATCTTCTTGGTTATTTTGTTCGGTGTTATTTGCGCGTTTACGTAACAACATTACAACGGCAAAAATAATTAATAATGCAGGTATAGTCATTAACAAAATTAAAACCAGCGGATTAGATAGCAAGGCTCCTAAGTCAAATTCGGCATCTTGTTTGGCGTCTTTGATTTTTTGTTGCGCTATTATTTCATTTTGTTTAACTATTAATTCTTTAAGTTGCAGCTGTATTTCGCTGTCTTGCCCTAGTTGCTCGCGTAAGTTTTTTAGCTCTTGTGAAATACCTGTGAGTTGTTTTTTAAGCTTGTTATTCTCTACTAATATTTCTTCAACATTGTTTACCGAACTTTTAAATTGCTGTTGCAGCTCAACTAATCTATTACTTTGATCCGTTTTTATGTCATTTAATTCTTTTTGTAATTCTTTTTTAGCTTCGTCTACGTCAACTTTACGCGCTTGCGTTACTTTGGTTTGAGCTGTATTAATTTCGCTTTGCGTTAGCGTGCCGTTTTTCTTTTTTTCCCATAACTTGTCGTCTTGTTCAGAGCGCTGTCTTGCTAGCTCAGAGCTAACACTTTTAATTTCAGCTAAGGTGGGTATGTTTAAATAGGCACCACTTTGCATGTGGTTAAGGTTTTGTTCTAAAAATGAATTTGGATTTTTGTTATACAAGGCCTGCATAACTTGATAAATGCTTACAGAGTTATCAGGACGAACTTTAACAGCAATACGCCAGAGTGTATCGGTCGGTTTTATTGGCCCTATTGCTCGTCCTTGCACACCATAGTCAACGCCTTTAGGCCCCTTTAGTTGGGTACTGTCTTGAGAGTAAACAGAAGTGACTATCAATGCAGACGCCAATATAATAAGTGAAGCTAAACCGCGCATGCTGATCCTTTAATGTTTAAATGTTAACGTAGCGCCACAAAGTGGGCGCATAAACATTGATTATTCTTGCCGTTATCAACCAAATGGCTGACTCACATTTTTTATTACAATCTATTTTTATTGCAAGCTCTATTCCAGTTACAAACTATAAACCAGTTAGCCACTAATATCCATCGCAACACTTTGAAAATAAATACCTTAAATTTATAATTAAAAGTATTTAAATCTGTTACATCAACATCTTTATACGCTTTTAAATTATATGCGGCAATTAATTGACAGCCATATAAACAAAAAGCGGCAAACAAATAATGTTTACCGCTTTTTTTGCTTTAAAGCTATAAGTAATTACATGTAGTTAGCAATAAGCTCTTCTGCAATTTGTATGCTATTTGTTGCTGCACCTTTGCGGGTATTATCGCTTACAACCCACATATTTAAACCATGTGGATGTGAAATATCGGCGCGTAAACGACCAATATAAACTGTGTCATTACCGCTGGCATCAGATACCGCTGTTGGGTAATCGCCCGCATCATCAATAAGCTCAACACCTGGCGCGTCGTTTAATAACTGTTTTACGTGTTCAAGGTCATATGGCATACGTGTTTCTATATTGATTGACTCTGAATGACCAAAAAACACCGGTACTCTTACACACGTTGGGTTTACTGCAATGGTAGTATCGCCTAATATTTTATGCGTTTCGTTAACCATTTTCATTTCTTCACGGGTGTAGCCGTTATCTTCAAATGCATCTATTTGTGGGATCACGTTAAACGCAATTTGCTTAGGAAATATATCGCTGTCAACTGGGCGGGCATTCATTAAGTTAGCGGTTTGCTTTGCTAACTCATCAACCGCTTTTTTACCTGCGCCCGACACTGCTTGATATGTTGATACATTAATACGGTCAATTCCGTAAGCATCGTATATTGGTTTTAGTGCCAACATCATCTGAATAGTTGAACAGTTAGGGTTGGCAATTATGTTACGATTTCTAAAATCGGCTAAGCTTGCTGCGTTAACTTCTGGTACGATTAGAGGGACTTCAAAATCATTTCTAAAAAATGATGTATTGTCGATTACTACACAACCAGCATCTGCAGCAATTGGCGCGTACTGCTCTGACACACTATCACCAGCAGAGAAGAAGCCTATGTGCGCTTGGCTAAAGTCAAAGCCTTCAACATCTAGTACTTCAATGGTCTCACCACAAAACTTAATGTCTTCGCCTGCGCTGCGGCTGCTAGCAAGTAAAAAAAGTTGATCCACTGGAAATTTACGATCTGCTAATGTTTCAATGATTTGACGACCAACTAAACCTGTAGCACCAAGTACCACAACGTTATATTTTTGCGACATATTTATTCCTCTTTAAGCGATATTAAAACAACATCGCTAGTTAAATTAGTTTGCAACAGTAAACCCAAGCTGGGCTAAAGCGGCTAGCTGCGAGCTATCACCTTGTATTATTAAAGTGCTAAATTCTCGTCTTACAGGGTAGTTTTTACGTAAACTATCAAAACCGTTATTCGCTAAATCACGCAGTAAAATACCGTCATCACGGCGTACGTCGTAAATTAAATGCACCAAACGCGCAATATCAGCTTCATTAAAACTTTGTCCTAATGTAGCTTGCGTAATTGCAGGCACGGGTAAAAACTCGTCGAGCGACTTTGTTGCTTCTATCCCTTTGAGTTCACAAAACTTTTGATACAATATTTGTGTACCACGGGCTTTCCCTTCAAGGGTGTGCCCTGCAATGTGAACGCTTGCATAGCGCACATGCTCTAGTAGCTCAGTTAAAATAGTGGGTTCGTTTTCCCATACATCAAGCACTAAATCTAAATCGGCACCCGCTTGCATCACTTCTAATAATGCTTGATTGTCAATCACATCACCACGGCTTGCATTAATTAACGTAAGCCCGGGTTTGAGCGCTTTTAATCTGGCTTTATCCATCATATGTAGCGTTTTATGCTCGCCACTTTTTATAAGCGGAACATGAAAAGTTACAATATCTGACTGCGCAAGTAATTGATCAAGTGCTACGTGCTCGTTTAATAAGCCTTGCGCATGTTTTATTGGATCACATAAAAGTACAGTTAAATTCAGCGCTTGTAATTTTTGCGCCAAACAACTGCCAATACTGCCTACGCCAACTATACCTATTGTTTGATTATTAAGTGGGCGGGCGTTTTCTTGGCTTAAGGCATATAAACTGCTTATTACATACTCGGCTACCGCAATTGCGTTGCAGCCTGGCGCGCTACTAAAGGCAATATTTTTATCATTTAATAATTGCGTATCAATATGATCAACACCAATTGTTGCGGTGCCAACAAAGCTTAGTTTGTTAGCGTGTGCTAAAAGCTCATTATTAACCTGAGTGACTGAGCGAGTAAGCAGCACATCTACGTCTATTAGTTGATCGGCTGTTAATTGTCGCCCATCAAAACGCTCAACTTCACCAATGTCTGCAAAGTACTGCTCAACTAAAGGCATATTCTGATCGGCAAGAATTTTCATACAGAGTCCGTTTGGCAATTAAGGGTCGCTATTGTAACGAACAACCTAGGCTTTGCACAAACTAAAAAGCCGAGCAATGCTCGGCTTTGGGTATTTAGTAAGAAACTAATTAACCTTTATATTTACTCATAACTAACGTGGCATTTGTACCACCAAAGCCAAAGCTGTTCGACATTACAGTATTTAACTCAACATCACGACGTTCAGTAACAATATCAAGGCCTGCAGCTTGCTCGTCTAATTCATCAATATTAATTGATGGTGCAACAAAGCCATGCTCTAGCATTAATAAAGAGAAAATAGCCTCGTGAACACCCGCCGCACCTAGGGCATGGCCTGTCATTGCTTTAGTTGCGCTGATCATTGGTGAATTACCACCAAATACGTCTTGAATAGCGCCAAGCTCTTTAACATCGCCCACTGGAGTAGATGTGCCATGCGTATTTAAATAATCAATACTTTCTACGTCTTGCATAGCTTGGCGCATACAGCGTGCAGCACCTTCGCCTGAAGGAGCAACCATGTCGTAACCATCAGACGTTGCACCATAGCCAACAATTTCTGCGTAAATATGTGCGCCACGAGCAAGAGCATGTTCAAGCTCTTCAACCACAACAATACCGCCACCACCAGATATAACAAAACCATCGCGGTTTGCATCGTACGTACGCGATGCTTTTTCTGGTGTTTCGTTGTACTTAGTAGAAAGTGCGCCCATAGCGTCAAATTCCATTGCTAAAGTCCAGTGCAGCTCTTCACCACCACCAGCAAAAACAACATCTTGCTTGCCAAGTTGAATTTGTTCTACTGCATTACCAATACAGTGCGCTGATGTAGCACATGCAGAACTAATAGAGTAGTTAACACCTTTAATTTTAAACGGTGTTGCTAAACATGCAGACGTGGTGCTTGCCATAGTACGTGGCACCATATAAGGACCTACACGCTTTACGCCTTTTTCGCGTAAAATATCAGCCGCTTCTACTTGCCATTTAGATGAACCACCACCAGAACCAACTATAATACCCGTACGCTCGTTTGACACTTGCTCGTCAGATAAACCTGAGTCTGCAATCGCTTGCGTCATTGAAATATAAGAATAGGCAGCAGCATCACCCATAAAACGCATTGCTTTGCGGTCAACATGTTCTTTAACGTCAATATCAATTTTGCCCGACACGTTGCTACGTAGCTTGTAATCGGCAAATTCTTGGTTAAACGCAATGCCACTACGGCCTGTTTTTAACGATTCTAATACTTCTTCTTTGTTGTTACCAATACTTGATACAACACCGATACCTGTAATTACGGCTCTTCTCATGGGTAATTCCCTTAGCTTAATACTTAATTGCGTTCTATTTTACGCGAATTTAATCATCTAAGTGGTCAGCTTTCTAGCGTACACTTGTACTCTGAACTGCTAGCTTATAAATAACGCCAGACTATTTCAAAGAAAACACGTAAAATAATTAAAAAATTTCATCTCTAAAATTAAATGGGTCATGATAAAAAACGCCAACATTCACTTTAACCACCAAGGCACACCTGTTGCCAATGACTTCGATGATATTTATTATTCTGACGATAATGGCTTAGCTGAATCTTATTATGTGTTTTATCAGCAAAACAATATAGATACACGGTTACAAAGCCATGACCAAGCACATTTCGTTATAGCCGAAACCGGTTTTGGTACTGGCCTTAACTTTTTAAATACATGCCAGCACTTTACTGACCACCTTGCACGCCAACAAGTTCAAAAGCAACTAAACTATGGTGTAAAGCGACTACACTTTATTGCCTTTGAAAAACACCCATTAAGTGTAAGCGACTTAAGCAAAATATTAACAGCATGGCCTGAACTTAATTTATTAAGTGAGCAACTTATCAGCCAGTATCCCATTAATTTAGCAGGCTGCCATCGACTTGAATTTAATAATGGGACAATAGTGCTCGATTTATATTTTGGTGATGCACTGGAATCGATTAAAACAATGAGCTATCCGCGCTCAGGTATAGTAGATGCTTGGTTTTTAGATGGTTTTGCACCGAGTAAAAACCCTGACATGTGGCAACAAAGCCTGTTTAATGCCATGGTTAACGTTTCAAAAGTAGGAGCCACCCTTGCTACCTTTACCGCTGCCGGCTTTGTTCGTCGTGGGTTAAGTGATGCAGGCTTTACCATGCAAAAAGTTAAAGGATTTGCGCACAAACGTAGCATGCTAATTGGCACATTAAAACACACTAACGATACGCAATCGGCGCCAAGTTATTTTAATCACGATGTAAGCCCGCTTAGTAATGTGGCGGTAATTGGTGGTGGTATTGCCAGCAGCTGTATTTTATACAGCCTAGCTAAGCGAGGTATTAGCAGCCAATTATTTTGCCAAGATGCTGCACCCGCTATGGGGGCATCGCACAACGTGCAAGGGGTGGTATACCCTCATTTACAAGCAAAAAACTCCCCACACAGCGAGTTATTTGCGCATAGCTTTTTATATGCCAAACGGCTTTATAAACAGTTACTCAATGATGGCTTTAGTTTTGATCATAGCTGGTGCGGTGTATTGCAGCATGCAGTAAAACAGCCACTCGTTGATCGCCATGAAAATTTAGCCCAGCAGCAATTATGGCCACAAACATTAATGCGTAACGTAACCGCAGAGCAAGGAGATACTATAGCCGGAGTTACTACTGGTTATTCTGGCGTATATTTTGAACAAGGTGGCTGGGTAAACCCACCACAACTAGTTAATGCTATGTTGAGCGCCGCCCATTGTTTGTCGCCTTATAAAAGTACTTTTAACTGCCATATAGAACAATTAAAAAAAACCAGCAACGGCTGGCTACTTTTTAGTAACGGCAAACAGTTTGGCCCCTTTAGCGATGTAATTATATGTGCAGGTGAGCACAGCGATGCATTTGCACAAACTAAAGCACTACCAATCGTTGGTGTACGCGGGCAAGTATCGCATGTGCAGGCAAGTGAGCAGTCAACTAAACTAAAAACGGTGCTGTGCCATAAAGGCTATTTTACACCCGCTTATTTAGATCATCATTGTATGGGTGCAACGTTTGAAAAAAACACCAAAAGCCGACAAGTAACTGAGCAAGACAACCTTAGTAATCGCGAGCAATTACTCAACTTTTACGGCCACTGTAATTTTGCAACTAGCTTAGGCAATATAACCGCAGCAAAAGCCGCAGTGCGTTGTAGTTTTATTGATCACTTACCTATGGCAGGAGAGTGGGTAGAGCAAAGCGATTACCTAACTGCCTTTGCTAATTTACGTTTAGGTAAACGCTATCAGTACCAAGCCCTAAGTAAAAAACAACAAGGGCTACATATTTTCACCGGCTTTGGTGCACGTGCTTTATGCAGTGCGCCACTTTGCAGTGAACACTTAATTAGCAGTTTAAACAACGAGCCGCGCCCGCTCAGCGAGCGTGTAAGCCAAGCTATTCACCCTGCTCGTTTTATAGTGCGTGATTTAATTCGTAATAAAATTTAATCAGTTAGCTATACTTGAAAGGTATACCAACGAGTCACGATCTACTGTAAGCTGAAATAGCAAACAAATTTAGGAGTTAATGATGAGTAAAACCTTAATTATTGGCGCAAGCGGGCAAATTGGTAAAATGACTACCGAGTTATTACTCCAGCATGAGCATAATGTAATCGCTTTAGTGCGCAATAAAAATAAACTAAGTGATTTAAATAGCGTACATTTAACTATTATCGAACAAGATTTAGAAAGCGATTTTAGTGACGTAGTAAAAGACTGTGAGCAAGTTATATTTGTTGCTGGCTCAGGCGGCGGTACAGGTGCTGATAAAACCTTATTAATTGATCTGTGGGCTGCTACTAAGGCAATTAACTTTTCAAAAGAGCACGGTGTTAAACACTTTATTATGGTGAGCTCGTTAGGTGCTGACGATCCTGATGCAATTCAAAGTGATCTAAAACCTTACCTAGTAGCTAAACACATGGCAGACAGATACCTAATAAATAGCGGCCTTAGTTATACCATTGTACGACCGGGTGCATTAACCAACGAAGCTGCATCAATGCTTATTAGCACAACACGACCAAGCGATCGTTCAAATGCAAAAATAAGCCGAGAAAACGTTGCTCATGTTTTATTTAACATTGCGCAAAACCAATGTAATAGCAGTTGTATTTTTGAGCTTTTTGATGGCGACAGCCCTATTAAAGCTGCGGTAAAATAATCTGCTTATAGCAATATTTCACTTATGCCTTGCCAAGCCAATTGGCAAGCCATAAGTGTTAATATAACCTTAAAAATAGTTTTAAAACGTGCTGTAGGCATACGTTTAAGTAAATAAATACCTAACCAAGTGCCTAGCGCACCACTGGCTATCATACCTATCACCAATGGCAACCATTGCCAAAAGTTAAACCCAATAACAGTATAAACAAACGCCTTTAACACATGCTGTAGGGTCATAATGCTAGAAAACGTTGCAGTGAACTTTAATTTGTCATAATTATTAATATGCAAATAACTCGCTACTAGCGGTCCACTTGCGCCAACAAACATAGAAATAAATGCCGTTATTAAACCCGCAACTAAACGCCCCAGCTTTGAGTCGTTTTTAAATTTAGGCGTTTTACCCCACAATAAATAAACCACAAATACCGCAACCGCCAACTTCATACCATCTAACTGAATATCATTAACTACAGTGCTAGAGATGCCAGCGCCAACCAACCCACCAAGCGTAAAGTAAATAAACATATTTTTATCTATATGTTTAATGCTCAACACTAGTCTATTTGCATTCGATCCTAATTGTACTAAGCCATGCACTGGCACCACGACCGTCATTGGCATAATTGATGCCATAACAACTAATAACATCAGCCCGCCACCGGCACCAAACGCGGCAGATACAAAAGATGTAAAACCTGCAAGTACAATAAGTAACAGCGCTATACAGGGAGTAACAAACTCTGTAGCCAATAAATCCATATTTATGCTCTAGGGTGAATAACACCTTATATTGAGGCTTATTTTAGTGATTTTGTATAACCATTAGGTATAACACGCATAGTTTAAATTGCGTTCAAAAAATATAAGCATTGTGTAAAGCCACAGCACATTAAAGCTCAGCATTAAGTTAAAAATATGCTTACAACAATTAATTATAGATTCTATTTTAAAGTTAATAACCCGCTATAAATTAGCCCAAACACGTAACTAATAAAAATGAACTGTCCCTTTATCTGTGCAACTTTTAACAATTACACCCAACTTTGTTTGTTGTAAAAAAATACAACCACATTAAAACTAATGAATAAGAATTACTTTATGGCTGTGTTTGCTGCAAAATAGTATACAAACTTAAAATATGCATCTTGATCGGTAACCGGTATATGCTAAGCTCCTGCCCTCAAAATTAAACTTTGCCTGTTTTTTATTAATGATTTGCTAAGTTGCAAGGTACTGCTTTTGCTTATGGCGCTCTAAAGTTTTGAACTGCTAATCTGTTGATTACCTCTTCACGGTCAAACTTTGGTTCATGTGCAAACAAAAATATACCGTATTAAAAAGGTTAAATGCGCTTATGAATATTGAAATTTCTATTATAGAAACCTTGTTAGTTTCTTTGTTAATACTTTTTGCAGGCTATTATCTCAATAGCAAAATTGCTTTTCTTAAAGACAACAACATTCCTGAACCCGTTGTGGGTGGTATTGCCTTTTCTATTATTGCGGCCATTCTGCACGTTTACTTTGATATTAACTTTCAATTCGATATGACTTTTAAAACCCCATTAATGACCATGTTTTTTACCACTGTTGGTTTGGGTGCGAGTTTTAGCTTATTAATTAAAGGTGGCCCTAAAGTCGCGCTGTTTTTGGGCGTCGCAACAATTTATTTATTGGTGCAAAATGCCTTAGGTATATCTATTGCGGTAGCAACCGGTATGGAGCCTTTAATGGGGTTAATTGGCGGCTCTGTAACACTCTCTGGTGGCCATGGTAGTGGTGCCACGTACGCTGATTTGTTTATTAATGAATATGGTATGCAAAGCAGCGTATTTGAACTGGCAATGGCAGCCGCTACGCTTGGGCTTATTCTTGGTGGCTTAGTTGGCGGCCCAGTCAGCAGGCGCCTCATTAATAAATACAACTTAAAAGCAGACACTTCATACCATGAAGAGCGCGATGACACAGTTACCTTCGACCCAGATGATCACGACCTAGTAACACCGCGTAAAATGATGGAAACCTTGTTTGTTATATTATTATGTATGTACTTAGGCCGCATGGGCTACGACGCATTAAAAGCAATTGACGTTATTCTACCAGCATTTTTAATCCCATTATTATTTGGTGTTTTTATTACTAACCTTACTGAATTTTCTAAAATTTATAAGGTAAGCCGCGCCTGTATAGACTTATGGGGCACCATGGCGCTATCAATGTTTTTAGCCATGGCTTTAATGTCGTTAAAAATATGGGAACTGCTGAGCTTAGCCGGCCCAATGATATTTATGATTTTAGTACAAGCCGTTATGCTAATGCTATTTGCTTACTTTATTACCTTTAGAGTAATGGGTAAAAACTACAACGCCGCAATAATAGCGGGCGGTCATTGTGGTTTTGGTTTAGGCGCAACGCCTACCGCAGTTGCAAATATGGAATCTTTAGTATCTCGTTACGGCCCCTCACCACAGGCATTTTTAGTAGTACCTTTAGTGGGCGCATTCTTCATTGATATTACCAACGCACTCATTATACAGCTGTATTTAAGCTTTCCTTTTGTTAGCGGTTAATAGCCGCACTTAAGCTATTGCACTCTCGTGAGCCAGCCCAAACGCTGGCTCACATTTAATAACTAACCCTGCCGTACCTCCAATCGTTTTTAGCAAACCTAATATGGACAACTCGTTCACCATCACAATATTAATCTTGTAAAAGCCACCTTAAATTACAGCCATAAAAAAACGAAATTAAAAGTCATTATTGGCAGAACTGGGGGGCTCGCGTCCGAAAGCCTCGATTACTACAGGTAACTAATTAAAACAAGTACTTACTTTTAAATCATAAGCTTAGTTTCTTATAGTATCCTCTAAAGTCTTGTATAATCTTTTGAGATTGGGCAGTATGTGGACATTAGGATTTTGTCCAAATATTAAAAATATAATTACAGGGATTTTGAATGAACCTTTTTGAAATTGACTCGTCTTGTCAATACTGGGTAGTAAGAGCCGGGGCTAAAGCCATATCATACCACCAGTTTATATCTTCTGGTTGTGTCGCTTTGGGTCACATGGATAATATCGGCTTTGATTCAGAGGGCGTAATTACAGAAGATGATGTTCCTGAATTGGAACGTCGAATTGTTCTTCTAAATACGAGAAGTGCTAACCCAGAAGAACCTCGCCAATTATCAGCTCGCTTAGGTCAAATAAGACACTTTATTAATGACTTTAAAATTGGTGATACTGTATTTACATTATCTAAAAGTAGAATATCTATAGGTACTATTATATCTGATGCTTATATAGATTCAGAACCATTATTTTCTATAAACCCTTCTACTGGTGAAAGAGTAAATTCTTCCAGTTCTCAAATTTTAAGAAGAAAGGTTAAATGGGAAAGCCGTAAACTAAGAACATCTTTACCTACACCAATCTCAAAAAGTTTAGGTTCACAAAAAACAGTATTTTCTTTAGAGGTACATAAAGAGCTTCTTAAACATTGGCTTTATGGTTTGTACATAGAAAATAACGAGCTTCACTTTACTACTGAAATAAATCAGACTAGTGATATTGCTCAGTTTCATTTAAGTGAATTTCAACGAATAATTCAAAAGCTCGAACTTTTTTCAATTCTAGAGCTTGATGAGAACTCATTCGATGAAGACCTACTACACGATCTTTATTATCAGTTTGGTGGTCAAGATAGGTTTACCCTTACCAATAAAAGTATTTTCACTTCTCCTGGGCATTCATGGGGTAAAATTCTAGGTGATAGAGCTACTCTAATCGCTTTTGCTTTTCTTATAACAGGCTGTATGGGGGAAGCTATTACGCCCGTAGACCAAGCTGATAATTATATACTAGTTAGCAATCAGGCTGAACTCACGAAAGCCATCGAGCACATTAAAACAACAACAACATTTGAATCACATAAAGACCATTTGGAAGCATTTATCAGTAAACCTAATAAAGGTCAGTTCTCCATTGATAGAGTGGAAGTTTCCAATCCTTTAACAAAATCATCATTTTCTCCTATAATTGAAAATGAAGAAGAAAATATAGAAAATAATGAAGTATCCTCTGCTGAAATCGATGATCGATATGACGATTTCCCTGAAATATCTGATGAAGGTGATATTGGTGTTTAACTATGCGTAAAAGTGATCCAATTTCATTTTTTGATATAGTTCCTCTGAGTCTTGGTGGGCTAATACTTGTAGTTATACTATTACTTAGTATTAGCTATTTTTACTTTTATAAAAAAAGAGACCTAGCCACTACCCAACCATCTGACTTTTCAACAATATTCCATAACATTATAAGCGCATTTGCAATTATAGTGGGCGGCTTATGGGTTTTAATTAGTTTTAATCTTTTGCAGCAAGTCGAAACTGCAAATCGAAATCTTGATTTGAAAGAACAAGAAATAACTGAAAAGCAGCTTTCAATTGATAATACTGAAGCCTCAATAATCAGTATTGACCATAAAGTTATTGATTATCATTCGCCAAATTTAGAAGGCACCCAAGGTCTAATTATAGAAGTAAAAATAAAAAATAGCGGTAAGTCGCGTTTGATTTTTAATTTAGATGAGTATCCACTCACGGTTTATAATATTGAAGCTAAAGATCATATGGTTATGAAGAAAAAAGAAATAAAACCAATCGTATACTCATCTATAGGTTCTAAAAGCGATGGAGAAAAGTCACGTCCTCTTTCTAAGTTTATTTCTTTAAAGTCATCAGAAAGAATATTAAGCTATTTTGTTACTGTTGAAAAAAATGAGCTTTACTACATAACCTTTAAAAGTCAGTTAGATTCTGCAGATAGTGCTCAAAAAATATGTGGTCAAGAAGAATGTAATTGGTTTGTTTCAAAATATATATTTATCAATTAAACCTTGGACCTAATCTGATTGCATCTTCTAAATGACTTGGTGCAAAGTGCGCGTAAACCATAGTTTGCTCAATCTTTGCATGACCAAGTATCTGCTACAGTACTAAAGTATTTCCGCCGCTCATCATAAAGTGACTTGCGCAAGTATGCCGTAAAACATGGCTGCACTGGCCTTTGAAAATTAATAGCGGGCAAGTATTTAAAACACTTTCAATTTAAGAACTTATTTATTTTACGTGAATAGAAGTGCCACTAAATTATTAGCGTATTAATTGTGTATAAATAACTTATTTAATCTGACAATTGCCGGTTTTTTAGAGCCAATACCCAATTCTTACTATTACTCTGCTTCTTTCAAAACCTTTATTCGCCTTTAGATGGCGCTCAACGACGTTTCGCTAGCGACAACTAACTGTGCGTTTGTAATATGAGGATAGTTACTAATAAGGTTGATTATTAATTTATCTACATCAGACAGTTTTAAACTCTCAGTTACTCCCCTCATTTAAACCTTCATTTTTAAAAGCTTAGCTTCGGTTACTGCATCAAAAATCATCACTCAATGAAGTGCGCTACCTGCTTCGTGGGTACTTTGGCGAATAGCTTAATGGGTCTGTGATCTTAATTAACCTTTAGCCATAAAAAAACCCGCAAGCTTGATTTCTCAAGCGTTGCGGGTTTTTTAGGGTTTTTAGACAAACGAATCTAAAAACCGATATTGGTGGAGCTGGGGGGATTTGAACCCCCGTCCGAAAAGCCTCGACCGTCGGTACTACATGCTTAGTATTGTCATTTAATTAACCTTTAAGTCCCGGACAAACACGGTAAATAAAGGCGAGGCCGCTTAGTTTTAACGCTTCAACCCCGGCCAGGGTTTCCATCGCGATCAGGTGTTAGGGTGACACTCCAAAATCTAGTCCACAAGAATACATAGAAGGAGCGCTAGCTGGCCTAAGCCGCTAGAGAGTAGTTATCGTCGTTTGCGATTACTTTAGGTTGCGGCTGTTTAACGAGGCAAACCGCACCTCGACATGCACCTTGGGCTTCTTGAATTCCGTCGAATCCTAATCAGCCCCTGAATTAGTAACTCATTCAGAGCGTACGGCTAGTATAACCGAGTAACATGCTGATACTCAAGGGCCTTCGACGCTTTATTTTATTTACTAAGTACTATTGTGCATTAAACAGGCAAAGCTATGCAAACAACCCGAGTAAGCAATAACATTTACTTAACACTCTCTCTGCTTTGTGCTCAAATACGAGATTAAAATTTATTTAATAACAAATTTTGATCTTTATATAAAAAATAAAATAATAACAGGCATATTACGTAGGGAATTTATAAATGTCGGTTTTCTCATTTAATCAACAAACAGGGTACTTGTCTTTATTAAAGCATCCTATAGACAGTGGTTTTATAGCAACAACAACACAGTTAATAACATTGATAGAGCAATCTCAGTATTGCGACTTTGAGATTATAGCTGTCAATATTAGTAAGTTATTTGCGCAAAGTAAAAATTACCAAAGCGAATCGTTAATTGTTGCACACGCAATTAATGCCGCTATTACTATTAATATTGATGACAAAAATATGGTAGCCGAAGCAACGATTAAAACGGCAAAAGGTGGTGTATTGCTATCAATGCAAGACGCACAAAAAGCACTTTTTGATGCTGGTATTAGTAAGGGCATAAGCCCACAAGCATTAGATAACTTTTTAGGACAGCAATTTGAGCACCCAGCAGGAAGCGAATATTCTGCAATTATTGCGCATGGCCGTAACCCTAAAAAAGGCCTTGACGCCAAATTTGTACGTTTGTGTTCAACCGCACAAGATCGCGTACTTAGCCCGCAAGCTAAGGAAGGCGGTAAAGTTGATATGAAAAATTTAGGGGCAATTATTACGGTAAAACCAGGCACGCCACTTATGCAGCGAGTTGCGGCTACTTTAGGTGAAGATGGTTATACTGTATTTGGCGATATTATTTTAGCAAAGCCCGGAAAAGAGCATCAATTGCAGCCCTTTGAGGGAACCAAAATAGATCCTAATAACCCAAATATATTAATAGCTGATTGCAAAGGCGTACCAGTTGCCCTCCCCCGTGGAATGCGTGTGGATGACGTGTTATGTTTTGATAACGTAGATGTAAGCACCGGCCATATTAACTTTACCGGTAGCGTAATTATTAGTGGTGATATTAAAGATGGTATGCATGTTAAAGCGAATGGCGACATTACTGTTTTAGGCTTTGTAGAATCAGGAACAATACACAGTAAAGGTGCAGTAACCATTATGCTAGGTGCCATTGGCCGAAAGCGCGAAGTTGATGAAGCATTTAGTTGCCACATAATTGCTCAGCGGACTATTTGCGTTGGATATGCGCAGTATTGCCACATAGAAACAGCGCAAGATCTCTTTATTGAACGCCAGGCTTTACATTGTGATTTACGCGCTAAGCGATTAATTAGAGTAGGAAAAGCGAACAATCCGCGCGGTAAAATAATTGGCGGTAATATATTAGATGCACTGCGTCTTGAAGCTGGTGAGCTGGGTGCGCCCGCAGGAACTAAAACCAAGGTGTTTTTAGCACAACATTGGTTTGAACTGAGAGAAAAGCAAACTGAAATTTTTGACTTTGAAAAGCTGCTTGCTGATAAATCTGCTGTGCTAAAAAATGCGCGAATTAAGGCCAACAAAATCCCAGCGCCGGCACAACGTCAACTATATTTAGATAAAATAAAACTTAACGAGCAGCATATACAAACACGTACTGCCCAGTTACAACGTCAAAAACAGCTTATTAAGCATAAAATAATGCAACTATTGGCCACCAGCCACTTAAAAGTTAACGATTTAATGCATCCGGGTGTGGAGCTTAAAATAGCAAAAGACACTAAGCAGTTTTCGCGTATTTATCCGCCCCATTTAGTCAAACTAAGCGAAGGTAAAATTACTCAGACGTTTTAGCATCATCGCTATCACTATCATCTACTTGTAACTCAGTATCGGTGTTTTCTAATGCCGCTAGTGGCCAACCGCCTAGTTGTTGCCAGCGATTCACTATTAAACAATAAAGCTCAGCGGTACGCTCTGTATCGTAAAGTGCTGAGTGTGCTTGGCTATTATCAAATTCAATACCCGCTGCTCTACATGCTTTGGCAAGTACAGTTTGCCCTAAAGCAAGCCCTGCTAACGATGTAGTATCAAAACTTACAAATGGATGGAACGGCGTGCGCTTTATATTATTGCGCTCTATTGCTGCATTTAAAAAACCATGATCGAATGCTGCATTATGCGCAACCACAACTGAACGTTGGCAGCCGGCTGCTTTTTGCGCTTTGCGCACAACTTTGCAAATTTCTTTAATTGCATGCTCTTCAGGCACGGCACCGCGCAGTGCTGAAAATGGATCAATACCATTGAACTCAATGGCCGCTTGTTCAATGTTAGCGTCTGCAAACGGTTCTACATGAAAGTGCACCGTGTGATCTATGCTAAGCAATCCTTCGTCATCCATTTTTAAAACAGATACTGCAATTTCTAATAAAGCGTCGGTATCTTTATTAAACCCGCCAGTTTCAACATCAATTACCACTGGAAAAAAGCCACGAAAGCGTTTTGCGAAAAGTGTTTGCTCAGTATTTGCCATAGTCTTCTTGGTTTGTAGGTGTAAGCCATCTATTATGTCAAAATTGAGGGCCTTTCGGCTAGGGGATTTATTGATTAATTACAGCTAAAACTATAGGCATGCAATTTGCTTTACAGTTAGAGCTTACTCAGTATTGTTTACTATTAAGTGCTATTACACGGTATTTTGCCAAATTATTGGCAATACTGATTTACTGGAGAATTCCCGATGAAGTTTAAGTTGTTATTTATTAGCCTTGGTATTACCAGCGCACTTTGCAGTTATAGCAGCTATGGTGCTATGCGCCAATACATTGCCGATCAAGACAACTCTAATTGGCAAGTAGTTAAAACCACTCGTTTACAATGCCAGTTAAATCATGAAGTTCCATATTATGGCGAAGCCATATTTAATGTTAATGCAAGTAAAAACAAAGACCTTACTTTTAATTTAGATATGGTTGTTCGCCCTGATAATTATGCTATTGCGGGCTTAAAAGCAGTGCCACCAGCATGGCGAGCCGGTACGCCAGTTCGCGATATAGCTGACATGAAGTTACTTAAAAAGTTTGACGGCGAGCTGGGTAATAAAACCGCGTGGGAAATGCTCACCGAACTTGAAAAAGGTAATCAGCCTACTTTTTATTATCAAGACTGGCAAAATAGTGCCGATAAAATTGCCGTAGGCATGTCGGGGGTTAATTTTAAACAAGCCTATTGGGCCTTTTTACAATGCCGCGATGAATTATTGCCATATAGCTTTGAAGATATTTCGTTTACGGTAATGAACTATCAGTCTAACAGCAGTAAATTAACTAAATCTTCGCAGCAGCGTTTAGATAAAATTGCTGAATACTTAAAAAATGATCCAAGTATTGAGTCAATTAATATAGCGTCTTATACCGATAGCTATGGCGGTCGATGGAATAACCTAGACCTTTCTAAAACACGCGCTAAAGCAATTAAAGATTATATGATTAGTTTAGGTGTTGATGAAACTAAAGTGCATACCGATGGGTTAGGTGAAAAACGTTTTGTAGACACTAACGATACTATTTTAGGGCGCAACAAAAACCGTAGATTAGTAATTCAAATAGCGAAAATATGATGCTTTAACATCATATTTTTTGCTTATTTCGATTAACTATTTGCTCGCCAAACTGAAACACACCTAAGCTTAGTAAAATAATAACCGCACCACTAATAAGCTCCTTGCTAAGCGGTTCATTATTAAGCCATGCGCCAAGCCCTAATGCAAAACTTGGGGTAATAAGCGTGGTAAGTGCAACAGTACTGGCATTTAAGTTTTGTAATACATGAAAATACGCCAGCGCTCCTAACAATGAGCCAAATACTCCTAAATAACCAATAGCCCATATTGATTTAGCACTCCAATTTTGTATATTTAATTCACCGTCTAGCAGCAACCAAGCAATAAAAAATAAAGGTGTTACAAACACCAGAGCACCAAATGTAGTTGCCATAGGATGAATAGCAATTTTAACCCGCTTGATCATCACTCCACTTAAACTAAAAAAACACACCGCTATAAACACATATAACAAACCAAGCCCCTGAGTTTGCGAGTGCTTAATTTGGTTATAGCTGACAAAATATAATCCGATTAGGGCACATGCAAGTGCGATTAGCTTAATTACACTAAACTTAGGCTCGTTAAGGAGTTGCTGGGCAAGTAAGCCCGATAAAATAGGCGCTAAGCCAAACATTAATGAAATAATGCCTGAGGGCACTGTTTTAGCCGCCATATAACTAAGTAACATGCCACCAAAAATACCTATGCTAGAGTAAAAATAAAGTAAGCAGGCATTTTTATTCCACGGCACCCTAATACGCGTAATAGCTATAATTACAGCACCTAAAGTAAGCCCTACCAACATACGTAATAAAACCGCTAATGTTGGCGATACTGTATCGCTGCTCCACACTATACCTAATGGTGTGGTTGACCATATAAGAACCATTATAAAGTACGATACTTTAATTGGCACATGCCGCTCCTTAGCCATTAACAATAAAACTCAAAAAACTTCAAATAAACTATACGCTTAAAGCACTTTTTAAATAGTTAATATTAATAAAAGATGCATTTAAATTACAGTTGTAAATAGATAATTACACTTTATTTTATTTCTTTTATAACAAAACTATTTAAGTTTTGGTTAACTAGTTATATCTTGCGTACCTCTCAAGATTGATCAGGATCATTAAGTGCTTAAAAATAAAACAATAGGTAGCATGTTAATTGTTGCAGGTACTACCATAGGTGCAGGTATGCTGGCCTTACCAATTGCATCAGCCGGACTAGGGTTTAGTACTGCGCTGACATTAATTGTCGGTTGTTGGTTATTAATGACCTACACTGCACTGCTAATGCTTGAGCTCCATCAATATGCTCCTCGCGATGCGACGCTAAATACCTTAGCTAAACTTTGGCTTGGCAAACGTGGGCAATATGTAGCTAACTTTTCGGTGATATTTTTATTTTACGCTTTGTGTGCAGCTTATATTGCTGGTGGTGGCGCACAACTTCAAGATCGCATAAACACGGGGTTTAACGTGAGTATTGCACCGCAATTGGCCTCTGTTTTACTGGCGGTTTTAATTGCTGGTGTCGTAACTCTGGGTACCAGTAAGGTCGATAAATTTAATAGAGTGCTGTTTTCAATAAAAATAGTGGTACTTGCCAGCCTGTTTTATATGTTAACGCCTTATGTACATGGCCAACATTTACTTGAAATGCCAGTAGAGCAAGGCTTAATACTCTCGGCTATTCCGGTGGTATTTACCTCATTTGGTTTTCATGGCTCTATTCCTTCAATTGTTAAATACGTAGGATTAGAAATAAAAACACTGCGTAAAGTAATGATAGCGGGTGCAACGCTACCGTTAGGTATTTATATTTTTTGGCAAATATTAAGCCAGGGTATTATGAATCAAAATGATTTGCTCAATAGCCAAGGTTTAAGTGGCTTTGTACAAAGCATGGCGAGCATAGCGCACAACCCAAACGTTGCCACTGCCGTTAAGTTATTTGCTGATCTTGCATTGGCCACTTCATTTTTGGGTGTAAGTTTAGGCTTGTTTGACTTTTTTGCCGACACTTTCAAAAAAGCAGATACAAAAGCGGATCGAATTAAAACGGCATTAATTACCTTTATACCTCCTCTTGGTTTTGCCATATTTTATCCGCAAGGGTTTATTATGGCGCTTGGCTACGCAGCGATTGCCTTAGTGATTTTGGCCGTTTTTTTACCTGTAGCTATGGTTTATAAGCAACGTAAAAGTACACAGAACACAGGTTATAAAGTACGCAGCGGTAATATTGGCTTAGCCATTGCAGCATTATGCGGTTTAACTATTATTAGTGCCCAAGGCCTACAAATGGCCGGATTAATACCCGCAATAGGCTAATTCTAATAACTCCCGAGCTTAATGCTCGGGGCTCAATAAACCGTAGTTACACCCAAGTATTGAGCCAATTTAAACAGCTTAGGGCAATCACTTTTATCCATTAATTTAAAATTTAATCGTTTTGTTACGGGTATGTTCATTTTCGTTACTTATAATAGTGTTAAATATTATTTTATATCGATGGAAAAATTACACATGAATAAATTAGCAGGTTTAGCATTATTAGGTACTTTACTTACATTAACCGCGTGTGAAGATGCCAAAGAGATCAAAGAAGACGCCAAAGACACCGGTGCTCAAGTACAGCAAGAGCTAGATAAAGCGTGGACTAAAGTAAAAGAAACTACTCACGAAATTAAACATGACGAGTCGCTAAATCAGTTATTACAGCAAAGTAAAGCAATGGGTTTAGATATGTACGATGACGGCAAAGAAGTTGCTGTTGATGCGTGGATAAAAAGTAAAGAAACGGCAGGCGAGCTAACCGAAAAAACCAAACAAAAAGCACGTGAAATTGCCGAAGAAATTGAGCAAGCACGTAAAGATCTTAACAAAGATTAATTTTGCCCTACTAATATTAAAAAAGGTAAGCCGCGGCTTACCTTTTTTGTTTAAATGCGTTAGCTAAATTAGTTTACAGCTCGAAGTCTTTTTTGAACTTTAAACCAAATTCACTGCGGTCATTACTGCGCATAACGCCAACAAAACCAGTTTGTTGTAGGCGTCCTACATCGTACACTTCGTTTAATACGTTTTCACCATATAGCGTTACTTCCATATCGCCGTACGGGTTAGTGTAAGAAATATTAAAGCCAACTAACTCACGAGAATCAATTGTTTCGCTATAGTTAAATACTGACTGACCTTGCATTTCACTGCGGTACGAGTAGTTTGCATTAAAAGCCAGAGTGCCACCGTTATTTAAATCCATAAAATATGAAGGCGCAATCATCACAGTCCAGCGTGGTGTTAATGCAGGCGAATCGCCTTTACCAATTCCTTGTACGCCTGCTGCTACTTCACTAATTTCTGAATCTAAGTAACCCACTGCACTGCGAATAGTAAAGTCGTCAGTAATAGCTACTGTTGTTTCAAGCTCAATACCTTGCGCTTTTGATTGACCAGCATTTTCAACGATAGTTACAAAACCACCGCCCGAAGTAGGGTCTGAAAATGGCAGCGCTAAATCTGTGTAGTCAGTTACAAATACAGCCAACATCATAGATACATTTTCGTGTACTTGGCCTTTTAAGCCAATTTCGTAGTTAATTGCTTTTGTTTCATCAAATGATGAAAACTGATCAGGCCCGCCAAATGGACGCGGTGGAAAGCCACCTGTTTGGTAACCTTTTTGAACTTGACCATACACATTCATATTATTACTAAGCTGGTACGAAGCATTTATATCCCACGTCACAGCATCAAAGTCTGCAGATACATATTTACGTTCGGCAAAAGATGGAAAAATTGCATTCGCTTCTTTTTTATCTTTTGAATAGCGCAGGCCACCACCAATGCTTAAATCGTCGGTTAAATCGTAGCCGGCATTAAAGTAAGCAGCATAAGAGTTGGTTTCTTGATTTATTTCGAAGAAGCCAAAACTGTCAGGCGTATTGTATGGGCTAAATACAAAGTCTTCTGAACGGGTAAAGCCATCTTCATTAAAGAAGTATAAGCCAGATACAAAGTCCATGTTGTCAAACGTTGCGTTTAACTGAACTTCAAATGAGTATTGATCAGCACCACCTTGCTCTGGAAACTCAGATAAATTAAGCGCTGATGCATCATCATCTAAGCCGCCTTCATATTCAGAGGTACGGTAGCTTGAGATAAATTTACTAGAATAAGTGTCGTTAATTGCCCAATCAGCAGCAAATGAAGTACCCCAACCTGAGTAAGAAGTTGATTCAATACCCGCAACGGTTGTGCCTAAATCATCTGGATTTGCCGGAATTAAGTCTGGTGTTAATAATGGGAAATCGCCATTGTTCTGATCATTTGGATCAAGTGGTGCGGTAAGCTCAATTGTATAAGGCGATTGGCCCGATTCGTTATCAACACCATCTAAAGAAAAAGTAAATGCAAGGTCGCTAGTTGCTTGGTATTTAAATGCAACACGGCCACTAAACTCTTGCTCTTCACCAATTTCTTTTTCTGGGTTAGCTAAATTAACTGCAGTACCCACCCCATCACGCTGCTTGTAAGACGCACTTGCCGACATACTTAAGTCATCAGTTAATGCGTTATTAAAGTAAATATCGCCTGCTATACGACCGCGGCTACCCACTTTTGCAGTCGTTGTTAAAATGCCTTCATCACCTGGTTGCTTGGTTATTACATTAACCGCGCCACCTAAAGTATTACGGCCATATAAAGTACCTTGAGGACCACGCAATACTTCTACACGCTCAACATTCGGTAGCGATAAATTTGACCCCATTTGACGGCCTAAATACACACCATCTAAGTAAACCCCAACACCAGGATCGGTAGTAATAACATGATCTTGAAGGCCTATACCGCGAATAAACACAGATGCATGTGCAGAGTTACCCACGCCATAACGAGTAATATTTAAATTAGGTACATACTTACCAATATCTTCTAAATTACTCATATTGGCTTTATCAATGAGGTTTGCACCAATTGATGTAATTGCGGTTGGAGACTCAAATAAGCTTTCTGTACGTTTACGAGCGGTTACTTCTATTTTTTCAAATGCGTCTTGCTTTGCTGTTGTTTTGGTTTCTTCTGCATTTACTGAGGTAGTGAGTGCAGCAATAATTGCTAAGCTTAACGGTGAGAGGTTGCGTAATTTCAAAAATAATCTCCAAAGGGTATAGGTTTTGTTATGCGTTATATTTTTATAAAATATAAATTGTAGGCATAAAAAAAGATGCGTTGTAGCATCTTTCCTCTGGATGTAAATTATATGATATAAACAAGATGATATGTATCATTTTCTAATATTTTATTAATAAAAACCCCTGCTGCGCCGCAACTCCTCGCTAAAAGTTATTCAGTAAAACGCCATTCACCTTAAATTATTAAAATGAAGAGGTAAATAAACCCACAGAGCCTATTGCGTATACTACAATTAAACAAGCGATTTAAGTTAAATAACAAACGATTTGTACATTATTCCACCATTGATATTAACTGAACTTAGGAATATAGTATTAATACTTAAGTATATGGAATAAATTTATGGCAATTGAAAATATAACGAATAAACAGATAAAGTGTTTAAATACTTCCGGGTATACTTCTTTATTTTGTGTGGCGACACAATACAATATACTGCTGGTAAATTATCAAGCACTTAACGTTATCACTAACTATGAACTAATTAATCAGTTTATGTTAAAAAATGAGCACCAAGGGCTTGTTATTTTTGACGTGCCTAAAGACAGTGATGTTATTCCATTAAAAGAATGGCCTAATTTAAAAGGCTTATTTTATGCGAATACAGACGAAGCTCTTTTTCACCAAGGGTTAGAAGCGATTAATAAGGGAGAACTTTGGTTTCCTCGCGCAGTTACTGATTGTTGGATGAGGCAAATGCTGGCTAGCGAGCAACAAACAACACTGCAGTCGAATAACCTTACCTGTAAAGAAATTAAAGTTTTAAACTTACTGTTTTCAGGAATGCACTCCAGTGCTATTGCCGATAGCCTGTTTATCAGCGAAGCAACTGTGCGAGTTCATTTACATAAGGTGTATCAAAAAATCGCCGTTAAAAATAAGCAGCAAGCACTTGCATGGTGTCAAAAAAACTTAAACAAAGTTAATAGTTAAGTGGGCTAATTTGAAACCTTATAGTATCTGTATACTCACCAGCGGCTTGCTCTTTAAAGTCAGCTAACTGTATTTTAAGTGGCAATAAAAACACAGTTTGCCCAGCGTATGAAAACGTTTTATTTGTATCTTGACTCAATCCTAACCAATTACCCGCCAAATCTAAATTATAATCTATCGCATATTGTTGCTGATACATACTGTGCACTAACTTACCTTTATTATCAGAGCTAACGCGCAGCCGAACATCTGAATTAGTCACTACTTGCAGGCTAGGTAACATAGCGTATTCTTGCAGAGGTATTAACTCTCCTAAGTTAATGGTATTTGCAAAAGTATTATAACCAAGCACCGACAGGCTGGTTCTTGGGGCAATATCTGTTTCAATGTCAAGTTGACGCTCATCGAGCAGCTGATTATTTTGATCATAAAGTTTTATTTGCAATCTATCTGTGTATAACCCTGCCTTTACCGGTGTACCCGATGGGATCAAAAGTTCAACTTCAGCCGCTGACTCTACTAGTTGTAAACGACTAATTGATGAGCTGACTAATTGCTGAGTATCGCTGCGAAATTGATAAGCAATACTTTGAAAAGCGCCTTTTAGCTGCGCTTGGTTTTCACTGGTTAGTATAATATGTAGCTGGCACTGTTCGTCATTTATTACATTAATGCGCAGCTGCTTTTTTGCATCTACTTTTTGTAATGCATGGTACTGATCAAAGTCATCAAATAAGTGGTCAATATTATTTAACCTTGCATCACACTGTGCGTAGCTAATATAAGGTAAAAGTAATAAAGCTAAGCCGCTAATAAAGGTAACCGTTTGTTTAGTGTACATAAATCTTTCCTTTTCTTTGTAGTTGCTCACCTTCTTTTACATCTAAAATAAATTGCGATTTTTCGCTATTATTTAATGTCACTTCATAGCTACAAGGGGTAAGCCCAGTTAATGCAAAACGACCCGATTTATTGGTAAAAAACTTATGTTGTTTTTCAGTATTATCTGAACATACAGCAACACCCACTTGTAATGCTAACGGCTGTTGTTGTTGATCTAGTAAAGTGGCAATAACCGATATATTTGCAGCAGTACCAATCATTACACTATACCCACTGCGATAAGATGGGAAAAACACCACTAAACCCGCCCCAATATCATACCCAGGCTCCAAATCTTCTACATCTACTGAAATAGCCGAATTATCGTATGAGCTAATATCATGTAATAAAATAGTATCAAAATCTGCATTGTTTGCTCTGTATTGATCTTTGTATTGGCCCAAGGTTATTTTTTTATCTTTTAGGCTCGAGTGGGGTTTAATTAAAGCAAAGCTGTCGTATATAGGCTTACCTATTGCCCAATCATCTTCTGCAAATGCTACGCTGGATGCAAAACTAACCCGACTTTGATGATAAGCTGAACTTGCATTTAATTGCTCATAAAAGCTAGCATGGTCTAAACTAGCTAAGAACCGGTTGCCATTATATTGTGTGTTTAAGTCAAATAATGCTTCATTTTGGTCATTATGTTCAATTCCCGTTCTTAAACTAAAGGCACCTACATAGCGTTGATTAGCATCTTGGGTATACTCTAAACGTGTTTTGTTTCTACGTGATTGGTGAGATAACTTTAAACGTCGATCATTACTAAACTTATAGGTTAAAGAGAGCCTAATTCCCCACTCTGCATTATCTGCTATTTCATCCCATTGAGCGCCTAGGCTATAACGCCAACGGTTGTTACTTAAATCACCAGATAAACTTAACCCTACTGATTTATCAAACTGAGCTTCATTATGTGCTCTTGATAGGTTGGTAAAAAAAGAAGTACGTAAAGTAGGGCTATTAAAAAAGCTATAGTTTGCCTGAATAAAGTGTTCTCGTAGTCGAGCACTACCTTGTAGATCAGGTCGATAGCCTACAGCACGGAAGTTTTCAGTAGAGTACTCATAACCAAAACTAATATCTTGTGGTAATTCACTTCTGTCTGTAAAGCTACTATATACCAATCGGTAAGCGTGTCCTGTTTCGTCGCCAAAACTCACTGCATTTTCAAATGCAAATTGGCCAATATTGGCAGCATAAATACTTTTAAAGCCTGCTTGTTGTATAAATTCATCTGCCTGCGCTGTAAAGCCAATAGTCCAACTAGGCGATACCCCATAATCAAGATAGGTACTTATCAATGGGCTGTCATTATCGTAATTTAGCTGATCGGTTAATGTCGATGGCACTCCAATATGAATCTCATATTCTAGCTGTCCCTCTGCAAATAAATCTAAGCCCGTGGTTACATCAAAATTAACGTATCGTACTACCCCTGCAATATCAGTGATCCGCAAACTTATATTATTACTTCCCTCATTCAACGGTATATCATCTAATGAATATATGCCTGCAGTTAAATTTAATCGCTGTACAATCCTATCGTCAACCAATACTTCTACAGAAGATGGGCTTTCTAAAGTAAAGCTTCTAGAGGCACTGGGTCTTATTGGCCTATCGGATACTAGCGAGAAGTCATGAGCAAGCGAAATTCCCAAAATACGTGATGTAGATTGAAAGTAACTTCCTGAGCTGTAGTTATCGCCTATTGATACACGCATACCTTTTAACGGTAAGTCATGCACTAAGCGTGTGCCTAAACGTTTAACATTTGATGATGTTGCCTCAACATCTGATAAATACTCAAGTTCATTTTCTACTACCCAGCCCTCCCAATTCATTACCATTTCAGCACGAAAGGCTAGCTGTTTGTCTGTCGTATCTGTATTGTTATTTTGTTGATATAAGTAGCTAGAATACAGGTTAACAAAGCCACTTAAATTGGCCACTTCTGAAGCTTTTAGTCGCCTAGAGTCTGGTTTTAAACTTAATGTTTGCGGGCGGGTTAAATTAAGAGGGGCATTTATTTTTAAACTAAAATCGCTTAGGTCAAAGTTAACCACAAAGCCAAACTTTTCTAATGCTTGCTTGCTAAGCAAACCATCAACAACCTTAGCTTTTAATATGGCAAGGCCTTCAGGGTATAACACTTCCTTTAATACTGTTTCAACTTCGTTCCACTTAAGTAATAAATTATCACCTGGCTCCACAGCAAGTGTTACTCTGCCAATATCTGTTTTATTAAGCTCAGCCTCAACACTTAGCTCAATGGTTCGGTTAGATGGATTTATTTTTGCTAGGCTTACTTGAGTGAATACAATTAATAATAAACAAATAAATATACGCATATTTATTACCTCATCAATTCTAAGCGTAAGCTTTTAAAACTATCCTCTTTTATCGATTTTGGTTTAGGTATTTTTATATAGTGGCTACTATTAGGTGCAAAAAACACGTCATACCCTTGTGCCTTTAATTGCTGCTTTAAAATGCGTTCTATTAATACTCCAGAACTTTCATCAGTTAACTTGATCTCATAATCACTTAATCGACTCGCACCTGGGCCTTTATTTATTATATTTACCATAATGTCTGTTCCCTCAATATGAGACTCTCCAACGGCTAAATCTGCTGTTAACTGTGGTTGATCTACATGCACAATTAAGTTCACATTAAGCAGCATGGTCAATTGCGATGCTTTATCTGCTAAATGAGCGTTTAATGGTTGTTCAATCAAGCTAACTTGGTAACTTTTATCTGTGGTTGGCAGTACTTTATCTAGCCATCTAAATTGAATACGCTGACTTTGCCCCGCTTGTAGCAATAATGACGGCGGAAACACCCACAAAGGCGAATCTTCTAACGGCACTAATTGTGGTTCATCTTGTGTAAATTGAATTTCGTATACCTGTATATCAAAGGCAATATCACGTGGTAACTGGTTATGTATTAAACTAGATGCACCATTTGACACGCCATTTGGTGAAAAAGTAACTACCATGGGCGTTACTTCTAAAGCGTAGGCGGGCAAAGCTAACATTACAAATAATAATAAGTAATAATTCAGCAGCCTACACATTAAAACAGCACCTCTAACTCACTTTGCTCTGCATTAAATTGCGCTGGTATTTTTATTGTTACTTCTCGACTTGAGTTAGGTAAAAGCAGCTTTCCACTTAACGCTTTACTTAAGCTTTCTCCTTCAAGCACAAATTTTTCATTATTACCCTTAATTACCCACTGTGCTTGCGATAAGCGAATATATTTATTGCCGGTATTTTCTAATAATACTTTCCACTCACCAGTTGCTGCTTGTGCTTTACTTTTAATCATTAACTTGGCTTCTGCTCCTTGCGGAACCACATTAAGTAACGTTCTAAAGCTCAAGCTCATACCAACACCTGATGTATTATCATCTTGTAAATTAACTTTTACTTGATCAATCATTAAACGATAAGCTTTTGAAGCGGAAAGTACAGGCTCACCAATATACCTAACAATAACTGACTGGCTTTTTCCTGCAGGAATAATAGTTGTCATAGGTATAATTAAAAAGTCATCTTCATTTTCACGTAACGACTCATCTCCTTGATCCGTTATTAATAAATCATATGCTGTAATTTCAATAGTTAAAGGATTTACTGATGTATTTGCTATGCGTATTGTTTGTTGCGATTGGCTCCCCATAGGTTGTACCTCTGCAACCATAGGTTGTACTTGAAAAGACAATGCCGAGTAAGAAGCTGTAAATAAAATAAAAATTATAAATAAACGCATAAAATTCCCTCTAAATAATAAAAAGGCAGTTAATAACTGCCTTTTAAAGTGACGAATTAATTAGCTGTTATACCTAGTGTAAGCGTATCCGCATACGTCCCTGACCATGTAGGTGTTTGTGTAACAGTAACTAAAATTGTACCCGCTATGCTGCCTGCTGCAAGTGCAGCTGTGCCTGCTTGGCTTTGAGATGCTGACTGATCATTTGCACCATCATCTGCAGTTAAAGTAAACGCAAATGGACCTGCACTTAATGCTGCAGTATAACCAACGCCCATATCTTCATTATCTGAATTTTGTAAATGCCCTTCAGAAGTTGTTAGCGATATTGTTGCGCCGTCTACATCATTACACTGAAGATTAAAATTAACAGTAGCACTATTACCGAGCGCTAAAGCTGGAAAATATTTAACAGTATCCGTGTTGCTAACTCCACACACAGACTGTACAGCCGCACCTAAGTTTATGCTGTCTGCTAGTGCTGCACCTGATGTAAGTGCTGCGATTGCTGATAATACGATTAACTTTTTCATTGTTATATTCCTTTTCCATGTGATATATGTTTATGTTTAATAATTAATGGTTTACCGCACGCCACCAGAGACTGCAGATGGCGTCATTTCTATGCGAATAACATCCTGGTAATTTCCTGCATAAATTAAAGGGTCTACTAGCTCTAACTGTAGTTTTGCTACGCTGTTAAATAAAATTTTATCAACATTAAATGTTTGTGATACTGTTAGGGTCTGTGACGAAACAGACATACTTTGATTAGCATCTGCAATTGACAAGTTAACGTTATAAGCATTTAAGTGAGTACCCTGCTGGTGGCGCAAACCACCGTTTTCTGACAGCATAGATACCCGCATAGGTGAGTTACAATTAATTGCTAACTCTGTATTAGCGAAGCCATCTGAAGAAATAATTAAGTTTTTATTTTCTGCCGTGAACTCACATTTAGGTGAAATGTACCCAACTAAAGTAAGTGCTACTTCATCGTTGCTATATGCATTACATGCAAAGCAACATAATAAATAACCTAGATATTTTTTCATTATTGCCATTTCCTTTGAGCAACTTCGGTAAGACGATTTAATCTTAAGATAAAATAACGGTTTAGTGAGTTTTCATTTGCTTACTTATCAAACAACCCTGCAATTAAATGTAATAGTATTAGTACTTAATTTTTATAAATATGCGTACTAAACAATTCACAAGCCTCAACGACCCATAAATTAAAAACCGTTTTAATTGTGTGTAAAATATGTGTTTATAATTTATAAACAACGTAAAACTAGGTAAACAAAAAATAAACTGTCTTTATTTGATCCTAATAACTTTTATAAACTCTATTAGCTAAACATAATTAAATACCTCGTTCACTTTTCATTCATTTCATGTGTTTTTTTAGCCTGTTTAATTAATAAAAAACAACTTTCCCACTTAAAAAATTCTTTTTAATTAGAGCCTGTTTACCATCTAAGGTTTAATTTTTAGCAATTTGCTTGGCTTTTAGGTTAGACAGAGCCTATGTAATGTCGTTATTCCCCACAAACTAGGTGATATCGACGTATAAATGCCAAACACACGCTGATCGAGTAGTTTTGCCAAGGGTGATGAACTGTTTTTATCTACATGGGTATAGGTGAGCGGCGGAAGCTTTGCTCGTTTTTACTTATTTTTACTTGGTTTTAAGCTAGTAGAATAAGGAAAAAACAGTTACCGAGAATACTAGGTTACAAATCTCGCACCGCGATTAAAGCCCCCTAGAGTGAAAAAGGTTCAACCATGAACGGTCAATATACCCTAACTACTTTCAATAAATTGCAGGAACCACAACGTAAATTCATTAAAATTAATTCCGTTTGTAACTGTTTCCCTTTCTAAAATCCGCGGCAAATATTGTCTTGCTTTACTCATCACTATTAAAGCTAAACTCGCCCAATAAGCGAATTAATAAGCAGTACAAACCAATTACTAATTCTCTTTATTTTACTAATTAGTTATTGCCTACCTCAAATGGTCGATGTTCACAGTGACGCGATAAGGGTTAATGTAGATATGGAAAACTCTATTTTCACCCGTGGTAATAATTGCAATTAATCTGACTAATTTAACCAATACACACGTGTTATTGCAGCAACTCAGCATTATTACCTAGCTAAAATTTAACCGTAAGAGTGCCTTTGCACTTCAAAATAAAAAAGGAATAATCATGCGCGAAGCAGTTATAGTTTCTACCGCCAGAACGCCTATGGGCAAAGCCTTTCGTGGTGCCTTTAACGATACCGAAGCGCCTGCATTATCAGGTCATGCAGTTGAGCAAGCCGTTAAACGCGCGGGTATTGATGGTGCTGAGGTTGATGATGTGATCATTGGTTGTGCAGCGCAGCAAGGTACTCAAGGCTATAACTTGGGCCGTTTAACAGCGACCGCTGCAGGCCTACCTAATAGCGTGCCGGGTATGACTCTTGACCGTCAGTGTTCGTCTGGATTAATGAGTATAGGTTTTGCGGCGCAAAATATTATGCTTGGTTCAATGGATATTGTGGTTGCCGGTGGCGTTGAATCTATTTCTATGGTGCAAAACAAACACAAAAATACTTATCGTAATATTTCAAAAAAAGTACTGTCGCATTCAGAGCATGCCTATATGCAGATGATCGAAACGGCAGAAGTGGTTGCTAAGCGCTACAACATTTCACGTTTAGCGCAAGATGAGTACAGCTTACAGTCGCAACTGCGTATAGCTGCGGCGCAAAAAAACAACCTGTTTGATAACGAAATTGTGCCAATGGCATCTACTAAATCAGTATTTAACCGCGAAACCAAAGAAGTGACCTTTGAGGACGTATTACTAGCTAAAGATGAAGGCAACCGCCCTTCTACAACTCTTGAGAGCCTACAAAGCTTAGAACCGGTGTGGAAAGATGGTCGCGTTATTTCACAAGGTGAATTTATTACAGCAGGTAATGCAAGTCAGTTATCTGATGGCGCATCAGCCTGCGTGGTAATGGACTCACAATTAGCGGCGCAAAAAGGCTTAGCGCCAATGGGTGTGTTTCGTGGTATGGCGGTTGCAGGTTGCGAGCCCGATGAAATGGGTATTGGCCCTGTGTATGCTATTCCTAAGCTATTAAAACAACATGGTTTATCAATTGATGATATTGGTTTGTGGGAAATTAACGAAGCGTTTGCGTGTCAGCTTATTTATTCGCGCGACTACCTAGGTATTGATAACAATAAACTTAACGTTAATGGCGGCGCTATCGCCATTGGCCATCCCTTTGGTATGAGTGGTGCGCGTATGGTGGGCCATGCCCTTATTGAAGGCAAGCGTCGCGGTGTTAAATATGTTGTGGTGAGCATGTGTATTGGCGGTGGCATGGGTGCTGCGGGTTTATTTGAGGTATGCCTGTAAGGCAACCTTAATTTGCACAGCAACATGTTAGTCTAATTTAAGTAAGGAGATATTAATGTCTATACTCGATAGATTTCGCCTCGATGGCCAAGTCGCTATTGTTACCGGCTCAGGGCGTGGCATAGGTGCTGCCATAGCACTGGCATTAGCCGATGCGGGTGCCGATATTGTAGTCACTGCCAGAACCATCGAAGATATTGAACAAACAGCAGCGCAAATACGCCAACGCGGCAGCCGCGCTTTAGTCGTTGCGTGCGATGTACTTGATGAGCAACAACGACAGTCATTAGTTGATAAAACAATTGAGCATTTTGGTCGACTCGATATTTTAGTCAATAACGTCGGTGGCTCAGGCGCAATTAAGCCTACACTTAGCAGCAGCGCAGCAGAGTTAGAAAATTGCTTTAAGCTCAATACCGCTACCGCGTTTGATTTGTCACGTATTAGTGCCCCGCACATGGTAAATACCAGTGGCCAAGGCAGTATTATTAATATTTCATCGGTAGCTGGGCAGTTAGCTCAGCCCGGCTTTATCAGTTACGGCATCGCCAAAGCGGCATTAAATTTTATGACGCTTAATTTAGCGCAAGATTTTGCACCTAAAGTGCGCGTTAATGCAATTAGCGTAGGCTCAACCCTTACCGAAGCACTTAAAGGCGTAATGAATGATGAAATGGAGCAGGCTATTGTTAAACGTACACCTATGAATCGCTTAGGTCAGCCTGAAGATGTAGCGGCTTGTGCGCTATTTTTAGCCTCGCCGGCGGCGGGCTATATCACTGGTGAAATTTTTGGTGTTAATGGGGGACTAACCGACGCGCCAATGCCTATGCCTCGCAGCAGTTTTTAACGTCCTTACTGTATTCAAATAAAGCCCGCTGATTAAGCGGGCTTAGCTTTACAGCCCTTCTTACTCTTTAGTTAATTTTTGAACTCACAGCCTTCGCTAAAAATAACCCCACCAGCCCAGTCGTAATGAGCAATAAAATAAGTAACCTGATGTGCTGGTTAAGCGATTTTTTATCCGTTACATCAGGTTAAGTAATACAATTATTTTATGCGGTTATTTTAGGCTCTTTGGGCATACCTAAGCCACGTTCAGCAATAATGTTACGTTGTATTTCGTTAGTGCCACCATAAATGGTATCTGAGCGAACAAACAAATACATAGCCTGTAAACGGGTTAATGTATAAGGGCCTGACTCTAGTATTTCGGCTTCGGGGCCAAGTACATCCATTGCCAGTTCGCCTAAATCACGGTGCCATGTTGCCCAAAATAACTTATAGATCAGCGCTTCTTTTTGTAAGCCGCCATCACCTGTATCTGAGAGCATACGCATACTGTTGTAGCGCATTATTTTAAGCCCTATATGAGCGTCAGCAATGCGTTGGCGAATAGTTGGATTTTGGCTTTTACCATTGGCTTTGGCTATATCAATAATTTGATTAAGCTCATTTTGAAACTGCATTTGCTGACCTAAGGTCGACACGCCACGCTCAAAATTAAGTAAACCCATAGCAATAGCCCAGCCTTCACCTGGTTGCCCTACAATATCGTCGGCATCACATTCGGCTTGATCAAAAAATACCTCATTAAACTCAGAGGTGCCGGTAAGTTGCCTTATGCCACGCACTTCAATACCTGGCTGATCCATTTTCATTAAGAAAAAACCTAGCCCTTTGTGAGCGCTAGAATTTGGGTTAGTACGCGCTATAACAAAAATATAGTCAGATTCATGCGCAAGCGATGTCCACACTTTTTGCCCGCTAATAATCCACTTACCTTTGGCTTCGTCAAAATGTGCCTTGGTATTAACATTAGCTAAGTCTGAGCCTGCACCAGGCTCAGAATAACCTTGGCACCAAAGTGCGGTTCCGGCTGCAATGCCTGGCAAGTATTTTTGTTTTTGCGCTTCACTACCAAAGGCAATTAACGTTGGCCCAGCAAGCCCTTCACCTATATGCCCAACACGACCCGGCGCACCGGCGCGAGCATATTCTTCATTAAAAATAACTTGCTGCTCAATAGAGCACCCTCGGCCACCATATTCTTTAGGCCAACCAATGCAGGTCCAACCTCCTTGCGCGAGCTTTTGTTCCCACTTTTTACGCTCCAGAGGAAACATGTGTTCATCCCCTGGGCCACCGCGAAATTTAAGCTGCTCAAATTCACCCACTAAATTCTCAAAGAGCCAAAGTGCCACTTCGGCGCGAAATTTTTCGTCTTCATCACTAAAACTTAATTTCATCTGTTTTACCTTTTTTAGCAGCCGTTTAATCTAATAACAATGTTGCGACGTGTTCACGATGATAAGCTGCATCACCTAAAAATAACTCAGACGACTTGGCTCGTTTAAAATATAAGTGCACGTCATATTCCCAGGTAAACCCTACTCCACCATGAAGTTGCAGCGCATCTCCGGCATTTTTAAAGTAGCCTTCTGAGCAATACGACTTAGCTACGCTGGCTGCTTCGCCTAACTCATCGGCCAACAAACCACCACTGAGCGCCTCCTCTGCTACGCACGCAGCGTAATAAACGGCTGAGCGCGCCACCTCGGTACGCAGCATCATATCTGCCGCTTGGTGTTTAACTGCTTGAAAACCCGCTATAGGCCTACCAAACTGCACTCGCTCTTTGGTGTACTCTACAGTTAAATCTAATACTTGTTGCGAGCCACCTACTTGCTCTGCTGCAATGGCTATAGCAGCTAGTTGCAATACTTTATTTAGCTGTGGCCAAGCATTATTTTCCTCGCCCATTAATTGGCTGCTGCTCACTCGCACATTATCAAACACTATTTCTGCCTGTTTACGTGTTTGATCCATAGTTGGCAACCAAGTGCGCTTTACTCCAGGGGTGTCTGAGTCTATTGCAAATAAACTTATTCCTTGCTCGCCCTCACTGCCTTCACTACGTGCGGCAACTATTAATAATTGCGCCGTGTGGCCATCTAGTACATAACGATATGTGCCATTAAGTACATAATCATCGCCCTGTGCAGTTACAATGCCTTGCACTGCTGTTGCGTCCCACTGGCCATTTTTACTGGTATAGGCAAGCGTAGCGGTTAAACTACCTTCACATATTTGCGTTAAATATTGTTGCTTTTGCTCATCAGTGCCGGCAACTATTAAGGCATTACTGGCTAAACACACGGTTGAAAAAAACGGCGAACATAATAAATAACGTCCCATTTGCTCCAGCATAACCACCAAATCTACATAGCCTAGTCCCATGCCGCCATATTCTTCCGGTATATGAATTGCCTGCCAGTACATTTCTTCGCAAATACGTTGCCATATTTGTGGATCAAAGCCTTGCTCAGTGTCCATTGCGCTGCGTATTGCATTCGATGACGATACTTCAGCTAAGAAGGCTTGCGCAGTATCGCGGATCATTTTCTGCTCTTCGGTAAATGAAAATTCCAAATGTTTGCTCCTTCTAAAATTTTACTGTTGCAAAAAATGCTTTATCAGTTCTGCTTTAACTACTTTGTTAGAAGCATTTACTGGCATTGCGTCAATTATTTTGATTTTTCTGGGTACTCGATAATTTGCCATGCGCTCACGACACCAAGTCATTAACGTTGCCTCATCAAGTTCTGCTGATGATTTTAAAGTAATAAATGCACAGCCAACTTCTCCCATGCGCTCATCTTTAATTCCTACCACTGCAACTTGTGCAATAGCGCTGTGCTCAATAAGTACTGCCTCTATTTCTGCCGGATAACAATTAAATCCGCCCGAAATGTACATATCTTTTAGTCTGTCGGTAATGCTTAAATAGCCATTTTTATCTAAATGCCCAACATCGCCGGTGTGCAGCCAATTGTCTTTATCTATGGTTTCGGCGGTTGCTTGTGGTTGCTCAAAATACCCTTTCATTACATGAAAACCACGAATACAAATTTCGCCAGTTTCATTAGCACCGAGTATTTCACCCTGCTCAGACATTATTGCTATTTCGGTGCCTTCAATTGCACGGCCACTGGTACTGGCGATGGTGGCAACGTCGGTATCAATGCCACAAATACTTGCTAAACCACCGCACTCAGTTAATCCATAGGCTGTGGTTACCACTTTAAAACCTAATAAATCACGCATTCGCTCTATTAAAATAGGCGGAATAGTTGCAGCGCCAGTAACGGCTATGCGCAGGCTACTTAAGTTAGCGCTTGCCAACTGTGGATGAGCAAGCAATGATAAATAAAGTGTTGGTGGCCCAGGTAATACGGTTATTTTATCTTGGCTAATTCGGGCAAGTACATCATCGGCGTCAAACACTGCTTGTGGTAAAATAGTCGCGCCTGCTAATAAACAACTTACCCATCCGGCTTTATAACCAAAGGCATGAAAAAACGGATTAACCACTAAATAGCGATCGCCAGGTACTATGCCTAAGGTTTTTACAAATACGCTAAACGCTTTAATTATTGCCCCATGGCGGCTCATAACACCTTTGGGTTTGCCTGTAGTGCCAGAGGTAAACATAAGATCAGACAGATTATCTGCACCAACCCCTAAGGCAATTTCACGGGCACTGCGCTCATCTATGCTGTCTTTTCTGGCTAAAAAGCTTTGCCAATCACAACAAATATCAAGTGGCTCCCCTTTACGTGGGGTTAAGGTTACAATCGACAGTTGCTGTGGAGTGAATAATTTTGCCAATTCGCCGGGGTAGTCACTTTTTAAAAAGTCACCAACACTAAACACTAACTTTGCGCCACTGCGATTAATAATTTCAGCCGCTTCAACTGCTTTCATACGGGTATTGATAGGTACTAACACTGCTCCGGCCATTTGCAAACCAATCGCGGCAAGCACCCAGCGCCCAGAGTTTGCTCCCCAAATAGCCACGCGATCGCCCGGTTTTATTCCAAAAGCAATAAGTGCACGGCTAACATTTAAACTCTCAGTAGGTAAGTCTTGATAGGTTATTTTTGCTTCGCCATCTTCAATGGCAATAAGTTGTCCATGGCGCTTTGCAGCAGCAAACACTAATTTAGGAATACTATCCACTTCGCTGCTAATGCCAGGGTCTAATGAATTATTGATCGTCATATGCAATTCTCTAGTCATTGGCTTCTGCGCCGCGGTTAGCTGTAATGTGATTAGCCGCAACGTAACCAAAGGTCATAGCTGGGCCAATTGTTGCACCCGCGCCTGGGTAACTTGTGCCCATAACTGAGGAGGAACTATTACCTATGGCATAAAGTCCTGCAATGGGCTCACCCGATGGGCGCACCACTTGGGCATACTCATTAGTAAGCAAGCCACCTTTAGTGCCAATATCGCCCGGATGAATTTTTAATGCGTAATAAGGGCCTTTTGTTAGCGGTGCTAAACAAGGATTAGGTTTTACTTTGGTGTCGCCGTAATAACGGTCAAACACATTACCGCCACGGTCAAAGTCTTCATCTACACCCGTTGCTGCGTAGTGGTTCATCTTTTGTACTGTTTGTGCTAATCCATCAGCATCAATATTAACTAGTTTTGCCAGCTCTGCTAAGCTATCGGCTTTAAAATAAACCGAGCCTAACCAGGCTTTGGGCGCTCTGCTATCTGGCATAATTTTGCCAGGCATCAGTGGTCCCATAGCGTATTCATGGCGAAAATGGCCATCAAAAACCACCCAAGCAGGAATAGAATTACCCATTTTTTGATGATTACGATACATAGCATCACCAAATTCTAAATAAGGCGCTGCTTCGTTAAAAAACCGTTGCCCTGCACCATCAACAACAATAGCACCAGGAAAGGCTCGCTCGGCAAATAAACCACGAGCGTTGCGCTCTTTAGGTACATTTAAGGTAGGTGTCCACCAGCACCAATCAAGTAAATCGGTGGCTGCGCCTAGTTTTTGCCCCGCTTCTAATGCCGCGCCTGTGTTACCGCCTTTAGGTGTTGCACTCCAGCTTTGTTGTGACGGTGCCGGTAAATATTTTTCACGTAATGCTTGATTTTGCTCAAAGCCACCACTGCCCATTATTACGCCATAACGCGCATTTAATGTAAGTTCTTGGCCATCGCGTAGCACTTTAATACCAGTCACTTTGTCGTTATTAATAACAAAGTCGGTAAACTCTGTACCGCGCCATAATGGAATATTACGATCGCATAACGAGTGGCGCAGTGATGCCACTAAACTCGCGCCTAACCCTGCTCTGCGATCGCGGCGTCCTTTTTTACGCTGCTTAAAGTCCAATTTATAACGTAGCATTAAACCAATTATCATCAGCATCCAGCCGCGCTCCTTCGACACTGCTTTATGTGCTTGGCGCGCAGTCCACGACATTTTCCCCATCAGTAATGCATTACCGGCAGCAGGCTGTTGGTTATCCATTTCATTGCCCAGCCCTGTGGTATCGTATAGCTCTGGATCCATACTACGCCCACCCGGTAATGAGCCTTCAAGGTGTTGATAGTAATCGGGGTACTTATCGGCAACCGCAAATTTAACGCGGCTATTAGCTTGCAGCTCGCGCAGCATTTTTGGTGCATTATCTAAATAGGCACGAATACGCGTCTCATCAACACTGCCTTGGCTGGCCGCTTTAATATAAGTGAGTGCTGCTTCATAGCTGTCTTTGCCGCCAAGTGCACGAAATTCATCGTTATTTGGGATCCAAATACCACCTCCAGATATTGCAGAGGTGCCTCCGTATTTATCGGTTTTTTCAACAATAAGTACTGAGTTACCCTGATCGGCGGCAAACAGTGCTGCAGTCATTGCACCCGCTCCCGAACCGACAACAATTACATCGTAATTTTTTTCAACATCATTGGCTGTGGTCATCTACCTTCTCCTGTTCAATTATTTTTATTCACTAATGACTAATCTGCGCTTTATTGGCTTTTTTAACGGCGATTAACATTTATTGATAAAGTTTTGTTTTTAATTTGTTTCTTAAAATTTTACCGGCTGGATTACGCGGTAATTTATCTTCCATAAGATGAATTTTCTGCGGTACTTTATATTTAGCCAGTCGTTGTGCTACATGTGCGAGCAATTGCTGCTCTTCAATAAACTCGCCTTCTAATGGGCAAACAACAGCAATAACGGCCTCACCGGTTTCTTCATCTGGAATACCAAACACTGCTACTTCGGCTACCGCAGGGTGTTCAAGCAAACACGACTCTACTTCGGCTGCGGGAATATTTTCCCCCGCGCGGTTAATCACATCTTTAATACGGTCAACAATAAACAAAAAGCCTGCGTCGTCTATATAGCCCAAGTCGCCGGTATGTAACCACCCAGAGCGTATTGCATCTTGAGTTGCTGTTAAGTCGCCAACATACTGATCCATTAAAGTAATACCGCGCATACATACTTCGCCCACGCTATTGCTAGGTAACGACTGCCCATCTGCTGCGCAAATACGTACTTCCATAATGGGCGAAATAAGCCCAGAGCTTTTGGGTGCATGGCGAAATAAATCGCCAGACGCTGCTGCGCCCACGCCATTGGTTTCGGTCATACCAAAGCCAATTCCTATCATTTGCTCAGGTAGGCTAGACAGCGTTTTATCAATTAAGCTGGCTGGTAGTCCTGCGCCGCCAAAACCTAAGCCACTAAACGAGGCCATAACTTCTGCACTATGAAAACTCGGCTCTCGTAATAACTGCATCACCATAGATGGCGCACCATTAAATTGTGTTACTTGCTCTTTTTTGATCAGTTCAATTGCCTCTAGCGGATCCCACTTATGGGTAAACACTAAGCGCCGCCCGCCACGTAATGCCGACAATAACTGGGCATGTAAACCACTTACATGAAATAACGGCACCGCGGTTAAAATAGTAGGCACCAGTCCTTTTTCCATAATTAGCGCTAATGCTTTAGGTGAGGTCATTGCCGATATTGCACCAATAAAGTCAATATTATAAAGTGCTTGGCACACTGCAATATGGCTCGACTCAACCGCTTTAGCCACGCTGGTCGCACCTGAGGTAAACAGTACTAAAGCCGCATCGGTCGCTGTTATTGTGGGTGGTTCAATGCTGTGCGCTGAATAATTAAGCGCCTCTGTAAAGTCTATTGCAGCAGCAGATTGCGATAAATCTAATGCTGTATCGTTTAATACTAAGGTATCGGTTAACCACTCATTACTTTGGCTAATTCGCTGCCATCTTGGGCCATCACAAATTAATAATTTAGGCGTAATACCATTAAGTGCAGTTATTAGCTCTTGCTGCATCCCAAAACTGTTGAGTGGTGCAGGTACTGCACCTATCAATGCTATCGCGCAAAAAGCAATAACCCACTCAGGTCGGTTACGCATTGCAATAGCAACACGATCCCCTTGCTTTATGCCATGTTGCTGCAAGTAACTGGCAACATTATCAACGTGTTGAAAAAACTGTTTATAGCTGCAGTGCTCTCCCTGATAAACCAAAAATGATTGCTCATCAGTGCGCCTTGCATCATTAATCACTTGCGCTAAATTAAGCGGCGCGTTGCAATACACCTGATAACTTTGACCATTGATTTGCTTATTAGTGATTTCAAATGGTGCGCCAGGTGCCATTAATTGTGATTTAGTGGCAGTGACTAAATTAAATAAACTCATAATGTATTCCCAGCTGCTAATTTTTTGTCCGTGAGTAAGTAACTATTAATGCCTGAATCAGTTTTACGCTGACAAAATAATTCATCATTACTTTCTAACCAATTTAGGTGCGCTAAGGTTTCGCCCAATGCCATCATACTTTCTATGGGTGAAAGAGCGCGTTTAAATAAATGCTTCATTGCCTGATAGGCATTAAATTCAGGAGCTTGCAGTGCAAATGCTCTTAATATATCTAACTGCTCAAAATGATGATCAATCAACTGTTGTACTCGTAAATGCATGTGGCGAAATACTGGGCCATGGGCAGGTAATACTAAGGTTTGTGGGTCGAGCGTTTGTAGTTTTTCAAGCGAACGTAGCCAGTTTTTTAATGGCTGACCTTGCGGCTCTAACTCAGACACTAAAATATTTGAACTAATATTGGGCAATAACTGATCGCCAGCTAGCAGTAGCTTGTCGGCTTCACAATAAAGGCATGCATGCTCTGGCGAATGCCCCTCCCCTATCACTATTTGCCAACGGCGCTTACCTATGGTGAGCACATCCCCTTCACGCAGACGATTAAATGACGGCGGGCTAAATTTTATAAAGGGATCTTTACGGCAACTAGTAATGATCACGTCTAACTCATCTCGTGGTAAACCTGCACTATGATAAAAATCTAACTGGTTGTCACTGCCTAGTGCTGCGGTGTTATTACTCAGCGTTTTTAGCATGTAAAACTCACCAAAAGTCATATATAGCGGCACATTAAACGTGGCCATTAACCAACTAGCTAGGCTGCTATGGTCATAATGAAAATGCGTACAAATAACGCCTTTAATTACTTTTTTGTTGCAATGCTGTTCTATTACCGTTAACCATAATTGCCGTGTTGTGTCATTATTAAGCCCGGTATCGAGAATATACCAACCGTCGTTATCTTCGAGTAAATAAAGATTTATATGATCCAACGACATCGGCATAGGCATACGTAACCACAACAAACCTTCAGCTATCTCCACTACCGAACCATCCGCATTGGGTGGAGTAATTGGATATTCTAAAAGGCTATGCAGCTGATGGCCTTGTGATTCTTTGGGTAAAATCATCGATTTCATTATTTCTCCAAAAATAAGTGATCAGCGCGTTTATATTTTCTTAACTTAATAAGAAGCCATTTAGCGATTCTGTAATACGTCCAAAAGGACGATGCTGAAATTATTAGCAAAGTTAAGGTAGCTTAAAACAATATCAAAAAGAGAGTGCAATAAATGCAAGTAGGTCAAAGTTCATTAAGCGCAGGTCGGACTCGTCTGACGCTATTATTGCTTTCTATTATTTACGTTTTTTCGTATATCGATCGCAATTTAATTGCCATTGTTCTTGAGCCAATTAAATTAGAGTTTGGCGTATCAGATACTATTATGGGCGCGGTGAGCGGCCTTGCATTTGCCGTTTTATACTCTGCGGTTAGCTTTCCGTTAAGCCGTATGGCCGATAGAGGCACCGACCGTAAAAATATTATTGCGGTATGTTGTGGGCTCTGGAGCCTTGCCACTATGGCCAGCGGTGTTGTTACCCAATTTTGGCAATTTGTAGTTGCCCGTATGACAGTTGCCATTGGTGAAGCAGGCGGTACATCACCGTCTATTTCTATGGTATCTGATTTATACCCTCCACATCGTCGCTCATTTGCAATTAGCTTATATATGCTTGGCCCACACATTGGTTTGTTAGCCGCCATGGCATTAGGTGGTTGGATAGCCCAAGAGCACGGCTGGCGCGCAGTATTCATCTTTTTCGGTATTCCAGGGCTATTACTAGCATTGCTACTTTATGTTTTTGCAAAAGACCCTGGCTTAGGTGTTTATGACACCGATGCTGAGCGTAATATTCGTGCCCAACCGCAAGAAAACTTTTTCCGTGCTGTTGCCGATATTATGAAACTAAAAGGGTTTTTCTTAATTTGTATGGGTACTGCCGTTGCTGGCATGGTCGGCTATGGTTACGCCATTTGGGCCCCTACTTTTATGGTACGCAATTACGATATGTCACTTTCACATGCAGGCCTTACCTTTGGTATAGCCAGTGGTGTTTTTGCTGCTACTGGGTCAATGTTTAGCGGTTATTACTGCGACAAACTAAGCCAAAAAGACTGTCGTTGGCAATTACGTATGCCTGCGATTGGCGTATTAATTAGTATTCCTTTTGGCTTGGCTTTTTTACTTTGGCCTGCCGGCGCCTTTTGGCAATTAGGGAGCCTTAAAATACCGCACGCGATTATATTTGCTGCTGGCTTTAGCTTTTTTAATAGCTGGTGGCCAACACTTGCATTCGCTGCAGTGAGCCATTTAGTTAACAGCTTTCAAAGAGCTACTAGCATTGCAATCTTAAGTTTATTTTTAACCTTTTTTGGTGCCGGTATTGGCCCATTGCTAACCGGTACACTCAGTGACTTATTTTCTGTTGGTGATGCGGGTGAAGGCCTTAAGTACGCCATTGCAGTGATGATTGCTTTATCGTTGTTTTCGGTTTGGTTTTACTACAAAGCCATTGGCCCTTATCAACAACGAATAGCAAGTAAAGTAAGTGATAACGATAAAACAGCGCAATCTTATAATAATAAAGCAGATTGCACCTCAGACAATAATTCAAGTACATCTACTACCTAAATATAAAAAGGAATACTTATGGCCACTACACAAGATTATCGCCTCGGCGATTATACATTCCCAAGAGGTTGGTTCATGATAGCTACGGCTGAAGAGATCAACACGCATAAGCCCCTAGCCGTACGGTTTTTTGGTCGCGATTTCGCACTATATCGCGGTAGAGCAACAGGTCGAGTGGTACTACTCGACGCATATTGCCCGCATATGAAAACGCATTTAGCCGCCGAAAATGATACCTCTTACGTTATTATTGATGGCGGTGGTACCAACATCGAAGGCGATAGCATTCGTTGTCCTTATCATGCATGGCGTTTTGGCCCTGATGGCCAATGTGACGACATTCCTTACCACGACGGACCAATCCCAAAAACAGCCTGTATTAAAGCGTGGCCTGTGGCCGAGAGCATGGGTGCAATTTGGATATGGCACGATCCTGAAAATGGTGATCCTGAGTGGGATCACCCAAGTTTGCCACAATGGGACGATAAAGCGTGGGTACATTGGCGCTTTGACGACTTGGGAATACTTGAGCAGCATCCGCAAGAAGTTATTGATAACATTTGTGATTATAGCCATTTAGCACCAATTCACGGCTCTACCGTACAGCGCTACGAAAATGAATTTGATGGCCACGAAGCAATTCAACGTCAATGTGGTCCGCACCGTACTTTAGTAGGCGAAGATGGCGCAAGCCCAGTGCTGCATACAATAACTAAATACCATGGTCCGGGCGTATTAATTTCACATTTGACTGGCTATTACGAGTCTTACTTAATGATAACGCATACCCCTGTAGAGGATGGTTCAATTAGAGTTTGGCACGCATTATTAGTTAAATCACCGGGTGGCAATGAAGTAGCCACAGTAGAGGATGAAGTAGCAGCACGCCAGTTCCAAGACGCAAGTAAGTTTGCATTTATGCAAGACTTCCAAGTGTGGACAAATAAAGCACCTTGTTTTAATGGGTTGTTTTTACCAAGCGATGGCCCGTTTATGAAAGCGCGTATTTGGTACAAACAGTTCTTTAATCCAAGAGCGCGTAAAGAAGAGTTCCAAAGCAAAGTAAATGGCGTATATGTGCCTAAAGGCACCGTAGCTTATACCCAAGACTAATCTATTTTAAAATAAATTATAGATACAAAAAAGAGCCCCTACTTAAAAAGTAGGGGCTCTTTTTAGCTGTAACTCTTTATTAAAATGAGTAAGTTATTTCTGCTCCATAAGTTACTGGGTCGCCATAGTAATTTAAGCCACCAATGAATACCCCTGACGAATCACCCAACGGCACACCGTTAATTCGGTACTCTTCGTCGGTCATGTTTTTACCCCAAATAGAGGCACTAAAGTCACTGCCGGCAATTCTTTTAAGTGAAACTCGGGCGTTAAGTAAGTTGTATTTTTCAATCCGAGTATATTGGGCTGAAGGTTGATTATGAAACGCAAAGTGATCGTCCACAAAGCTGTAGTCGGCACCGGCGCTAAATTCACCAAGGGCTGTTTCACTAATGTAATTTAACCCAAGCGACCATTTATTTTTTGGACTATAGGGAAACTCGGCACTGTCGGTAACATCGTTTGCTACCCCAGTGTACACATCGTAAGTAATAAACTTGTCGTATTTAGGGTCTAACAAACCGTAATTAAAGTTTAGCGTTAAATCATCGGTTAATGCCGCTACTAATTCAAACTCTAACCCCGCCACTTTTGCCGAGCCTGCGTTTTGAATATCTGAGTACGCACCTAAGTATTCCGACATTTGCATATTGGTAATATCGTTATAAAACACCGCTATATTGGCTTGAATGCGTTGATCTAACCAGCGCGATTTAAGGCCCCATTCGTAGGCAATTACTTCCTCTGGTGCATAGGGTTTTACTGCTAATGCTTGAGTTGCTGCTTCACCGTTAAAACCACCCGCTTTCCAGCCTTGTGATACTTTTACATAGCTGTGAATATTGTCGGCTAACTCATAGTTAAGTGATGCCATAGCCGAGGTGTTATTCCAAGTATCGCCCGCTGTGGTGTATGGCAGTGGGAAAAAATAAGCAAAGCTAAAGTCATCTGGGTGTTCTATATAAAATGATTTTTCTTCTGTGGTCCAACGCAGACCCCCTGCCAACATTAGCTTGTCGCTTAGTCGATATTCTACATTACCATAAGCGGCAACCGAGGTAGACTCAACACCATAATAGTTATTCACTGTGCCAAAACCCAGTACATACGGGTTGTTTACATCAGATTCTTCTTTAAAGTAAAACAAGCCTGCAACGTAGGTTAAATTATCTATATCACCAATAAATTGTAGCTCTTGTGATACTTGCTCATGCTCTACATGGCGGTAGGTATGAAAGCCAAGAAAATCAGCGCCATCGTAGTCATTGCCATCATCGTAATCTATTTCACGTAGTGCCGTAATTGACTTAATAGTTAAGTTATTACTTTGCTGCCATGTAACTGTAAGTGCATGACCCGAGCTTTTAGAGCGATCAAATATAGCGCCATCTAATGCAGCACTTTCTTGGCGATCTTTTGTATCTTCTGGCATTGCACCGGCAATATAAACTTGGCCCAACGGAGGAGTGTTTTTTTTATTACTGCTATCGTAAGTGTAGTAAAACTCTAGATTATCGCTGTGCTCATACAAGGCACCAAAACGCAGTGAGGTAGAATCAAGCTCTTTAAACTTATCAATATCAGAACTTGTCGAAAGGTTATCGTAAAAGCCGTCGCGCTGTTTTTTATTAGCGGTAAAATTAAAACTGAGTTTGTCGTTAATTTGCGCCGAGTCGGCAGTAACATAAACATCTGTCATACCGTAGTTACCCGCCCCTACGCGTACTTCGCCGGTAAACTCACCACTGGGTTTACGCGTTACAATATTAAGCGCCCCACCTATTGTATTTTTACCATAAAGCGTCCCCTGCGGCCCGCGCAGTACTTCAACGCGCTCTATAGCGGCTACATCAAATAAACCACCGACATTTTTAGATACAAATACCCCGTCTATATACACACCAGTGGTGGGCTCCCAGGTAACCGCAGGGTTAATTGTAACCGAGCCACGAATAGCAATTGTAGCACCAGTACTGCCGCCTGGAGTTTCTGATATTTGCATGTTTGGCGTATATACACTGAGATCTTCAACATCAGTAATGCCTTTATCGGCCAATGCTTGGGCATTAAACACGGTAACTGCCGTAGGTAGCTCTTGTAAGTTTTGTACCCGCTTTTGCGCGGTTACTTGGATCACTTCCAAACCTTCTTTTTTAGTACTTTGCTCTTGAGCCGCTAGTGTCGAATTTGCCATGCTAATTAAGGCTAACGCTATCGCTGCATTTAGTGGTTTTTTATTAATATTCACTATTTAGTCCTTGTTTAAAATTGAACGCGAGTAAAATTAACTAACAGGAATATCGCCAGTTACGCGCGCTGTACCTAACACTACATAAGTTAATTTTGAGACCGCTTTGCACGGCCTAAAAACTTAACGTATTGCGTTTTCATAATTACAAAAAGCAAATTGCTGTATCACGTTATAATCGCGTGTTTATCAACAATAAATGTAAGGTTTTTATCCTCGCACACTATTACAAAAACTAAATAGTCCGCATGAACGATAACTAAAAATAATGAGAAATAACAAAGACTAAAAGGCAGGAATTAATAAGTAATATTAGGCACTGTTATTATTAAAGTAACAGTGCCGGTTAACGTCAGTCGGCCGTTACTTGCGCGACCATCATGGCTTTAAATTGCTCATGATGCGGCGGTAATAAGCCCCACTCACCACGAGGGTCGTGTTTTGGGGCAACAAATACAGTACGCTGATGGCTAAAGGCTAAAAAGCCTTCACGACCATGATAATGCCCCATACCCGATGCACCTACGCCACCAAATGGCGCATCATGCATTGCCGCATGCATTAAGCAATCATTTACCGCTACTCCACCCGATGAAGTGTTTGCTAAAAGCTTACTCAGCTCTGCGTCATTTTCGCCAAAATAATACAGCGCTAGTGGTTTAGCACGGCTGTTAATATCGTTAATAACGCCATCTATATCATCATAAGGAAGTAGCACTAATGCAGCGCCAAATATTTCTTGCTGCATAATATCCAGCTCTTTATCTGGGGATATAACTAATTGCAGTGGTAAACGTTTATCGCTTGTGACCAACTCTGCTAAATTAGCAACCTCATGACTACTAAGAACTTGGCATCCAGCATCGCGAGCTTGCTCAACTAAATCGACAACTCGCTGGCAATGTTGGCGGTTAACGCTAGGTACAAAATCTGGATTATGAGTGATTTCTGGATAAAAGTGACGAAAATTTTCGAGTAATAATGCAGCCACTTGATCAAGCTTATTACGCGGTACATAAACAATGTCAGGGCTAACACACACTTGGCCGCCATTATTACTTTTTGCTAAGGCTAAGCGTTTGCAACTTTCGCTTAAATCGCAATCTTGGCTAAGCACTGCCGGCGATTTACCGCCAAGCTCTAAGGTAACTGGCACTAAATTTTTAGCCGCTGCCGCCATAATTTTTTTACCTACTTGGGTACTACCAGTAAATACTAAATGCTCGAACGGCAGTTCGCTAAATTTAGCACCAGTGTCGGCGCCACCTGTAACTACACTCACTAGTAATGGGTCTATGTGTTTGGCAAATAATTGCGCTACTAAGGCCGCTGTTTTAGGCGTGACCTCAGATGGTTTAAGTATGGCGCGGTTACCCGCCCCTAATACACACGCCAACGGGGCAAATAAGGTATAAAGTGGCGCATTCCAAGTACCTATAATACCCACACTGCCTTTGGGTTGGTATTCTACCCGTGCGGTACTACCGAGTTGATTATAAGGGGCAAACACTTCGCGGCTTTCACTTTTAAGCCATGGCTCTAAGTTGTCGCGGGTATATTTAAGGCTGGCTAGCGAGCCGAGCACATCATTCATAATAGAAAAGCCTTGGCTGCGACCATTAAAGTCAGCTTCTATTGCCTCGGCAAATGCTTGGTGATGCTCTACAAGTAAATTTATAACTTGTTGAATACGCTCTCGCCTTTGCGCTGCAGTTACCAACATTTGCAATTTATGCGCTTGTTGCTGATGCTGCAGCAAAGCTGCCATTGAACCTGAATCTTTGCTGTTCATGCACTATATCCTTACTAGGTTTTACACTTGCCTGGCGAACAATATTTGCTTACACACCATATTGCAGCTTTTGCATTGCAAGTAAACTAATTGAGCTGTGCTTCCTTTCTAGCTGTTTTTACTCAAATAAACCTCGTCCACTTGGACGAGCTCTCGTATTTAAATTATTTAATGTACGGTTGCTGCAGTCACTATTTTGCCCTATTTAAATAGGCCACTTAAAGCTAACCTTCGTAATAAAACTTAGCCATTGTTTAATATAAAATAACCTAAATAAATTGCTGAGTAATCATATAAATAGCAAATGCCTGTGTTGTTTAGTCCATTAAGACGATGATGAAAAATAGCCAGATCATGATACTGAAGTTATATAACAGTAATAAGGCGAGTTAACATGGCACAAGCAGAATTTGATAGTCAGGCATTTAGACAGGCGCTCGGTAGTTTTACTACTGGCGTAACAATTATTACTGCCACCGCTCCAGATGGCACCCCTGTTGGTCTTACCGCAAACAGCTTTAATTCTGTTTCGTTAGACCCACCTATGGTGCTATGGAGCTTGGCAAAAACCTCTCTTAGTGTGGCTGCCTTTAGCGAGGCCGAGCACTGGAACGTTCATGTTCTCTCGCAGCACCAACAAGAGCTGTCAAATAAATTTGCCGCAAAAGGCGAAGACAAATTTAATGACACTAATCTCGAAGCGGGGATTAGCTCTGCACCACTTATTGCCGATTGTAGCGCGCGTTTTCAGTGTCGTAATATGGTAACGCACGATGGGGGGGATCATCTTATTTTTATAGGTGAAGTACTGGGGTTTGATCATCAAGCACTACCGCCACTGGTGTTTCAGCAAGGTCAGTACGCAATGACTGCACGTAAACCGTGGGCAGCGGTTAACTTATCTAGTGAACCTACAGCGCCACAGTGCAGCTACAACGAAGATTTACTAGGTTACTTGCTTGGGCGTTCACATTTTCAAATGCTGTACCGCATGCGTAAAGTACTCGATGAGCAAGCGCTGGAAGATTCACACTTTTTTGCATTATCGGTATTAAATATTCAGCAAAATCTGAGTTTAGAGCAGCTAAATACCCACCTTGATTATACCGGCCACAGTGTCAATCTTGAAGATATGGCCTTTTTAGAAAAGCAGGATCTTATTTGCCAAAAAAGCGAAGACAATTACCAACTTACCACCGCTGGGCGAGAAACCTCACTACACCATATTGCGCAAGCAAAAGTAATTGAAGAAGAGCTCATTACAGAGCTTGGTGCAGGCGACGTAATGGCATTAAAGCTATTACTTAAACGCCTTATTCATCAAACCGATCCTGGCTTACCTGATCTTTGGTCTACAGAGGATAAAAGCGCATGAGCGAACTACAACAGCATTTAGCACAAATTCTTTATGATGCGCAGCAACAGCGCACACCTATTGCGCCATTAATTAAAAATAACCCTGAGCTTACAATCGACGATGCCTATCAAGTGTCGTTAAAAACACTGGCAATACGCACTCAGGCTGGCGAAAAAATCATTGGTAAAAAAATTGGTGTTACCAGTGAAGCAGTGCAAAAAATGCTTAATGTGCATCAGCCCGACTTTGGCTTTTTAACCAACACTATGCACCACCCTGATGGCAGTAATATTAGCCTTAAAAAATCACATTTAATTCAACCACGCGCCGAAGGCGAAATTGCGTTTTGCCTTAAACACGACTTACAAGGCCCAAACGTTACCGCAGAGCAAGTACTTGCTGCGACTGATTGGGTGGCACCGTGTTTTGAAATTGTTGATTCGCGTATCGAAAACTGGCAAATCACCATCGTTGATACCGTGGCCGATAACGCCTCATGCGGGGTATTTGTAATTGGTGATAAACATACCGACCCTAGCACACTCGATTTAGCTGCAGCCACTATGGTAGTTAAACACAATGGTAAACAAGCAGTAACCGGTGTGGGCTCAGCAGTACAAGGGCATCCTGCGCAAGCAGTTGCATGGCTGGCAAATACGCTAGGCGAGTATGGTATAGAGTTTAAAAAAGGCGAAATTATTCTGTCGGGAGCTCTGGCTCCTCTAATAGATGCTAACAGCGGCGATCATTTTAGTATGGAGATCGAAGGTCTCGGTTCATGCTCTGTCAGCTTTTGCGATTAACAGTTAACCCACGAGGGAAGTAACATGAAAAAGATTAAATGCGCCCTGATCGGTTCAGGAAACATTGGTACTGACTTACTTTATAAGCTCAAACGCAGTGAGATATTAGAACCCGTTTGGATGGTAGGCATAGACCCTGACTCAGAAGGCTTAGCGCGCGCACGCGAATTGGGTATTAAAACCACCGCCGACGGTATCGATGGCTTAATACCGCATATTGAAGCCGATGAAATCAAAATTGCTTTTGATGCAACCTCAGCCTACGTGCATGGTGAAAACTCAGCTAAAGTGAATGCAAAAGGCGTGTTGATGATAGATTTAACCCCAGCGGCTATTGGCCCTTTTTGTGTGCCTCCGGTTAACCTAAATCAACTTAATGCTGATATTAAAAACGTTAACATGGTGACCTGTGGCGGCCAAGCAACTATTCCTATGGTTGCTGCGGTATCGCGCGTACAGCCGGTTGAATATGGTGAAATTGTTGCCACTGTTTCATCAAAATCAGTTGGCCCAGGTACACGCCAAAATATTGATGAATTTACTCGCACTACCTCAGGCGCAGTGGAGCAAATTGGTGGCGCTAAAAAAGGCAAAGCCATTATTATAATTAACCCTGCTGAGCCACCATTATTAATGCGCGACACCATCCATTGCTTAACCGAAACAGAGCCAGATCAAGCCGCTATCACTGCATCTGTGCATGAAATGATTGCTGAAGTACAAAAGTATGTTCCAGGCTATAAACTAAAAAATGGCCCGGTGTTTGATGGTCGTAAAGTGTCTATATTTTTAGAGGTTGAAGGTTTGGGCGATTACTTGCCTAAATATGCCGGTAACCTTGACATAATGACCGCGTCGGCCGCGCGTACTGCAGAAATGTTTGCACTACAAATGCTAGGTCAATCGCCATCAGATAGTCAATCTTAAGGAGTAATATCATGGATTTAAAAGGTAAAAAAGTTACCCTGCACGATATGTCATTACGTGATGGTATGCATGCTAAGCAACATCAAATTAGCTTAGATGAAATGGTATCTATTGCCACTGGCTTAGATCAGGCGGGCATTCCTTTAATTGAGGTTACCCATGGCGACGGTTTAGGCGGCTCTTCACTTAATTATGGTTTTCCTGCTCATACCGATGAAGAATACCTAAGTGCTGTAGTGCCAAAAATGACCCAAGCTAAAGTCTCAGCGTTATTAATTCCGGGCATAGGAACGGTTGATCACTTAAAAATGGCTTATGATCATGGCGTAAGTACAATTCGAGTGGCTACTCACTGTACTGAAGCTGACGTTTCAGAGCAGCATATTAGCGCAGCGCGTAAAATGGGTTTAGATACCGTTGGCTTTTTAATGATGGCACATATGATCAGCCCAGAGGAGCTACTTGCACAGGCTAAACTAATGGAGTCTTACGGTGCTAACTGTATTTACTGTACGGATTCTGCTGGTTACATGTTGCCCGACGACGTAAGTACCCGTATTGCGTTACTGCGCAGCGAACTTAACAGCGAGACCGAAATTGGCTTTCATGGTCATCATAATTTAGGCATGAGTATTCCAAATTCGCTGGCGGCAATCGAAATGGGCGCTAACCGCATCGATGGTTCGGTGGCCGGTTTAGGTGCCGGTGCAGGTAATACGCCGTTGGAAGTATTTACCGCAGTACTTGATCGTATGGCAGTTAATCACGGTATTGATTTATACAAAATTATGGATGTTGCTGAAGACTTAGTCATGCCAATGATGGATCAACCTATTCGTATTGACCGAAACTCATTAACTTTGGGTTATGCAGGTGTTTATTCGTCATTTTTATTATTTGCAGAACGCGCCGAGAAAAAATACGGTGTACCTGCACGTGATATTTTACTTGAACTCGGGCGCTTAAAAACCGTAGGCGGACAAGAAGATATGATAGACGACACCGCAATGACTATGGCTAAGGCCTTAAAGGCGGCGAAAGCTTGAACATAAAAAAATCTAATTGGCGCCAACATGCTTTATTGTTGGTGCTTACTTTATTTTATATAGAAAGTTTTGTTGGGCGACAAATTATGGCGGTGATGATTGAACCCATCAAAGCTGAATTTGGCGCCTCAGATGCGCAAATGGGCTTATTAACTGGCCTAGGTTTTGCCATTGTATTTACTTTAACCGGTTTATCGGCCGGCAGACTTGCTGACAAAGTGAGCCGCACACGTTTGTTAGCCGCCAGCGCATTAGTGTGGGGCATTATTACAGCACTTAGCGGCATAACTGCAGGCTTTATTAGTTTACTAATAATGCGTATGTTGGTGGCAGTAGCTGAAGCACCGGTTACTTCGGCCTCTTTATCGTTACTTTCGGACAGTTACCCGGTTGAGCGACGCTCATTTGCGATTAGCTGTTTTACCTCTGGCGCTACCTTTGCCGCCATTATTGCGCTTACCTTAGGTGCATATTGGGTAGAGCTGTATGGATGGCGAGAAACCTTTTTTATTATCTCTACTCCCGCTTTGTTTATTTCTTTTTTGCTATTTTTTGTGATGCCCGAACCTAAACGCGGTCAATACGATGATGCCATTAGCTCTCCAACTTCACCGCTGCAGCCTGCACTAACCACAGGTTTTAGAGCATCAACAAAAGCATTGTTAAAGCGCAAAGATTATCGACTATTAGTTTGCTCAAGCGCCATTGCAACGTTAGGCGCAAATGCGTTTGGCATGTGGAATGCCACTTTTTTAGTACGCAGCCACGACTTAACACTGAGCCAAGCCGGCATGATGGCAGGCTTTTTTGGCGGCGGTGCGGCAGCGATTGGAATTCTTTCTAGTGGCTATTTGGCTGATAGAATCGCCAGACGAAAAGGTGTTTTATGGCTACCTATACTAGGCCATATACTGGGGTGGGTATTTATTGTTATATATTTTTTATGGCCTAAAGGCTTAGGCGATGACCTATTTTTTGCCGGTATTCCATTTGCTATGCTGTTTTGCACCTTAGCGAGTTTCTTTTCTGTATGGTGGGTTAGCCCTTGTCTCACATTACTCACTTCAATTGTACCGGGCACTCAGCGGGCATTGGCTATTTCAATGCAAACCGTGCTGATTACTTTTTTAGGCATAGGTGTTGGGCCTATGTTGGTGGGCGTGCTTAGTGAAGTATTTAGCGAGGTGGCCGGTGTTGAATCCTTACGTTATGCTTTACTTATTAGTACGAGTACAACATTAATATCGGTATTTTTACTGTTTAAATTAAAATCTTATCAAGCAAAACAACTCATAAAACCCATTCAGTAAATTAAACTTTGTTTTAATTACTATTAACCAATAATGCTAGGAGTTTATTATGTCAGTTACCGCAGTTACAGGTTCAGCATCAGGGATTGGCGCCGCCGTTTGTGAAAAACTACGCGCAGCAGGTCATACTGTGATCGGCATAGACCGCCATCAAGCCGAGGTTAATGCCGATTTATCATCCCCCGAAGGTCGCGCTAATGCCGCAGAGCAAGTTATCAAATTAGCCAATGGTAAACTAGATGGCCTAGTTTGTTGTGCGGGCCTTGGCGTTACCGCACCAAGTAGCAGTTTAGTGGTTTCGGTTAATTATTTTGGCTCAACCGAGTTAATTGAATTACTTCAACCTGCACTCGCTAAAGGTGAGCAGCCAGCTATTACCGTTATTGGCTCAGTGGCCGCTAGTCAACAAGTGGCAGATCCACATCCTATTATTGAGTTAATGCTCAACAATGATGAGCCAGCCGCTCGCGCACTGGCAGATGAGTTTGGCCAACCACAAATAGCCTATTCTGCGTCTAAATATGCACTCACTGTGCATTGTCGTCGTTTAGCCGTTAAAACGGGGAGTACCGGCGTACGTATTAACTTAGTTGCGCCTGGTGCAATTGAAACTCCACTGCACGAAGCCTCTAAGCAAGATCCACGTTTTGGCGAAGCCGTACGTAACTTTGTTGCGCCTATTGGTCGCAATGGTCAGCCAAGTGAAATTGCCGATGCGGTCAGTTTTTTACAATCAGCCCAAGCCTCTTTTGTGCATGGCAGCATTATTTATGTAGATGGTGGTATGGACGCCATGATGCGCAGTGGCAAGTTTTAAACACTAAATATTAAATACTTATAAGGATATAACTTGAACCCAATACTAAGCACACACAAAGTTCGCGCTTTTGAATCGATTAGTCACTTTGATATTAGCACCGACGTACTCGTGTGCGGTTATGGCGGCGCAGGAGCCGCCGCCGCACTAGAAGCTGTAACCTTAGGTGCTAAGGTTACTATTTTAGAACGTGCCAGTGCTGGGGGTGGCTCGACTGCATTATCAAGCTGTGAAATGTATTTAGGCGGCAGTGGCGGCACTGCATTACAAAAAGAGTTAGGTTTAGAAGATAGCACCGAAAACATGCTGGCTTATTTACGCGAAGCACTTGGCCCGTATGGCGATGAAGATAAGATGCGTTGTTATGCACAAGGCGCTGCAGGACATTTTGATTGGGTTGAATCCCTTGGTGTACCTTATAAACGCGCAGCCTTTTTAGAGCGTACAGTAGTGCCACTCAGTGATGAGTCGTTATTATTTACCGGTAATGAAAAAGCTCACCCTTTTAATACCATTGCTAAGCCCGTTCCACGCGGTCACGTGCCCTCTAAAGTGGGCGACGAAGGCGGTAAAATATTTATGGATGCCATAATGCAGCGCATCGCAGGCGCGGGCGCTGAGGTAATTAATGATTGTCGCGCTATTGCTTTATTAGTAGATAAAAACAATCGTGTTTGCGGCGTAATTGCTAAGCGCGACAACCGAGAAATTGCGATTCGTGCAACTCGTGGTGTGGTATTAGCCACCGGTGGCTTTGTAATGAACGACACCATGACACGTCAATATATGCCTGAGCTACTTGAGTATTGCGTACCTTATGGCAACACCTTCGATATGGGGGATGGTATTCAATTAGGCCAAGCAGTCGGCGGGCAAACAATTAATATGGAACAGGCTTTTATGTCGTTTCCGCTCTATCCACCAGCAAAGCTAACCTACGGTATTTTACTAAATAAACACGGTCAGCGTTATATAAATGAAGATGCGTATTTAGCCAGATTGGCGCATTATTCTTGCCAACAAGCTGAGCAAAAGTTTTATTTGTTAGTACAAGAAGAGGATTTTGAGGCGTCGCATTATTTACAACGTGCAGCCATTGTTGCCACTGGCGATAGCATAGCAGAAGTTGCCAGTGAAGCGCCCTTCCCGGCCGGTATACTTGAGCAAACTGTTAGCTACTTTAATCAGCACGCCAGTAATAAACAAGACCCACTATTTCATAAAACCGCCGAGTGGCTAAAACCGTTAAACAAGCCCCCTTTTGCCTTATTAGAATACTCTGCAAGTGAAATGACTGCTGTAATTATGCCCGGCACCAAAGGCCCGCTCATATTTACGCTTGGTGGGCTAAAAACATTCACTACGGGTGAAGTGGTTAATTTAGACAATGAAATAATAAGTGGGCTTTATGCAGCTGGTCGAGCCACCGCGGGATTACCACGTACAGCCAAGGGATATGCCAGTGGTATGTCGGTTGGAGATGCCACTTTTTTTGGCAGGCTCGCTGGGCGCAGCGCCGCTAAGCACCTGCCAATTTAACCTCGAAAAATAAACACGCCCTAGCACTTAATTTAACAACCGTTATAGCAAACTGCGTAACGGTTTAACTTACTTATTCTGCTTAGGTAATAAATCTGCGTATTAAAAGCAAGTATATTAAGTGCATGCTATAGATTAAAAATTAGCAGATTGAAATGTCGTGTAGAGGCTGGTAAGTATTAATGAAAGATATAAAAAAGCAGCAGCTGGTTAATTTAAGCTGCTGCAATAGATGTAAAGTTATTCTGTTTTTAACACACGGCCAAGCGTTATATCGCCCTCAATGGTGGTGCGGTTAATAACGCGATTGATCCCTGGCTTAGTGCCGGTAGTGCAGTGCATTGCACGCCAGTTATCCCACAGTACCATGTCGCCTTCGCGCCATTTATGAAAGTAAGTAAATTCCGGCTTTTGTACATGCGCAACAAGTCGCTCAAGTAGCTCTATAGATTCATCATTCGATAAACCAAATTGCTGTGGAGTAACAACTCTATCTAAAAACTGCTCTACCACCTCAAGTACTTTACGGCCACTGATCGGGTGTGTAACTACCATAGGGTAAGCAGCGTCTGAAAAGTCAGGAAAGCCAATGTCGGTTGGTTTTGTTGGGCTGTTAGGGCCAGGCTCATAACCGTCTAAGTTAACGTAGCGCATATGACGGCGCTGCATACTAAAGCTGTAAACCACTTCTAGCTGTTCAATTAAAGCTTTAGTGTCGTCGTCGAGTGCATCGTACGCTTTTGCTAAATCGCCAAAACCGGTCATGCCATCTTCTGCTGCCACCACCACAGCGCGCAACAGTGCACCATGATTTGGACGCGCTGTATAATGCAAATCCATGTGCCAATCTAACCGACCCACAATTTCTTCGCCTTTATAAAAAGCAGTTTGAAACTTATCCATAGGGCCACCATTTTGTAGCACAAATAACTCTGGATATTTATCACTGGTGGTAACTTTTAACGGATGTAATTCTAACGGGCCAAAAATGCGACTAAACTCAATTTGCTTTTCAGGGCTAATATCCTGATCACGAAACACTAAAATAGCGTGTTCGTACCATAGTGCTTTTAGTTCAGCTTTTATTTCATCGGTAAGTGGCTCGTTAATATCGAAACCCGACACTTCTACGCCAACATTATCAAGCGGAGTTACTGTAAGCTTCATTTTTTATTCCTTCTACTTAGCTAAGTGAATCCGACAAATTTAGTCGACTAAACCTGGATCTAGGCGTAATTCTTTACGCGCCATTGCTTCCCAAACAAAAGGGAAACCGTTGTCGTCAGCAATAGACACTTTTTTAACTTCTTCATCACTTAATGGTCGTCCGCCACCTGCTAATTCCACTTCATACGCGCGTTTACTGCGCCACTCTAAAGTAATTGCTCTTAGGTGTGCTTGGCGCAGATTTTTACCCACCACTAACGAGCCGTGGTTTGCCAGTAATGCCCACTTAGCATCACCGAGCGCTTCAACTGCTGATAAGCTAGTTGCTTCGTTTTCAAAGGTGCCTTCATATTCATCATAAAGTGGTAATTCAACACCACAATAAGCACTTGCTTGGTCATATACTGGCGGCACTTTTTGCATACAAGCCCAAATACCACTCCAATGCGGATGATTGTGAATAACAACATGTACATCAGGTCGCATTGCGTGCAGCTGTAAATGCAAACCTATCGCTGGGGTCACATTCCAATCACTATCAAGCACATTCCCCTTTGGGTCTAGCGTAACGATATCGCTGGCGGTTAACTCCCCCCAAGCGAGCTCCCATGGATTAGTTAAAATATTACCGTTTTCTAATCGGTAAGTAATATGCCCTGCAATATGCTCATCCCATCCTTCACGAATAAGCATGCGACACATAAGCGCAACTTGCGCTTTTTCGCTTAACTCTGGTAATAATTCTTTGCGACCCGGACGAGTTGCAAAGCGCTCTAGCATTGATTGATTAAGGCCATCATATTTTTTCATTATTATTATACCTTCCTGTTGCTGTGCAAAATAAACATGTTAAATCATGGTTAAAATAATAGGTCTGAGTGGTTAATAAAGCTTGTCTCATTGCGCCAAGTTGTTATCCGATCTGGCCATTAACTAGCGATTAGCGCACCGCAAATAACGCATGGCGAAAAGCACTTGGCGACAACCCAGTCCATTTTTTAAAAGCGCGATGAAACCCCGAACTATCGGCATACCCAAGTTGCTGACCAATGCGGGTGATTGATAACGTAGGATCGCTCAAATGTCGCCGCGCATGTATCTCTCGTACTTGATCGATTAATTGTTGATAGCGCCAACCTTGCGCCAATAACTTACGGCTCAAGGTACGGCAACTACAATGCAGCTTTAGTGCTGCATCGTGCAGCGATGGAGGACTGGCAGGATCTTCAACAATAATTTGCGACAAGCGCCATGCTATGTCGCCATGATTTCGAGTAATGCTTTTTTCTTCGCACAGTTTTTTATAAAAGTTGACACTTTCTGGGCTCGACTGCGGGAGTCGTTGATCCAAAATCGCAGCATCAAAAAATAGCTGGGTTACTGGGGCATCAAATTCGACGGGGCAATTAAAAATGGCTTGGTAACGCTCAGCATGAACTGGCGCCGGATAATTACAACGTAGTTTAGTAATAGGCAATGCTTGACCAAGCACCCAACGACAAGTAGTGACTATATTGGCAAGTAAATCTTCTATTGCTAATACACGCAATTCACCCAGCTCAGTTTTAGCGTCAATTTGATAACAGCCTTCGGCTTGAATTTCACTAAAGGAGGTCACTACTAAATTACCAGAAAAGCGGCCTGAGTAATTTTGATATTTAAGCCCAATATGGCTGGCATCGCGCAGCGTCGCGCTGCTCATCATTAAATATGCAAGTTGGTCGTGGGTAGCAATAGAGCGTTTTAAACCTAATATGAGTCCAAGATCGCTGCCCTCATAACACTGCTGTGCATCAGTTAGTAAACCTCGATGCTGTTTAGCATTAATGAGCACATTAGGTTTGTGGAGCTCACTGCGACTGATACCATTGTTGGCAGCAATGGTGTTGGTATCCATTCCCAAGCTAGATAAAAAATCCAGCAACCAAATAATATAACGCGTATCAGTATTGACCATGTTACCCCTCGTTTGTGTAATTAAATCCAACCTTTTATCAATAACCGTTATTCTTAAATTGCACTCTTATATTAAGCAATTTAATACTATTATTTGTAACATAACCGCTAGCTGTTTAAGTGTTATGCTTTAGTCGTGCTTAACCAAAACATTTAGACAAACGAGTAACGGCTAATGGTATCTACCACGCAGGCTGGCCTTTGTTGCTCTGCCACTTCAATGGTTACTCGCGTGATCACTTGCACACTGCCTTTAACTTCTTCCACACTAATTATTTGCCCTGTGCCGCGTACTTTACTGCCCGCTGTAACCACATTAGGAAAGCGTACTTTATCGCAGCCGTAATTAACTCCCATGCTTATATTTTGCACATCTACCAACTGAGGTAAAAAATAATTAACTAATGACAGGGTTAAATAACCATGCGCAATACATGCGCCAAATGGGCCTTCTGCAGCCTTAATGGGATCGACATGGATCCATTGATGATCTCCCGTTGCCTCGGCAAACATATCAATACGGCTTTGCTCTACTGCAATCCAGTCGCTTACGCCTAAATCAAGTCCGGTTGAAGCAAGTAATTGCGTTTTGCTAGTAATTATTTTATTTGCCATTTTGCCCCCCTAAGCACGCTGTGAACTAACAGACACAACTTCGCCCGTCATGTAAGACGAGTAATCGCTGGCTAAAAACATCATCACGTTGGCGATTTCCCATACTTCGGCAGCACGACCAAAGGCTTCTTTTGAGGCTAATTGCTCAAGTACGTCGGCACTTGAGGCTTTTTTAAGAAATTCATGTAAAGCGATTGATGGCGATACCGCGTTAATTCGCACTCCATGCTCAGCAGCTTCTAATGCCGAGCAGCGAGTAAATGCCATAACACCGGCTTTAGCAGCGGCGTAATGTGCTTGCTCTTTTTGTGCTCGCCAACCCAATACTGAAGCATTATTAATGATTACACCTGCCTTGCGTTGTTGCATAAATGGCAGCATTGCACGGGTCATACGAAATGTACCGGTAAGAGTAATGTCCATCACCTTACTCCACTGCTCGTCGCTCATATCTACTACAGCGGTTTGACCACCTAGTCCTGCATTATTAATAAGCACATCAACACCTGCGAGTTTATCCTCTGCTGCATTGATCAATACCTGAACCTGTTCTTCTTGGCTTACGTCGCACAATTGGCCAAATACCTGTTGCAAACCTGTTTGCGCTTTTATATTAGCTACAGCTTCATCTAAACGACGTGGATGAATGTCAGATATCATTAATGCCCGGCACCCTTCTTCGGCTGCACGTAATGCGGCTGAAAAGCCAATGCCCGCGCCTGCGGCGGCCGTTACTAAAACCGATTTCCCGCGTAACAGGTTATGCCCTTCTACGTACTTAGGTGCTGTCGTCATTCTTATCTCCGATGTCGTGCTTATTAATTTAGCACCCAGCATAAGGCTGACGCTGAGCAACTATCATCGTCAATCTGGACTAACCCGATAACTATTAGCAATATAAGAATGAAATTGTGGTGTGATACAACAAGCAGCATACTGAGGACTTAAATTAGATAACTAATTAAGGAGATAATTTTAGTGCTTATAGCAAAAAACCTATGCTAGGTTTGATAAAAACTCAGCATAGGTTTTGTTTTAATAGAGTATTAGCGCAAGCTCGCAAGCATTTGCTTGGTTAAACCATGCCGATACTCCTAAAATTATAATAGATATAACCACTAAACTTAATTTAACGCCGCCCTGATTAGACTTCATAGTATTCTCGATATTATTTTTATTAGTAAGAATAAGTTTCATACAATAATAAAAATTACACCTGTTAACAAGATGTTTATCAAATCATTTTCTTTGTGGCTAATAGCCTTTGGTTCTATCAACCCGGTTTTTAAGTGGTGTGCCATTAGTTAAGCATTGAATACTCACTTCAATTTGTTCAATAACGCAGTTAACATCTGATAATGCAGCGCAATGTGGTGTTATGGTTATTTTAGGATGCAGCCAATATGGATGCTCACTTGGTAATGGCTCTTGATCGAATGCATCAAGCGTGGCGGCGCGTAAACGGTCACTATTAAGTGCCTGTAATAAATCAGCTTCTATTACGTGCTGGCCGCGTGCCGCATTTACTAATACTGCATGGGCGGGTAATTTAGCCAATAAATCTTTGTTAATAATTCCGGCCGTGTTTTCGGTCAGCGGTAATAAGCACACTAAATAATCTGTATTAGGCAGCATTTCGTTTAGCCCATGTTCTCCATAATACATGGTCACGTTATTCACGTCTTTATGGCTTTGTGCCCACGCGCTCACGCTAAAGCCATTATCAACGAGTCTTTGCGCACAAGCTCTGCCTAATTGACCAAAGCCTAAAATAGCCACTTTGTTGTGACTTAATACCCGATTTGGTTTCCATTGCGTTGCGGCTTGTTTTTGATAATATTCTTTTAATTGTAGTTTTTGCGCCAATACGTGAGTAAGTACATACTCGGCCATATCTACTTCTAATTGGGAGTCAACAATACGCACTACTTCAACATGCTCTGGCAGCAAGTCTAAATCAATGCTATCAACCCCAGCACCAAACGACGACACCACTTTTAAATTAGGTAATTGTGCCCATAGTTCTTTTGGTGCATACCAGGCTAATACAAACTCAACTTTACTGAAATCTTCACACTGTGAGTATTGCTCAATGTGTATATTAGGTAAGCGTGCTTGTAACTGCGACACCAGCTTAGAATTATCACGATCCCCTATAGCAACCAAAACAGACATAGTTATTCCTTATAAAATTAATTATACGGCAGCAAACCCCACCGCAATGTTTAGTGACTGCCTTCTTCGATGAAAGCTTCTTGGCTAATTTTTGCTATGTCTTTGTCTTCTTTGGTTAAAATAGTTTTTTGCCACGAACCTTGAGCAAACCACGCATAGGTAATAAGCGCAATAACTACGTTGGTAATGGCAAATGAATACCAAATACCGTGATCTCCTAATTGCGTATGTTTAGATAAAATATACGCCGCAGGAAACTGTACAACCCCCTGTGATAACAGGGCAACTAACATAGCATTAAGCATATTGCCTGATGCCCTAAAAGCAGCCACGACACAAAGTTGTACACCAATTCCCCCCCAAGTTAAACACATTATGCGAATAAATTTTGCGCCTTTAGCGATTACAGCCCCATCATCGGGAATAAAAAATGCAACTAAATGCTCGGCAAAATAATAGGCTACCCCTCCCACAAACGACAGGCCTAGTAAGCCCCATAAACTAGCAAGCTGAGTTATTTGCGCAGCGCGTTTGGGGTTTCCTGCGCCCATATTTTGCCCCACTAATGTAGACACAGCCATCGACAAACCCATTGCTGGGATCATCACCATTTGTAAAACATTGGAGCCAACACCGTAAGATGCAATCGTTTGCGTGCCAAAACTTGCCACTAAAAAAGACATGATAATTAAACCAAAAGCACGAGCCGACAATTCAATTGAACCCGGAGCGCCTAAAAAGAAGGCTTGTTTTATATATTGCCAATCGGGGTAAAAACTTTTTAGCTGTAATTGAATACCATGACGGCCGCGTAAAAATATAATTACCCCAGCAAGTGCAGCTAAGCTCTGCGTTACTAAAGTTGCCAGTGCAGCTCCCATTACCCCTAAGCCTTGAAAACTGCCATAGCCAAAAATAAATAACGGATCGAGTACAAAATTAAGCAATACGGTCACGCTCACAATAATTAGCGGTACTTTTGTTTGGCCAATACCACGCATTAACGATTGGAACATGGCATAAATAAATACAAAAATAACCCCAATAAACGATACATGCATAAACTTAAGTGCATCGCCATAAACAGCGTCTTCTACGCCTAAAAGGGTTAAAAAATAAGGCGATAGCATATAACCTATGCCCCCCAGCACTATGGCTGTTAGCGTCACCATTAACATAGTTTGCGCGGCAACATGATTTACTTTGTCTTGCTGCCCTGCTCCCATATATTGCGCCGATAAAATAGCCCCTGCCATCGCCAAACCTGCACCTATGGCAATGACTAAAAAAGTAACAGGCATACTAATAGACACAGCAGCAACTTGCGCAGCCCCTAAACGCCCCACCCAAAAAGCGTCAGTGAGTTGATACGCCGACTGTAAAACATTGATTAAAATTATAGGAATACCTAACTTAAGCAGCGCTTTAGAAATTGAACCATGAAGAAACAGCTGCTGGGTAGCGTTCATTTAACCTGCTTAATATTGAAAAGGAGACATAAAGATAAGTTTAACAAACTTGGCTGATTTTATTCTGAATATTACCTAAATAAGTCAATAGCTTTTGTTATGTACTGTGGAGAAACTTAATCTAAATCAATAAATGATTTTGCTAACTTCAAACATTTCTGAAACCTTGATCTAAAACAAGTTATTGTTTGTGTTAATGAATAATAATAGCGGCAATCACAAAGTAGTTCTTGGAGAACAACATGAAAACTAAATTAAGCATTGCATTACTCACCTCTTTATTAGCACTCTCTCCTGCTGCACACGCTAACTTTAGCGTAAACGTGGGTGCTATAAACGTAAACCCTGATAGTACTAGCTCACCAATTAACGAAAATTCTGCCCTAGGACTTAATCCGGGTTCAGATACTCAGTTAGGTATTACTGTTGATTATGCTTTTAATGAGCAATGGATGTTAGAGTTAATTGCAGCTACACCGTTTTCACATGATATAAATGGCGCGGGTGGTTTAGCGGGCAATAAAATAGCTAACATTAAGCATTTACCTCCTTCGTTAGTAGCGCAATATCACTTTTTAGATTCAAGCTACGCGTTTCGCCCTTTTGTTGGTGTAGGTGTTAACTATACAACTTTCTTTGATGAGCAACCTTCTCAAGCACTAAAAACAGTACTTGGAACAGATGATGTAGAAGTTAAACTTGATGATTCGTTTGGCTTTGTAGCGCAAGTGGGTGCTAACTATAAAATAGATGAAAAATGGGGCCTACACGCTATGGTTTCAATTATGGATATTGAAACTGATGCAACTGTCTATGCCGATGGCGCTCAAGCATTAACGTCAACCGTTAAAATTGACCCAATTGTGGCGATGTTTGGGGTTAAATACAGCTTTTAATAGTAATAAGCATGTGTGTTAAAAAGGCCGTAAGGCCTTTTTTTTCAACTATTGATTATTACTCATAACTAACCAGAGCTCAGGTTAACTATTATTATCGTGGTAAATTAGTTACTTTTTTCTGCTCTAACATTTCTTTCCAGTGCATTACTTCACTTGGTAAAATAGGGGCTACACCTTTAAAGTCAGCTACTTCCAGCATTTCTTCAATGCTAATTATGCCCTTTTTACTTTTAAATACGCCGCGTACATAAGCAATTGCGTGTAAGCCACGCTGAGAGTGAAATTTTTGCTCTATATAAAAGTACTTATGATCCCAGCCCACTAAACGGGTGCTAATTGTATAACGCTGCATAGGTTTTATATCGCGAATATAAGTAATAGCAGTCGCGTTTACAATTGGAAACCAACGACGTTTTAATATGTGCTTTAATAAACCCACCCGCTCTGTCAACCAAGTGCGCGATAAATCCATCATAGCCAAGTAACGTGAATTAGTTAAATGTAAGTTTATATCGCAATCTGTAGGTAGGGCTTTGTAATCAATATCTACCGTATCAAGTAAGTGTTGATAGTCATGGTTACGTTTAATTTTAAAAAACAATAAAATAAGTCGAATGTATAAGTTCACAGCAGAGGTCTTACCAGTTAAAATTAAATTAAGTGTATCACACGCGTTTAGCCAAAGTTTACTTTATTAAAGTAAATAACTATAAGCTACCCGCGCACGTTTAAGCTTATAGTTATTACTTTGCGTTACTAAACTTTTACTGTTTTACGATTAATACCATAATCACGTAACTTGTTTGCCACCGCGGTGTGGCTTAAACCAAGGCGCTTTGCTAGTTGGCGTGAGCTAGGATAAGCAGGATATAGCTTACGTAATAACGTAGCCTCAAAGCGTTTAACTGCTTGATCAAGTGAGCCTTCAAAATCTGATTCTAAATACCCTAAATCATGGGTAAATGTAGGGAGTTGTAAATGCTCAACGCGTAATTCACTGTCATCTAACAAAGACACAGCACGGTAAATTGCGTTTTCTAATTGGCGTACATTACCCGGCCACGGATAATCTTGTAAAAAGCTTAAACACTCTTGTGATAACAACGGCACGTCATGACCATTTTGCTGTGCGTACTTTTGAATAAAGTGCTCAGCAAGCGGCCCCACATCGGCTTTGCGATCTCTCAGAGGTGCTATTTCTAGCGTTAAAACGTTAATACGGTAATATAAGTCTTCTCTAAAAACACCTTCTTGCACCATAGCAGGCAAGTCTTTTTGAGTGGCAGCAACAATACGTACATTAACTTTTACTTCGTTTTCATCGCCTACTTTTCTAAATGTGCCATCTTGTAAAAAGCGCAGTAACTTGGTTTGTAATTGAGTAGACATTTCGCCCACTTCATCCAAAAATACAGTACCGCCATCGGCTTGTTCAAGTACGCCACGTTTTGGCGCGGCGTTTTCTTCGTAACCGGCATAACCAAATAATTCAGATTCGGCCACATCATCGGGTAGCGAAGCACACGACAAAGCAATAAAAGGCTTAACAGAGCGATTAGAAGCGTAATGACATGCACGTGCGAGCAACTCTTTACCAGTACCGGTTTCGCCAGTAATTAAAATAGGCGCTTCTAACTGCGCCATTTTACGCGCTTCACGCACCACTCGGCGCATTGCAGTGCTAAAGTTATGAATAGTAGCAAAGCTCTCTTGTCCATAGCGTCTAAAAGCACTTACTTGTTGGCCTAAGCGACTTTGCGATTTAATATTTATTACCGCACCGGCTAGCACATCGCCTTCGTTACTTTGCGGAACAGCAATGGGTAAAATATCCGCAATAAAATCTTCACCTGCCACTTCTACGCGCGTAGTTTGGCCAAGTACTTCTTTACCCTCAAGCCAGCGAGTAAAATTAAAACCTTTAAGTAAGTTATTAATATTGGCACCAATAACTTCTTTTTCTGTTAGTTGTAAATCTTTGCACGCTGCGTCATTACATAAACGCACCCAACCTTTGGCATCTATTGAAATAACGCCATCGGGTAGTGCTCTTAGTAGTGTATTTAATTCGTTATGTTCACGCTCTGAGGGTAAAAATGCCGTGGTGCGTACATCATGCACACCATCAATTAAGCGAATTGATGGCATGATTTTTTGAAACTGCTCAAATTCTATTTCAGGAAAGCTAACATACATACGACAATTAACTGAGTCGACTTCAATCCCTTTTAAATCAACATTATAGTTAACTAAAATATTAAGGATTTCTTGAGCAATACCAACTCGATCCGCACAATGAATATCTAAACGCATACAGCCTCAAATAAGGGGAAACTATTTGCGCTGAATAATACGCTAACTCTGATCAGCTGGATAGTTTAATGTAAACAAATTTGGACATATATGCATTTTTTTTGCTTGAGCTAAATATAAAAAAATAACTCACCCTCGGGGATATAAAGTCCACTCACCGCCATCTAATTGAATATATGGACGTTTATTAACATACATCATTATTGTTCCGGCATTTTCTGCTACTTTTTGCGAAGTGGGTAACTGGCTCACTAATTCTGCCATATTATTACTTTTCCCTGCAAAGTAATTACTCTTCATCACCTTAGTTATCAGCTCAGATAGAGCAAAGTAGCTGCTTGTATTTGCCACTGTTATTTGCGACATACGAGGCAAGTCAGGACCTATAAACTTAATTGCCGCTGGCACTGTTACTATTGAAGGGCTTGGTATTTCGCGCAGCCCTGCAAATTGTACTTTGTCGCCTTGCAGTGCAGCGCCATGCTCTGGCACTAACATTAGCATCACGTTGCGGCCGCGTTTTTCTAAGTTTTTAATAAACTGATTAATATCTGAAAATAAATTTTGTTGTCTAACAGGATAACTTTCATCACTATTCATGCGCCTGCTATTAGCCAGTTGATTGCCATCGTGCAAGCTAATCGTATTGTAATACATAGCGCATGGTGCGCAGCTATCGCCTTGCTCTTCAAGCCAACTATTTAGTACCGCCCCGTCTGAATAAATAGGTTTACTGTCAAAGCTATACTGCGCAACAGGTAATGATGTGGTGTCAAATAGTGGGCTATTTAGCTTACCTTGCTTTTTCACTAAATCTTTAAAGCCGTCAAAATGGCCATCATGATTCATAACTAAATGACTGTCGTATCCTAGCTTTTCTAGGTTATTAAATAAGTGACATTGCTCTGGCGCATCATCAAATAGTGCTGGTTGGCTTGTTTGCCCACAACTTGCCCGTAGTAACCTAATAGCGGCAGGACCACTGTAGGACGTAGCTGAATTAAAATCAGAAAAAACAATATCAAAATCACTATAAACATCATCTAAACTCACGCCTATAGCGTTTAAGTCTGCAATAGCTAGGGAGCATATATTTAAAACAACAACGTCAAATTGCGTGCCGTTATACTCATCTGGAAAGTAGCTAACTAATTGGCTCTGCTGCTTATAAAAATCATTTAATTGCTGATCTGCTGAATCTAGCTTTTGGGTAACTACAGCAGTATTGCTAAACACTTGCTCTTGATTAGGCGCATTTTGCACCGACACTGCCATATCATTTGGCTTTAACGCACCTTGGTAACCTATAAAAATTAATCCAGCTATTGTTACTGTAGTAAAGCGGATCCACTGCGAGGTATACCAAAAACAAATAACAATAATAAATAAGCCCAACAGCATATCGTAATTAACTATGCGGCCAAACAACTCAACAAAATAACCTAAACTAAAATCTTGAATATTTCCCGCTTGTTTGGTTAATCTATCAATTGGAGGTAACCATGAATCTTTATAAAGCAATACAATCGCAAACACCGCGCCAATAAAGTGCTTTAGCTTATCTACTTGTGAATTACTAAAGGTAAGTGCAAATAAGGCAGCTAAAGCAGCATTACTTAAAAAATCAAATTTTATGGCACCATAATAAAAAAGTACAAACTTTACTAAAAAATAGAGATTCCAAATACCTAAACCCGATAACTTCACGGTTTGTCCTTTTCATTTTTTTTAAACATGTACGGCTCTAAAACTTGGTGTTTAAAAGTGAGCTGTAGATAGTATGTTTTTAATTTAGATAATATAAACGAACCCGCTAGGCACAATATACCACCGAGCAACATTGCCAATAAGGTCGTAATAATAAATTGATTCATACTCATAATTTATATCCTTAGTTTCATTATAATAGGCGTTGCATCTGCGCGCTCTGTAATAACAAGTTCGGGGCTGTCTATATCAATAGCTGAATTATTAATAAAACTTGGGGCAAACTCATAACTGTTGTTTTCAGTTAATTGTTTAGAGTAATCAATTACATTTTTGTCTTTATAATAACGCCTAAGTTGCTTACATTCTTGTTGAATATAAAAATGCTCCGACATCAAATTTTGCTGTACAAAAAAGTCACTAATTTCTAATTTAAATAAATGTTTAATCGCATTATCTACATCATTTTCTCTACACGCGTGTAAATATAAATAAATTGTATTTTCAGCAACACTTAACACATCCCCTTCGCGCTTTATGTGAAATAAATGCAGCGGATGTATAGGGTCTATTCTTGGTAATAGCTCTAATTTGACTAACACACCACTCACTCCTAAATTAACCGCGGAGTTGCTGTGTATTTCAACCTGGCGAGTAAATTCTATAAAAGGTAAATACCCCTTCGAAAAAGTATTTTCTGTGTACTGCAGTACATGCTCAACAGAAGGCGGTAAGGGTCTGGAGAATTGAAAACCTTGAATTGACTGAATTTGCGATAATAATCGTGACGGCTCAGAAAAACTATATAAAATAAGGTTTACTCCAAGAGTTAAAAATAAACACTCATCTTGATGACGAATAATACCATCAACATTTTGAATTACTAACTTTAGCCAACGACCACAGTGTTTTCTTAATTCAAAACAATGTGTTGCTAGTTGTTTTAGATCAGTATATCGGGTTACCGAAAAAACAAGCGTAGCAGCTTCTATTCTGGGACCTTTTTTATATAGGTCTTTATTATCATCCACAATGCGATAATGTGCTGGCAACTTAGTCCCCTCAGGAACTGCATTTTGTACAAGCCACACATCGTCTTCATCAAAAAAGTTCTTACTACCGGGCTTTTCTACTTCGTTACCTATAGCTTGCTTTGCTATTAATTTATTGTGTTTAAAAACCAACTGATATTGCTCGTTAGCTAATATACCTGTGCTATGGCGCCAGTAATCATAGTCGATGGTACGTATTGCAGCATCATTATCAATAAAAACACTGCCATCGAATAATTTATTTAAACGCCTGATTAAAAAGCGATACTTAACAACTTCAGGGCCAGACACTAATAATAACAAAGTTGCATTAGTGCGCTTAGTAAACTTCGTAAAGTACTCCATCAGCTGTTCAACTTCTGGCTCTTTTATAGACTCTAATTGCATCGTACTTAAATGAATAAACACTAAGGATTCGGTTATTTCTGAGTAAATACTTAGTTCACTGAGCATTTTTTTTACTAACTCTTTAATACCAAAATCTTTATTTTGTGCGCTAAATGAAAATGAATGCACCTGGTTATTTTCATAAGCTGTAATTAAATTAGTTGAGGAAGGAAGCTCAAAAAAAGATTCAATCTGCGCAGATGCAATAAATATATTGCCTGCGCAACCTTCGTTAACTATTTGTAACGAAAATTCGATAACTATATTGTCTTGAGGCGCTAAAACAGCATAGCTTGAGGCCGTTTGTAGCTCTTTGGCAAAAGGCTCTAATCCCGATATATTAAGCTGATGCAATTAAAAACCCTTATTTTAAAATACTTTTTCACTAGTTTTAAGCGCTATTCTATATATAATAGCTAAATAAAGTCCACTTTAAAAAATAAAGTCTATTAACAAAGCAGTATAACTATCAATGAGAAGTTTAGCTTTTAAAGAGTCAAAAACGTTAACATCAAATGACATTAAAAACTTATCGCATCGTTTTGGCGGCCAAAGTGACGATTATGTCGAAATCGTTAATCAACAACAAAATATAAAAACAATAAATAAGTATCCTTTATTAAAGGAAATAGACAGTGCAGTTAATGCCACAAAATAAATAGGTAGCTTAATAAAGTGCAAAGAGTTTTTATAAAAGGGATAAAAGGCGGTACAGGAGGCACATCTATTGTAGCCAACCTCGCATGCGCACTTAAAAAATCAGATGTTGATGTTATTGCTATCGACTTAGACGCAAAAAGTGATTTAAGCTTACATTTTGGTTTACCTTGGACACAAACTCTTGGTTGGAGTAACGCTGAAACATTTAATGATGCGCTATCAATGTTTCAACAAGATAGTAATGGCATTATATTTCTGCCCTTTGGCGATAATTCAGCCACAACAAATGATGTTATAGATACAGTAAATAGCTGCCAGCAATTAGACCTTGCTCCTGGCACATGGATGCTATACGACTGCCCTTCACATATAGATATTACGCATTACAGTTTAAATCACGATGATATTTTTGTTGAGTTAGTAAACTGTGATGCAACTTGCCACAGCTTAATTCACAAGCGCTTAGTAACACTTAAGGAGTCTAATATTGACTGGAAACATTATTTTTTAGTCAATAAATACAATTCAGCTTCATTACTTGAGTTTGATTTATTTGCCTTGTGGCAAACAACACTGCCGCGAATAGCGCCATTTTTTATTAATCATGATGAAGTTGTTAAAGAGTCGACCGCTTATCGCAATGTTGCATTTAATTGCGCCCCCTATAGTGTGGCGAATGACGACTTTGAAACACTTGCTGGCTGGTTGGTCAGCAAGGCAGCGTTATAGTTATGAGTACCTTAAATAGACGCCCATTAGATCGTACTTTATATTTACTTTTGCGCCTTTTATTTACAGAAAAGCTAGCTCGCTTCGTGATGTTTAAATTTCATTGTTATTTTAATCAACACAAAATGAATGTAGTAGAAGCGTTTTCATTTCCTTTTATAACGCTTATTAGCTCGTTATTTATAAAGTTTAACCCTCATAAATTAACTACTCATAACTTTTTGCGTACATATTACCCACACTTAAAATTACCTTATCGCAGCTCTATTTACTCAAATAGCCTGCGCTTTGTATTACAAAGTTTATTTTTATTGTTTTTTAAATATGAGCCTAAAAATAGCGCTGTAAAAGAGCCTATTACTCATTATTTTTACTCATCAGTAAACTATATATTTAGACAACTACGCTGGATTGACTTAAAGCTAGGAAAGTTACTAAAAAGTTTATTATCTAAAAGCACTAAAAAAACAAAAAAAAGTGCTTTTAAAACAATGGCAGATGCGAGTGTCTGGCAAAATAAGCTTATAAAATATATCGCTATTACATTTATATTATTTTTAATGGCTATTTTTATCACTATTCCGTTTAGCTTAGAGGCTCAAGCTGTATTTATTAGTTTTATTTTATTGGTAGCCTATTCACTAAGGCGAGTGAAAGGACAAATGGCGACTATTATCATGATCACATTATCAGTCACTACCTCCTCGCGCTATTTATGGTGGCGGTACACTGAAACACTAAATTGGGATGATCCTCTCGCTTTATTCCTAGGTTTGGGCTTATTGCTTGCTGAAACCTATGCTTGGCTAGTACTAATTCTTGGTTTTTTCCAAACTATTAACCCGCTTGAGCGTAAACCTATTGCCATGCCTAAAAATACCGACCTGTGGCCAACCGTAGACGTTTATATTCCAACCTATAATGAACCTCTGAGCGTAGTGAAACCCACTACACTCGCGGCGATGAGCATTGATTGGCCCGCAGATAAGCTTAATGTATACATATTAGATGATGGCAAACGCCCTGAGTTTGCTCAATTTGCTGAACAAGTTGGCGTAGGCTATTTAACTCGCCCTGATAATAATCATGCCAAAGCGGGTAATATGAATAGTGCGATGCGCTATACAGATGGCGAATACATTGCTATTTTTGATTGCGACCACGTTCCTGCTCGATCATTTCTACAAATGACCATGGGGCAGTTTTTAAAAGATAGTAAGGTATGCTTAGTGCAAACCCCGCATCACTTTTTTTCAGCCGATCCCTTTGAAAGAAATTTAAATAACCACAGTCAAGTCCCTAACGAAAACATGCTGTTTTATGGCCTAATTCAAGATGGAAATGATATGTGGGACGCGACCTTCTTTTGTGGCTCGTGTGCGGTATTAAAACGCCAAGCACTTGATGATATAGGCGGCTTTGCGTTTGAAACCGTAACTGAAGACGCGCACACCGCACTAAGAATGCAGCGCGCAGGTTATAAAACAGCTTATATTAATATTCCACAAGCCGCGGGATTAGCCACCGACAGTTTATCGGCTCATATTGGCCAACGAATTCGTTGGGCGCGTGGTATGGCGCAAATATTTCGTCTTGATAACCCGCTATTAGGCAAAGGGTTAAACCTGCCACAACGACTGTGCTATATAAATGCCATGCTACACTTTTTATCTGGGGTTCCTCGCATTGTATTTTTAACCGCTCCTTTAGCACTCATCTATTTCAACGCTTATATTATCTATGCACCATTTTTAGCCATATTTATTTATGTTGTACCCACACTCATTCAAGTAAAAGCGACTAACTCACGTATTCAAGGTAAATACAGGTACTCATTTTGGGGTGAAGTTTACGAAACAGTACTGGCTTGGTATATATTAAAACCCACCACAGTTGCTTTATTTAACCCAAATAAAGGTAAGTTTAATGTAACTGAAAAAGGGGGACTTAATAATAAAGAGCATTATGATTGGGGGATTTCTAAACCCTATATGGTATTACTCGCGATTAACTTATTAGGCATTATTGTGGGTACTTTAAGAGCCTTTTTTGGTGAGCCAAATCAAATTGGAGTGCTAATTATTAGTATGGCATGGGCCACCTATAATATTATTATTTTAGGTGCTGCCGTCGCGGTAGCAGCTGAAGCTCGTCAAGTAAGAAACTCACACCGCGTAAAAGCAAACTTTCCGGCGGGTATTCGTTTAGCGAATGGACATACTTTAAAAGTTAAAATTACCGACTACTCTGATAACGGAGTAGGTATTGAAACCGAGCATGCGCATTTATGCAGGGTTAACGATAAAATAGAGCTATTAATGAGCAGAGGTAATAAGCAGTTTTCGTTTACTACCTATGTAACTAATACTCGGGAGAAGCAATTTGGTCTTACACTCAAAGATCTCAGTATAGAAAAGCAACTGGCGTTTATTCAGTGTACTTTTTCAAGAGCTGATGCTTGGTTAGATTGGCAAAACAATTTTAAACATGATCGCCCATCTTATAGCTTTAAAGAAGTTAAAAAAACAAGTTTACGAGGGTTTACTAATATATTGTTTCACGCACCAAGACAACTCCAACCTATTATTAAGTTTATGACTAATTTAGTTATTTACGTAAATTCATTCATTCCCAAAAAACCGATAGTGCAGAATAATTATGATTAAAAAGTTGCTTAATACACTCACCCTACTTCTGTTTACTAGTACGGCGTGGCACGTTATTGCTATCGAACCTATGCCAAATAAATCACTTTTTGCAAATGGTTACCCCGAAAGTGCAGCCGTATCGGGCTTAAAACTTGATTTTAATGCTTTAGGTTTTACTAACTATAAACTAGATGGAGTAAACAATAATTCTCGCGTCGATTTTACCAACAGTATAGATAAACTAAGCAAAAACTTAATGCTTAATTTTTCTTATACTAACTCGCCATCATTGCTTGCTAATGTTTCACACTTAAAAGTATATTTTAATGAAAACTTAGTCACAGTATTACCTGTTAATAAACAGCTTAGTACCGTTGAAAACTTAATTACGCATAACATTCAACTCAATTCAAAATACATACAAGACTTTAATCAAATTCGTTTTGAGTTAGTGGGCTATTACGACTTGACCTGTCATGATTACCATAATCGCTCTATTTGGGTTGAAATAAGTAAATCAAGCAATATTACTCTTGATCAGACTGAGCTGGCTATTGATAGTCGTTTAGAGTATTTACCTGAACCCTTTTTTGATAGTAAAGATTTTAGTAAATTAAACCTGCCATTTATATTTGCTACAACGCCAAACAAAGAAGCCATTGAAGCTGCCGCCACTTTATCTAGCTGGTTTGGTGCACAAGCCGATTGGCGCGGAGCACAATTTCCGTTATTAAAAAATAAAGCACCTAATGAACATAGCGTGGTGTTTATCACTAACGACTCTAAGCCTGATTTTTTACGTGACTACCCTGATGTTGATAAACCAACAATTGAAATTATTTCTAACCCACTCCATCGCTATAAAAAAATGTTACTTATAGTGGGCAAAGACACTGCTGATTTAAAAACTGCAGTAACGGGTTTAGCATTTGGTCATAAACTGATGACTGGTCGCACCGCTAGTATAGAGGCTATTAATCAGCTCCCGCTAAGAGAAGCATATGATGCTCCTCGCTGGTTAAGAGGCGATCGCCCCGTACATTTTGATGAGTTAATTGACTACCCAAAACAATTACAAGCTCAGGGCTTAAATAATGGCCCGGTAAAATTAAACGTACGCCTTGCACCCGATTTATTTACTTGGCGCGAAAAAGGCATCCCAATTACGCTGCAATATAGAAATACGCCTGAGAGCAGCATGCTTGACTCACGCCTAAACATGCTAATTAATCAAGAGTTTATTAGTGGTTTTTTACTCAGTAAAAATGATTCATTACTAAGTAAAACCAAAACAATTATGCCTTTAATTGGTAATACAGATACCACAAAAAACGCAGAAGATTTTTCCTTAAATGGGATTAACTTAGCAATTAGAAATGAGCTTAACTTTGACTTTCGCTTTGGTGTACTTAAAAAGGGAGAATGCTCTGTTGTACCTGCAGGAGGGGAGTATGGCGTAATAGATGGTAATTCAAATATTGATGTTAGTGGGTTTCATCATTACATTGCCCTACCCGATTTAAATGTATTTGCTAATAGCGGTTTCCCATTTACTAAATATGCCGACTTACATCAAACCTTGGTTATTTTAGATGATAATCCAACACCTGAAGCAATCACTTTACTACTCAATTTAACCGGTCGCTTTGGTGCTATCACAGGCTACCCTGGACACCGTTTAGAAATACAATCAGTCAGTGACGATAATAGTAATTATGATGACAAAGATATTATGATTATTACCGCCGCAAATACAGCGGTGAGTGACATTGATGAGAACGCGCCCACCAGTAAGCTTTTAAAAAATAACCACAGAATTATAAAGCAAGCTTTTTATAATGGCGCCTATGATGCTGATACAACAGAAGATGTACAGGTAAGCTTAGTTAGTAGCGGAGACTTAGCCGTTATTGCAGGGTTTCAATCGCCATTTGACTCTGAGCGCTCAATCGTGTCGTTAACCGCCAGTACTAATAAAGCGTACACACTACTAGATACTGCATTTAACGAGTCGCAATGGTTATCGCAAATTAAAGGCAGCGCTGCCGTTATTACTAGCCAAGGCGTAAGCTCTGTTAAGGCAGATGATACGTATTTTGTGGGGTATGTACCTGTGTATACTTTAATTTGGTTTCATTTATCTGATCATCCATTTTGGCTAGCTTTTTTATCTATTTTAACCCTGTTACTTATTTCATTTATAATTTGGCGCTTACTACAGGCCCTTACCTACAAACGTTTAGCTGAAGGAGATAAATAATGAAATTATTTATAACTAAAGCATTTATTATGCTGATTTTATTTACTCCTTTAAGCCACGCACAACAATGTGCGCCTTGGCAGCAATGGCAAACGTTTAAAACACACTTTATGAGTGATGATGGCCGAATAATCGACTTAGGCAGCGAGCAAAATATTACCACTTCTGAAGGGCAATCCTATGCGCTATTTTTTGCGCTAATTGCCAATGATAAAACCGCTTTTGATAAAGTATTAAACTGGACTGAAGAGCATTTAGCCGAAGGCGATTTAAGTACTCGCCTACCTGCATGGCTATGGGGAGTTAATAAAAACAACGTAGGTAATATTCTTGACTCAAACCCAGCATCTGACTCTGATTTATGGATTGCTTATAGCTTATCGCAAGCAGCTATACTTTGGGATGACCGCCGTTACCGTATTTTAGCAGCTGTGCTCGCACAGCGTATAATGCGCGAAGAAACAGCGTATATTAAAGGACTTGGTTTATCTTTATTACCCGCACCTAGCGGCTTTGAGTTTGATAACAAGCGCTATAAATTAAATCCAAGCTATTCGCCGCTGTTTATTTATCAGCAATTTAGCAAACTTTATCCTCATTCACCATGGCAAGAGCTGCATGACGGTTCTGCCAACCTAATTCTTGAAACAAGTAAGCAAGGTGTTAGCCCTGATTGGATTATGTTTGATACTAACAAGGGCTTTTACTTTGATAAAAAAGTAACCGACTTGGGAAGCTATAATGCAATTAGAGTCTATTTGTGGGCAAGTATGATGGCAGAGGATGCACCTTACAAAAAGCAATTAGTCGCACAGTTTGCTCCTTTCATTAAAACGATAAATAAGCGTGGTTATGTGCCTTTAAATACCTATGCACAAACGGGGAACTCAGATAAAAGAGGACCTGTTGGCTTTAATGCCGCATTACTGCCTTTACTAGCAACAGCAAATAATGACAATGACGCTGTAACAATGTCGATTCAACAAAAGTTAATGGTTGATAAATCATTTAGCAAATCGCGTTATTACGATAGTGTATTAAATTTATTTGGTAGCAGTACCTTAGATAAACGCTTTGCAATTTTAGCAGACGGGACGCTGCAACCTAACTGGAGCGATGAATGTCGTTAAGGTTTAGCTTAGTTTATGCCTTAGTAGCGTGCTCAACGTTAAGTGCTAAAACAGTCGAGGATATAGACACTCAGTCTGTCGCATGGCTATTAAAGCAGATAAATATTGGCAAAGGGCAAGAAAATAAAAAGCTCGTTGAAGATAGCTTACGTAAGCTCGTTGCTATAGCCCCACTGCGCATTGAAACCCAATGTGCTTTAGCACGTAATTACTTTGCTACCGGCGCAACTAATGAAGCAACCTTATTACTAAACCAGCTTGATAATGGCGCAGCAAAACAACACCCATGTATTGAGCAACTTCGAGTTATTGCCCGTATTGAAACAACCGACAAACCATTAGTACAACAAGCAAAATTACTAGCAAGAGCTGGACAATATGTTCAAGCTCGGCAAATTTATAACACCCTTTTTGATACAGCCTACCCCGAGCTTAGTTATGAGCTTGAACATTTAAACTGGTATGCACAAGACAGTGCCCAATGGCAGCAGGTTAATAAAGGCTATTTGCGCTTAATAGAGCAATACCCTGATGTAGCCCTAATCGAAATAGCTTATGCGACGCACCTGTTTAAACGCTCTGCGCTCGATAAACATGCGACTGATGTTTTTAGTAAATATGGCGTAACTGGACGTTTTAGCAACCAAATTGAGGATGCTTGGCTAAGAACATTGGCATTTATGCCTATTGAGAGTAGTACTGAGCAACAGTATCAGCGTTACTTTCTTGTGTATCCCTTTAGCAGTAAAGGGGAATTACAATATCAAGATTTCAAAAAGAAGTTTAGCGCTCGTCAAGCCTTGCTAGGTGATCCTGCTTATCAACTTTGGCAAAAAGGTGATGAACTACTTGAAAACAATAAGTTAAATGCCGCTGAACCTCTTTTATTACGAGCGTTAAAAGGCCGCCCAGCTGATTCTCAAGTTATGCGTAGTTTAGGTGTGCTCTACTTACGCTCAGGTGAGCATCAAAAAGCAGATAACTACTTTACTCGCGCATTAAAATACACCTCAGAGTTTAATGAGCGTGAAATACTCAAAGGCTTAGCCAAAACTGCCAATTTTTGGCTGTATATTCGCCAGACTAAAGAAGCCATAAATAACGCAGAGTTCAGAACGGCAGCACTCAAACTAAATTTAGCAGCTGCATTACAAGAAAACCCTAACACCATTTTATTTTATAAGGGCGAGCTTTTATTTGCTCAAGGGCAGTACTCTCAAGCTGCTACTTTTTATCAAAGTGTTTTAAAAAATGAACCGCTTAACTCAAGTGCATTATTAAGCTTACTTAAAATAGCCGAACTTGAGCAAAGTGAAAAAGCGTTAAATGCTTTTTATAATAACCTTAGTTCTTTGCAAAAACAGCAAGTAAAGTCAGCTTACGCGGCCGCTGTTAGCAAGCAACTAAGAGAAAAAGCGACTCGATTTTATGATGCTGGCGAATTAAACACCGCTAGAAAAACCTTAGAATATGCCATTGAGTTAACTCCTCAACAACCCTGGTTATACTATGATCTTGCTTTAATTTATCAGCAACAAGGTTTAACTCAGCAAGCCCGATCTTTATTTAACAATGTGTTATGGCAATTTCCACTTAACTCTTCACTGCGTTATAGCCATGCACTTTTTCTGCGCTCTATAGATGACTATAAAGGTGCACAAGCGACGTTAAAGTATATTCCGGTTAAAGATAGAGATGCCGATATTTTAGTGCTCGAACAACAGTTACATATTAATGAGTCGCTTAATCAAAGCGAGCAACTCTTAAATACTAACAATAAAACAGTCGCGGTTTACCATTTAAGTAGTTTAGAAGCGCAAGATTTAACACCTTTAATGCAAGCAAAACTAGCAAGTAGTTGGTATAAAATTGCAGAGCAACAATACGCACTTAACTCACTTAATAAAGCTTTAACAAGCGCGCCAACTCTCGCCCCATATTGGCATATGCTTTATGGTGAATGGCTTTTAGAGCAAGGCATTGAAGAGAAAACGCATAACTGGTTTACAAGTTACACATTGCCAGAGAGCGCAACTGAAAACGAAATCGCTCAATATGTGCAATTACATAATAATTATATAAATCAATATTACAGCGGTAGCGATTTAATCGCTAAGCTAAACCAGCTTGATCAAAAATATAAAAATACGTCGGCAATAACTACCGCTCTTATAAATGCTAACTTAGCACTTGAGCAACGTGAAGCGGCAATTATTTTATATCAGCAAAAAATACAAAGTAAACAAACTCTTGAGCCCCAAGCTTTAATGGCTATTGCCACCGCTTATAGAGAGCTTGGCGATGACTATCAGGCAAAGCAGGTTACGCAACAGGCTATAAATCAAAGTTCATCTCAAGAGGGGTACTTACAACGACAAATAATGGCATCCCTTAATGAGTTTAACTACGCGGGTGATGCGCTGTATCTTGCGAAGCAATTAGTTGATAAATCGCCAAACGATCAAGAACTTCGGTACTTAGGAGCTCAAGTTGCCGATAAGTTTAACAATGTCGAGCAAGCAAATACCTGGTATCAGCAAACACTGTCGCCTAACCAAGCTCTCAATGATGAACAGCTATACAGCAGCCTAGCGCGTATTAACGATACTGACCCTTGGTATATTAATGGTGCAAAACGTGAATTAATAAATCAACAAAATAAAAACCAAGCTTATATTGCCATCGGGGTTAACTTTAGTGGTCAAACAAGTACCCAAAGCGAAGCAACGCTGGGAGCTAGCTTAATGCCTATGGAAGCTTATTTTCCGCTTTGGCAAGGCCATGGATTTATTAAAGTCGACCCTACAACTATAAGCGCACAAACAACACGATTTGATGAGCAATTTGCAGGTAGCCGCTATGGACAAGGTGCATTGTGTATTTTTACCTGTTCATTAGATGAAGTAAGCCCTGAGGAAAGTGGCGTTGATATTGGTATAGGTTGGCAAAATGAAAACTGGCGTGTTGATATTGGTACTACCCCACTTGGTTTTTTAATTGAAGACATAGTGTGGGGCATAAACTACGCAGACGATTTTGGCGACTTTGGATACAGCCTCGAATTTGAAAAACGCCCTGTTACCAGCTCGGTACTCTCCTATGCTGGTTTAACCGATATATACTCAGGTAAAGTTTGGGGTGGCGTGCGCTCAACTGGCCTAACCGCCAATTTATCGCACGACTTGGGTGGTAATTGGGGGTTTTGGTCAAGTGCCGACTTTCAATTATATAAAGGTCAAAACGTAAAAGACAATCAACGCTATCGGCTAATGGGTGGCAGTTACTATCGCGTTATTAGTAACCAAGAGCGTGAATTTACAGCAGGTGTCAGTTTATTGCATTGGTCTTATAAGTTTAATTTAAGCGAAGAAACCTATGGTCATGGTGGATATTACAGCCCGCAAAACTATATAGGTATTTCATTACCATTAAGTTATGACGCACGTTGGGGAGATGATTTTGTTTATCGAATTAAAACCGGTATTTCTTACTCACAAACTAAATCGAACGCGATTGACTTTTTTCCAAACGATCCCGACTTACAAGCCCAAGCATTCGTAAGCCAGCTTGAAACAGGCGTCGTTCCTGCTTTTAAGGGTGATACTAGCGCCGGTGTTTCGTATAACTTAGAAGGCAGTTTTGAGTACCGAGTAACCCCGCATTGGTTTTTTGGAGGCTACTTAGCAATTGACCGCTCTGACTTTTATGAACCTAACTTTGGACAACTTTATGTACGTTACTATTTCAATCCTGTTTACGGCACATTAGCATTCCCAGGCAAACCTATAATACCTTATGCTGACTTTTAACAAGGTTTATTGTGTTTAAACCATAAAGCTTAACACTTCCCCTCGCACTAAGGTCTATGTATACTAATGCGCAATTGTAGCTAGGATAAGGGTGTGACTCTTACCTACAGCTTTACTACCTTAACGGCAAACCATTACCTTAGCTGCATTAAACAATACTGATGGTCGAGCATTTAGCGTGTAATACATGGCGCTAAATAGCTAAAGCAAAAATATATAAGGCCATTACAACAATACTTAAAGTTAGGAAGTAAATATGAGTTCAGCTCCAGATAGTGGCTTTTTTGGCCACCCTAAAGGACTTTCAACCTTGTTCTTCACCGAAATGTGGGAACGAATGAGTTATTACGGTATGCGGGCGCTGCTCGTATTATTTATGACAGCAAGTTTACAACAAGAAGGTTTAGGTTTTACCGTTGCTTCAGCTGCTGCTATTTACGGTTTGTACACAGGCGCAGTATACTTTTTAGGCTTACCTGGTGGTTGGCTAGCTGATAGATTATTCGGCGGTCAAAAAGCTGTTTGGTATGGTGGTATTATTATTATGTGTGGCCATATTATTTTGGCTATTCCACATGATTACTCATTTTTTATTGGTTTAATTTTTGTAGCAACGGGTACAGGTTTACTCAAACCAAATATCAGCGCTATGGTTGGACAACTATACAGTGATGCAGATGAACGCCGTGATGGCGGGTATGCAATTTACTATATGGGAATTAACTTAGGTTCTATTATTGGTTACTATGTATGTGGTTACTTTATGGAGAATGTAGGTTGGCATTGGGCGTTTGGTGCTGCAGCTGTTGGTATGGGTCTGGGTTTAATTCAGTACCACTTTTCACTTAAAAATTTACCTGAACACAGTGCAAAGCCTGCAAACCCTCTAACTCCTGAAGGTACAACTCGAACTTGGGCTGCTATTGCTCTATTTGTTGTTACCGCAGCTGCTATAACAACAGCAATCATGACGGGTTACATTATTGTTGACCCTGTGGTTATTGCCGGTTATGTCGCCGTAGCATTTACTGCTATATTTTTTGCTTACTTTGGTGCTATTTACTTTCGCGGTAAATTAACCGAAGCAGAAAAAAGAAGAATGTGGGCATTATTTTTAGTTTGTATTGCTTCAGCTTGTTTTTGGTCTGGCTTTGAGCAAGCTGGTTCTTCATTAAATTTATTTGCACGTGATTATACCGATCGCTTTATTGGTACATTTGAGGTGCCTACAGCCTGGTTTCAATCACTAAATTCTATTTTTATTATTGTTTTATCGCCATTTTTTGCAGCACTTTGGATCAATATGTCAAAGCGCCTTGTTTCACCATCTTATAGTGCAAAATGTGCTGTTGGTTTAATTATAATGGCAACGGGTTTCTTAGTTATGTTTATGGCAGCGCATTATGCAGCAGAAGGTCTAAAAGTAGCACCTTACTGGCTTGTTACTACCTACTTTTTACATACAGTGGGTGAGCTTTGTTTAAGCCCTGTAGCATTAAGTGCTGTGAGCCGTTTATCTCCGAAGCGTTTTTCTGGACAAATGATGGGCGTATTTGTATTAACTTATTCTATCGGTAATATCATTGCAGGATTACTTGCTGGTAACTTCGATCCTAATAATGTTGATGAAATACCTAACTTATACCTACAAATAGCATTATTTAGTATTGGTGTTGGTATTATTTTAGTACTAATGACCTTTAAATCTAAAGTGTGGGAAAGACAGGGATTAAGCGAGGAAGCCTAATAATTAACACGTTTTATTAAAATACTTTTAATTTAATACTTATTATCCAGCTTTTAATTACTTCCCCATAGCAGTATGGGGAAGTTTCCTCTTGATAATCTTTTATTGCTTAGTTGTTAACTGGTATTATATAGCCAATTGATTACTGATTAGATTTTTAGGGATAGCGGGTAGATGCAATTGTTCACTTTATATAAAGTAATTTTAGTTGTTTTTTTCATTGGTTTTTTATCTGCTTGTGGTGGCGCTGGCGATCAAGTTACTCCTAATCCTAATAACCCTTCCACTCCCCAAGCTAACGTATTACTTATTACTGGTGCAGGTTTATCTGCCACTATTAACGATAACTTTAAAATTGAAATTCCTGCCAATAGTGTTAACTCTGATACAGAGCTTACTTATATTAGTATTGAGCAAGACGAAACGTCGCAGAATCAAAATATTATTTCTAATCTACATAGCTTAACTCCCGCAGGGCTTTCACTAAGTAATCCTTTTACAATTTCCTTAAAAATCCCTGACGATTACGCATTAGGCGGCCAACTTTATATTGCCCGTTTAAACGCTACAACTTGGGAGACTATAGAGAACTCTCGTGTTTTAAATGGTTTTGTTACAGCTCAAGTTAATCAGTTAGGCACATATGCCATAAAAATGCAGCGTAAAGAACGCACTGCCAGTATAGGCCCTACCTGTGATGAAAACAGCACTGAGCAATCTATTCGCTTTGTACATATTGCCGACTTACATGCTCGATTTGGTTATCAAGAGCAATTTTTTAGCCGAATTAAGGCATATCATAAAAAGGCTTTGAGCGAATCACCTCATACTTTATTTACCGATGGTGGAGATGATTACGAAAAAGGCACTGTAGCTGAGCAAATATCACAAGGTTTAGCGACCGATGAAGCCGTAAAAGCAATGAAGTTCGATCTTCGTGTAATAGGTAACCATGACTATGCTTGGGGGCCTGAAAAATTATTAGGCTTCTCAAAGGATGACAATGCCATTGTACTTGCCAGTAATACACGCTACGAAGGCGAACAAACACAAGATTTTGCAGCAGTAGGTTTTGCTAAAGTACAAGTAGGCTGCATTACACTCGGCGTATTTGGTATGACATCGGTCCCGTGGAACGAGCTAGATAGACCACTACAAGATGACCCTATTCCTGATTTTATCAAACAATTTAAAATGAGCTGGCAATGGCAACAAATAGCACAAAGTATTGTTAGTCAGTACAGTGATGAAGTAGATTATATGCTGATGTTAAGCCATTTAGGTGAAGGCATTGATACTAGAATCGCACAAAGTGTGAGTGGTATTGATTTGGTTTTAGGCGGTCATACCCATGGCGGTGAGAGCTTTAATACCCTTGATAATGACGCTATTGTTATTCAGCCTAACTTTTACGCTAAGGGCATAACCGACTTAAACTTAACGTTCGACACTAGTAATAAAACGCTCAAAAATGTTGACTACAAAACAGTAAAAACCGACACCATTACTGAGCAAGACACAACCACACAACAAGCCATCGACACAATTATGGGCCGTTATGCTCCCGATGCACAAACTGAAATTGCAATATCAGAAAACTACTTAAATGCAATGCAATTAGCAGCAGTAACCGCTGCAGCCGCTCAGCACTCAAGCAGCACTATTTCAGCAGCTTTACTCAACCCTGAGTTAGTGCAAAAACGTTGGACCCCTGGCACCCTAACACAAGAGGACTTTCATAAAGCTTACTACGTAGAAAGGCAGCCATCTAACACTCCAGGCTTTAACTCTTTATATAAAGTTACAGTTAGCGGCAATGATTTAAATGCTATGTTAGCCAATCAAGCTGATTGGTTTTTACTAGCGCCTGAAAATATTCAAGCATCAAATAACTACAGTGTCGCACTTTTTAAAGGGGTAGCTCTTAATCCTGATTTATTTTTTAATGGGGTTACTTTTAATGATGTAGCACCGATAGCCGAAGCTTGGTGGCTTCTGGATCAATACGCACGTCATAGAACCACTCAATGCTTGCATATTGATACAAATACGCCACTCAATGCCTGCCAAGACATTGCTAATATCACTATTTGGAACTTTGATGATGTTAGCGATCCGCTTAAAGCCGACTTAGGCCCATCAATTCTTAGTTACTTCGATCCTGACAATAAAGGCTGGGGTCCTAAAAAGACCACCTTTGCTAGTACTAGCGCATTTAATATTAGTGATTTAGCTGATGGCGCATCAACTGTAATGGCATTTACCGATCACTCTCCTAACGAAGGGCTAAAGATTGAGTTAAATACCGCGCCAAATGGGGATTTTGCAAACCAAGGAATGGTGTCTGACTACACTTTAGTGATGGACATTTATTGGCCTTTTGCAGCAAAAGAAATATACAGAGCACTAGTTCAAACCGATGCAACAAATGATTTGAATAACGACGCTGACATATTTATTAATCCTATTGGTGGGTTAGGTGCATCAACCAGCGACAGTGGTTATTTTGGCACATCTGAGCCTGATACCTGGCACCGTATAGCTTTTGTATTTTATACCGCACCAAGCAATGGCGTATTTGAAGTGTATATTGATGGTGAATTTGCGGGTGTTAAAAGAGACGGTGAAATAGGTAAACGCTGGGCACTCGATCAAGCCGTATTATTATTAACTGATAATAACTACGAAACCGAACCGGGTTATTTAAACGCACTGCTTTATGCTGGTCGCGCAATGACTCGCAGTGAAATAAAAAGTATGGGTAACGCGCAACAAAAGCTGACTTTTAAGCAAACAACCCGAGAGCTCAATCAAAGTGTTGAACGCCATTACCAACTTGCACCCGCAATAAAACCTAATTTATGGTTAGAGCAACGTAGCAAGTTCTTTAACAATAGCAAACCGTAAACAATTAAATACAAAAAACCTTGTTTTTACTAGAGTAAAAAAAGAGATTTAAGTTAGCTTAAATCTCTTTATAAAAAATAAACCACAACAAAATCAATAGCTAAAACTTAAAATACCGCACTTATTCAAGCGTTTTAATACATACGCGTATTTAAAGCACTCAGCAAAAAAGTAACTTACTGCTAACCGTCCTATAAAATTTACACACGCGCTGTTTACTAAATAACAACGCCCTCTTCCCCAAAGTACAAATTTAGTTAATCATCTACAGCAATACGACAACAAATAATCGCAGTGCTTAATTGCGGGAGTAATGATAATGAGTGAAGTAAATAACCCTTTAGGTTTAGTTGGTATCGAATTTACCGAATATGCAACACCTGATGCAGATTACATGGATAAAGTATTTACCGACTTTGGCTTTTCAAAGCTAAAAAAATTCAAAGGTAAAGACATTGTTTATTACAATCAAAACGATATTCATTTTTTATTAAATAACGAGCGTGATGGTTTTTCGGCACAGTTTGCTAAAGATCATGGCCCGGCTATTTGCTCTATGGGTTGGCGAGTAGAGAATGCACAAAAAGCATTTGAAGCAGCGGTAGAGCGCGGTGCAAAACCAGCAACCGACTCGGCAAATAAAGATTTACCTTACCCTGCAATTTATGGCATTGGCGACAGCTTAATTTACTTTATTGAGCAATTTGGCGAAAAAGGCTCTATTTACGCACAAGACTTTGAAGATCTAGCCGAGCAAAACGTGGTTGACGATAAAGGCTTTATTCGCATCGACCATTTAACTAATAATGTTTATAAAGGCACCATGGAAAAATGGGCTAACTTTTATAAAGATGTATTTGGTTTTACAGAAGTTCGCTACTTCGACATTAAAGGCCAAAAAACAGCGTTAATTTCGTATGCGCTTAAATCGCCTTGTGGCACTTTCTCTATTCCTATTAACGAAGGTAAAGGCAACGATAATAACCAAATCGATGAATACCTTGGTGAATACAATGGCCCTGGCGTACAGCATTTAGCATTTTTAACTGACGACTTAGTAAGCTCACTTGATAAGCTTGATAAATCGACTATTGCAACTTTAGATATTATTCCTGAGTACTACGATACTATTTTTGACCGTGTACCTTGGGTTGCTGAAGACAAAGAAAAAATTCGTGAGCATCAAATTCTAGTAGATAGCCAAAGTGAAAACTGTTACTTACTACAAATTTTCTCTAAAAACCTATTTGGTCCTATTTTTATTGAAATGATTCAGCGAGTTGACGATGGTGGCTTTGGTGAAGGTAACTTCCAAGCACTATTTGAATCAATTGAACGCGACCAAGAGCGCCGTGGCGTTTTATAAGTAGTTAGCATTTATATTTTAAAAGCAGCGTAACTCGCTGCTTTTTGTCGTTTTACGCTGATATTGAGTAACAATTCTACTCTGTCTGTTTAAATCGTGCTATTCATCACCATATAAGCTGTTAATAATAGATGTTTTTAATCTTTATATGCTTATTTAATAAATTGATATTTATACTGATTAGCACGACCAACTAAACCAAAGGAAATGTAATGAGTTTAATTAACGAAACCCATGATATAAATTTAACAAGCTGGGTAGCCTCTGCAAACGTTGCAGATTGCGACTTCCCTATTCAAAATCTACCTTTTGCTGAAGTTCGTCGTAAAAATAGCAACGAAGCTTTTCGTGGCGCTGTCGCTATTGGCGATCAGGTTATCGATTTAGCAAAACTAAATGAACTCGCTATTTTTAGTGGTGATGCGCAAACAGCCATTGCTGCTGCAAGTAACACAACATTAAATGAATTTATGAGCCTTGGGCAGCAATATTGGTCAGCACTGCGTTTAGCATTATCTAAAGCGCTGCGTGAAGGCTCTGAGCATCAGGCTAAATTAAGCGAAGCGCTTATTGCACAGGCTGATATTGAGTTTGCATTGCCGTGTCGCATTGGTGATTACACCGACTTTTACACCTCTATTTACCATGCAACTGCTGTGGGTAGCTTGTTTCGCCCAGACAACCCTCTACTACCTAACTATAAATGGGTACCTATTGGTTATCATGGTCGCTCATCATCTATTGGTGTATCGGGCCAACAATTTCATCGCCCTAAAGGCCAAACCAAAGCGCCAGATGCTGAAGTACCATCGTTTGGCCCGTGTAAACGCCTTGATTATGAACTAGAAGTAGGTATTTACTTAGGTAAAGGTAACGCGTTAGGTGATGCTATAGCGATTGAAAATGCTGAAAACCATGTATTTGGCTTTTGTGTATTTAACGATTGGTCAGCACGTGATTTACAAGCGTGGGAATATCAGCCGTTAGGGCCGTTTTTAGCTAAAAACTTTGCATCAACGGTATCTCCTTGGATAGTGACAACTGAAGCGCTAGCACCATTTAGAACAAGCTGGACACGAGATGAAAACGATCCACAACCATTGGATTATTTAGAATCTAAAGCGAACCGTGAACAAGGCGCGTTTGATATTCAAATGGATGTAAAAATTCAAACTCAGCAAATGCGTGATGAAGGTCATACACCAACGCGTGTATCAACCTCAAGCTTTAAGCACTCATACTGGACAGTTGCGCAAATGGTAACGCACCATACTGTGAATGGTTGTAACTTTATGCCAGGTGATATGCTGGGCTCGGGTACGCAATCTGGCCCAACCCATGAAGAAGCGGGTTCGTTACTTGAGCTTTCTCGTGGTGGTAAAGAAAAAATCACGCTGAGCAATGGCCAACAACGTAGCTTTTTAGAAGACGGCGATAACGTTATTATGCGTGGCTGGTGTGAAAAAGAAGGTTACGCACGCATTGGTTTTGGCTGTGTAGAGAGTACTGTACTCGCTGCAAAATAATTTAAAGAATAAATTGTTTTGCTAAAAAGGATGGCATTTATTGCCGTCCTTTTTTATTAATTCAGTCATAGTTACAATTTTTTTCTAGCTTTTTAAACTCAAATTGCTATCTTAGCTTGGTTAATAGCCAGTATTTATGTGTCATGCCTATATTTATAAAGTCTTTTTTTGAACAGTTTTTTCCCTCTCGTCAACTACTTATTCGCCAAAATGGTGAAGTTAAGCATGTGGTTTTGGCGCCTTGGCTGCAAGTTTTTATCGTATTACTTGTATTAGTTACTCTTAGTTGGGTAAGTATTTCGAGCTTTCGGGTTTACTCACAAACTACAAAAATATCAGATATTGAGCAAACTCAACTCGATGAGCAAAAACAATGGCAACAGCAAGTCAGCGAGCAAAAAACACGCCATGACGAACAAATAGCACAATTAGCTGAGCTTGAACAAAAACAAGCTTTACTCCAAAGCATGATCGAATCTCTTCCTGCTTCTCTTAGTAAAGATGTTATAAAGCTGGGTGACGAACTTGAATCTCCTATTGAAGAAGAGCAAAGCGAGTTTCATGAACCTTTAGTCGATGACAGCGCTCAAAGTAAACAGGGGCAAAATACGCTCCCTAGTACATTCGCTGCTCGCTATGCACAGCTAAATCAATACTACGAGCAAAATTTTTTATCGCTTGAAAGTCAAATTACCCAACGTCATAACGCCATTTTAGCCATGCTTAAAGGTGCAGGGCTAGAGTCTGCATTAGCGCAACATTTAGCATTAAGCGAGCAAACAACCGCTCAAGGTGGTCCGTTAGATGTATTCGATGAAGCAAAAATTCCTGGCACATTTTTAGCTATTGCCGATAAATTATTACTACTAAATAATTTAGAAAACTTTTTAAATGAACTGCCTAATACCTTACCGCTGCCAGCTGCAAAGTATTATATTTCTAGCAACTTTGGATTGCGAAAAGATCCAATGAATAGTCGCCGCGCCTTTCATAAGGGCGTTGATTTAGCCGGCTGGCATAAAACTGAAATATTTGCTCCTGCCGACGGTACTGTACTGCGCGCTGGGCGCAATGGCGGTTATGGTAACTTTATAGAACTTGAACATAAAAATGGCTTAGTCACTCGCTTTGGTCATTTAAATAAAGTTAAAGTAAAAAAAGGCCAAGCAGTCACTAAGCACGATGTAATAGGCTTAATGGGCAGCACCGGCAGAAGTACCAGCACTCACTTACATTATGAAGTGCTTATTGATGGCAAGCATGTCAATCCTCTTAAAATAACAAAGGCGCTCTCTCGTGTTTGGTAAAAAAAAGCAAGTAACAAATAACGCTTCATTAAAACGCGTTAATCACGCTCCTTCTATTATTTCAGAAGATATGCGCCTTACCGGGTCAATAATAAGCCAAGGTGAAGTGCAACTTGATGGCCGCATTGATGGCGACATTAAAGCTACTCATTTAGTAATTGGCACTACAGGCGTAGTTGAGGGTATTGTTGAAGCGACAAGCGTGATTGTTAAGGGCAAAATAATTGGTTCATTAAATGCCAGTGAAGTTAACATTAAAAATAACGCTCATGTGCATGGTGATATTTTTCACGATACGCTTAGTATAGAAGCTGGTGCAATTATTGAAGGTAATTTAAAACAGCGCTTTGAAAAAGAAAACTTAACACTCATTAATGATGAGTCAAAGCCGGTGAGCGATGTAAAACCATTAATTAACGAGGACGATATCGGCTTGTCATTCGTAAATAAACAAGCCTCTAATAAAAGCTAGTTACTTTTTAGCTGTAATGTACATAGTAATATCTGCAGTGAATACTAGTTCATTGCGGGTATTATATAATTTTACTGGCACCACTAAGTCTTCTTTATCTAGCCACTGGTGCGGTAAATCAATCTCTGCAATAGCGGTTACATCGGTATCTACTTTAGCTAAATACCGTACCGTCATACCTTTTGGGATCCAACGGTGAGTTTTAACCGGTACCGTGGCATCCACCATCACTCCAGCACATAACTCGGCCAAATTACACTGCGCTATTGCATGTATTGTACCTATGTGATTATGAACCCTACGCCGGTTTTTAACCCGCGCACTACAATGTCCTGCTTTTAAATTAAGTATGTAAGGCTTCATCGAGCCAAAGTATGGCGCTTTAAAACAGACTATTTTAGTAAATAGCCAGTGCCCAAAGGGTAGCTTTTTAACAATGCGCCATGCTGTTAAAACTGAAGATTTATTGCTCATTATTATTTTCCATCGTTCATTCTTTTGTAAAAGTAACACATCAGACCAGTTTGAGGTAGTGTCTTTAAAAGTCCCTTTTAGCTATTTAACCTTAACTTTGGTGAAGAGATTTACTAACGTATTGAATCATAGTTATATTTAAATTTATTTTTTCTAACCAGTGATTTTCAGTGACAATAAGGCGAATTTACGCGTCAACTGCTGACCTATTGCAAGTAAATTCAGCGCAGTTAGCGCTGAAAATATCTGCTTGAGATAGATTTATTACCCAGAGTTCATGTTATTTAAATTAAAAAATATCAATGTCGACGATACTAAGGGTCATAAGCCCTTTCTTTTTTATTAGTCCCCCCCTAAAATACGCGACAAAAGGAGAACTAATGCAAACACAGCCCGCTAAACCAAACTTAACTTTATTACTTATATTAGCGTTACTCGTTATTTTTTGCCCTATGGCTATTGATATTTACCTACCTGCATTTCCAACTATTGCTGAGCAATTTGCTGTTTCAGAGCAGCAAGTACAACAAAGTGTTGCTATTTTTATGCTCACTGTAGGCTTAGGGCAATTAATTGCAGGCCCCCTTGCCGATAAGTTTGGTCGTAAACCGGTCGCTGTCATTGGTATTAGCCTGTATGCGGGCTCTGCCTTGTTAGCCTATTATGCTCCTTCATTTAATATATTGCTGCTCGCGCGTGCTTTACAAGGATTAGGAGCATGTGCCACTTTTGTGGTTGCTTTTGCCATAGTACGTGATAAATACGGTGCACAGCGAAGTGGGCAAATGATCACTTATTTAAATGGTATTATTTGTTTTATTCCAGCATTAGCGCCCATTTTAGGGGCATGGTTAACCGTGCAGTTTGGCTGGCGGATGAATTTTTTATTTTTAACTTTTTTTGCCATTTTTGGCTTAGTTATAACCTTATTATTTTTTAAAGAAACACGCCCAGCAGACAGCTACTATCAAGGCCATATTTTAGATTTACGCCGTTTTATGCCCATTATTAGCACTCCTATATTTTTATTTAATAGCTTACTTTGTATGGTCGCAATGTCGGCAATACTGGTGTACGTAACACTTGCGCCGGGTTGGTTAATTACTCACTTAGGCGGTACAGTTGCTGACTTTACTTTTTGGTTTACACTCAATGCGGTATGTAGCATTGTGGCGAGTTTTATAGCGCCTATGTATATTAAAAATAATAGCCAGCGTGCTTTGCGTCTTGGGGTTGGTTTATTGATTTTTTCGGGGTTATTAATGCTTGCGCTTAGCACCATACAAACCGCGCTGGCACTTATGTTACCTATGCTTATTGCTGCACTTGGTTTTGCTTTAAGTTTAGGCTCAGCAGCTGGTATGGCACTTTCTCGCTTTGCAAAACAAGCCGGAACCGCTTCAGCGCTACTTGGCGCAATGCAAATGAGTGGTGCGAGTATATTAGTGTTTGCAACACAGTTTTTAGGGTTAACTACACCATGGCTAATAGCCTTTCATTTACTATTGTTACTTCCTCTTTGGCTTATTTTAATAAGTAAAAAAGGACATGCTTTACACCCAACTCAAGGCTGATCATGATAAACCCTGATTTTTTAGTTTCTTTTTTACTGGCTAGCTTTTTAATTGCGGTGGCCCCTGGGCCTTCTAATGCCTTTTTAATGGCACAAACCTTTGCTAATGGCCGTACGGCAGGAATGCAAAGTGCGTTTGGTTTTGCTCTCGGTGGAGTAGTACATACATTTTTTGCTGTTGTTGGCTTAACCGCCATACTTAAAGCCTCTGAGGTAGCTTATAGTGCAGTGCAATATGCAGGCGCTGCTTATTTGTGCTACTTAGGGATAATGATGCTTAAAAGCACTTTTATAAAAGAGCCTATTGAGCAATCAGACAAACCACATATAACTACGAAGAAAAGTAAAAATGTAATGTTTCAAGCTATGATGACCGAAGTACTTAACCCTAAAGTGGCATTATTTTTTATCGCGTTTATTCCACAATTTGTTGATCCAGCACTTTCTTCGGCTACTTTTCAGCTCGCCTTTTTTGGTTTGCTGTATCCGCTTTTTGCTTTTCCGATTGATTGCGCTTATATTTATTTTGGCGATAAAATTGCGCGCTTTTTTAGAGATAACCCAAATAGCCAAACTTGGATAGATAGGATCACCGGCATTGTTTTCATTGCCCTTGCTATTAACTTATTACTTTAACAATAAAAAGAATTTTTTATGGACCAAAAAATACAATCGCTACCGGCTAAAAAAAATATTGCACTAGTAGCGCACGATGGTAAAAAAGCGGCTTTAAAATTATGGTGTATAAAACACCTAAACGCACTGAGAGAGCATACATTATATGCCACAGGCACCACAGGGCATTTAATCAATAAAACCACAGGGCTAGATGTAATTCAATTGCTTAGCGGCCCAATGGGTGGCGATCAGCAATTAGGGGCTAAAATTGCTGAGCATGAAATACATATGCTGGTGTTTTTTTGGGACCCGCTGGCATCGCAACCCCACGACCCAGATGTAAAAGCACTACTACGCTTAGCGGCAGTGTGGAACATACCAGTAGCCTGTAATGAAGTAAGTGCTGACATGCTCCTAAGCTCGCCATTAATGAATGTTGAGCTTGAGCGCACCTTGCCAGATTACGAAAAGTATTTAGCAACCCGACAAATAGATATTTAATATTTAATGGCTTAGCTGTAAAGCATGCTAGCCCATTTAGTTAAACCGGCGGTTACACTACCAAAGTGATCGCCATTAACCATTTTAATATCGCCTAAATGTTGGCTAAGCGCTGCTTTAATAAGGGGCGACTGTGCACTACCTCCGGTTAAATAAATAACATCGGGCGTAGTATCTGCATCATTTATAGCTTGCTTCGCTAAAGTGACTATTTGGCTAATGCTATCATCTACCGCTAATGCTAAATCACTGACTGAAACATCTTTACTTAATGACGCATCTAAAAAGCTAAGATCGCAGTTATAATTAGTGGCTGAAGTTAATGCTATTTTAGCAGCCTCAGCTTGTTGTACTAATTGATGCCCTTGCCTATTTTGCTGCAAATGTATTAATCGTTTAAATAGCTCTGGCGCGCTTACATCACGCAATTGTGCGCTAAGTTCTCTATGATGGTTAGCACTATAAAATTGGCTTTGTAAGTTTACATCGTTAATTTTACAGGCTTGCCAAAAAGCTTGATTAGGCAAAGGTAGCCCTGATTTAAACGTACTGCCTAAGCCTAAAAGCGGCATCAAGCCATAGTAACTTAAAGCTATGTCTAAATCGTTTCCACCAATACGCTTACCGCTGTGAGCTAAAAAGTCAGCGTCACGGTCACTTTTATCCCGAAAGCTTGGCCCCATTTGCACAAACGAGCAATCGCTGGTACCGCCACCAATATCAATAACCAGTACTTTTTGGTTTTGTGTTAAGTTGCTCTCGTAATCAATACCGGCCGCCAGTGGCTCGTATAAAAATGCTACATCTTTAAAGCCGGCACGTTTTGCAGCGCGCTCTAAAATACCAATTGCTTGCTGATTTGACTCCTCACCGCCTACCGCCTGAAAGTTAACCGGACGACCAATAACGGTTTGGGTTAACGTTTTGCTTAGTGATTGCTCAGCACGTTGTTTTATTTTTAAAATCATTGCGGTGGCAATGTCTTCAAAAAAGTTAATTTGTCCTTGTTTTAAACCCGTAGCGCCAAAAAATGATTTTGGTGATTTAACAAAATAACCCTCTTCAGGAAATTGCACATACTCGCTAATTGCTTCGCGGCCAACAAATAAGGTTTCGTCTGTGGGGTGTAAATCTAAGTCAGATTTAATTCGTGGTAATGAATTTAGCAATGCTTGGCGTTGAGTTTTAAACGCAAGCTCATCGCTGCTACGTTGTAAATGCTTGGCAACATAGTCAACTACCAACGCACTATGGTGGGTATAAAGTGTTGAAGGTAGGTAATGTTTTCCTTGCTCTAACGGCACTAATTGAACGTTACCCTCGTTCATTACACCCATAGCACAATTAGAACTACCATAATCAAAACCAACAAACATATATCACCATACATCACTAAAAAGGCCGCGCAATTTAGCATACCTAGCAATAAATATATACTCATATAGGGCTGAATAATTGTTAGGGTGACTCTCTCACGCGTAAAAAACTAGCAAAACGAGGCAAGCCATTTTTTGTTAAACCATGGAATCGATAAGTAATGGTGCTACCCAATGCTGGCGGGCTTGCACGCTCGGCATCGCTAAATCCGGTGCCAATTGAAAACAGTTGCCCTTGCGCTGTTTTTACTCTTAACGCTCCTAACATGCCTTGGTATTTACCTTTACCCGGTAGGTATGCAATCACTATTGCTTCAGCATCTAAGTAGGGCTTTAATTTTAATAGCGCATCGCTGCGCCCATCGGCATGTTTTGCGCTTGCTAAATGCAGCATAACGCCTTCGCCACCTTGCGCTGTTATATTTTTAAAATAGTTAGTTAATAATTGGTTATTAGTAAACTGATGCTGCTTTATAGCTTTTATATGAGGTGAATTTAAACCAGCAACAAGGTGGCTGTAATTGCTGTAGCGCTGGCTAAAAGGCACGTTTGCATCAGGCATATCAAATACTTGATACGTAATACTTTGCCAATCATGATTATTGGGAGTTTTAGTGCGCACAATGCCACTGAGCACCGCAAAGTGCTGATGTTTAGTCCACAGTTCACCATCAAGCCATACTTTAGGTAAGGGTGCTGTAAACCATTCAGGCGCGTTTATTACATTACCTTGTCGGGTAACAAACTGTTTGCCTGTCCAAATAGCCCTTACACCATCAAACTTTTCACTAACTAAATAGTTACTTACATCGCTGTGCTTAGTTTCGTCATACACTTTAGCAAGCAGCACCTTGGGCAATGTTGCATTCACAATAGAGCTAAAAAGTACTGCTGTGATTAAAGTAATTAATTTTATATAAAACATCAGCGCGTCCAAGCAAGGTAATGTGGCTTAAACTATAGTTGAGATTGCAGCCATTGCCAAAACTCTTGCAGATCATCCATACGGTAACTGGCTTGGCTAAAGTCATGGTTTTGCGTATGGCTATTAGCAATCGCCACAACACTTACAGCGGCGTTGTTTGCTGCAGTTACTCCGGTAAAGGTATCTTCTACTGCAATGGCATCTTTAGCAGCTACATTTATCTGCTTGAGTGCTAATAAGTAAGGATCTCCGGCTGGCTTTGGATTAATAACATCATCTTTAGTGACTACTGCGTCAAATAAATCATAAAAGCCAAGCCCTTTTAATATTGGTTCTGCTTCGTGGCGAGCGCTGCCTGTTACTAACGCCATTTTTAAGCCGCTGCTTTTAACCGCTATTAATGCTTGTTCTGCAAAAGGCATTAGTGCTGGTAAATTGGTTTTTACATATTGTGCAAATAAACGGTATTTTTCATCGGCTAAATAGTCACTGCTAACCGATAAGTTATGCTGTTGCTTTATTTCACTTGCAGCTTCGAGCGTTGGCCGCCCCGAAAAACGCTGACAAAACTCACTCTCTTCGTAGTTTACATTAAATGGCGCAAGTACCTGGCTCCAACATGCAAAGTGCATACTTTCAGAGTCGACTAACGTGCCATCCATATCAAATAATACTGCTTTTAAAGTCATTTTATTCCTTATCACAGCGCTAAAAAAGACGCCTAAGCGCCTTTAATATGTTTATAAATTACTCCGTTAAACCCGCCGGTGGCTCACCAGTGGCTTCTTCACCTGTTTCAACATCAACCAACTCATAACCACGCGCTTTACGCGCCACTTTTAAAACAGGTTTTTCAAACGCTGTTTTTAATCGCTCAGAATCAGCTTTTAATTCATCAAGCGATGTACCAAAAGGAGCTGCTCCGGTTTCAGACCAATTAGTTACTTTACCATTAAGGTTATATTCTACTTCATGTATTTGATACTGCGCTGCTTCATCTTTTGTGGCTTCACAAAAAATCACTCGGTAGTTCCAAAATCCAGCCATTTTTCATCTCTTTATTTTGCAAATCAATTAACGCTACTTTAGCAGTAATATTAATGAATATAAACGAAAAAGCCCGCTATAAAAGCGGGCTCTGTAGTATTTTTACTATTAGTGTTTAAGCTTAAAAGAAGTTAACTTTAAACTCTACACCAACGTAACGCTCTTCATTAACCATTACAGTATTATTGTTGAAGTCTACGCCACCAATAGATTGTTGCTCGTCAAATAAGTTACGCACAAATGCTGACACTTGGTATTCATAGTCACCATCTGCCCATGCGTAACCGGCACGTAAGCCAGTTTCAACAAGCGGCTTACCTTCAAACTCAACTGATTCATATAAGAAAAAGTTAATTTTGCTACGATAAGAAACATCGCCATAAGCAAAGAATTCACCATCAGCTAGCTCTTTGGTATAACGTAATGTGAAGTTAGAAATCCACTCTGGAGCATGCGGTAAGCTGTTACCATTTAACACAGCAAGACCTGAACCATTGATAGGGTCAGTTACCGTACATTGTGCACACACAGCTACAGCTAAATCGTTATCTTTAAGCTCAGTTTTGTTATAACTTAAGTTGAATGTAGCATTTAACTCATCACTTAACACCCACTCAGAATCTAGCTCAAAACCATAACCTGTGGTTTTATCAACATTTAACAAACGGTTAAAGTTAGCACCACCACCTACAGCTGTTAACTGTTGGTCATTCATTGTGTAGTAAAAAACAGTGGCGTTAACACGGCCTTGACCGTCTAGTACGTCTGATTTAATACCTGTTTCGTATGAAGTTACTGTTTCTGATTTAGCTGTGGTTACTTCATCACCAAATAAAATACGCCCTTGCAAGCTAGGTGCACGGAAGCTATTAGCAATACGCGTGTACCAGTTTACGTCGTCATTTACTTTATAGCTTGTTGAAATATCCCAGCTAATATGATCATCGCTAACATCACGTTTAATCGCTAATGGACCTACAGGAGGAAACCTTGGATCTAGAGTACGATTTGCTGAAAACTCTTTATCATCATCAGAGTAACGCAGACCAGCAGTTACTTTTAAATCATCAGAAATAGTGTAATCAATTGAGCCAAATACTGCCCATGCCTTAGTATCTTGCTGCTGTATTACGTAACCGTTTAACTCGCCCGCAGGTGATGAAAACGTATCATAGCTGTAATTTTCAATTGTTAGCGCTTCATCAAAGTAGAACACACCAACTTGGTAGTTTATGTCGCCAGCAAAGTTACTCGATAAACGTAACTCTTGGGTATACTGATCATGGTCAGGAATACCATCAGCACTTTCTGATGAAAATGGGATAAAGCCTGGTCCCATATAACCAGGAATATATGATGCACCGTAACCACCATCGATATCTGCACGAGAATATATTTCTGCACTTTCCCACGCCGAAATAGACGTTAGTGTGTGGTTATTAAAATCCCACTCAAGTTTTAAGCTCGCGCCTTCTGACTCAACTTGCTGCGTCGCACGTGACGCCGCATCGTGATATACCACGTCATTTTCAAAGCCATCAACTAAATCGTTAGTGCCAGGCTTAATTGAGTTTGCGAAAAAGGCAATTGGCTTACCGTCCATATCACGCACGTGGTAGTTAAATAAACCAGTGAAGTCATCGCCTTCGTATAAAAACTGAATACGGGCTGCTTTATCTGTGTAACCGCCTAGCGCATCTTTTTGTTCAAACCCTGGAGCACGATTATCAATGTAATCGTCTTTATCTTGCCAAAGCACTGATACACGCGTTGATAAACGGTCAGTTAAACCACCGCCTACCGCACCTTCAAAATCTACAGCACCACGACTACCGTAAGATACCGAGCCGTAACCTTCAAATTCTTGGCTTGGTTTTACTGAATCAAATTTAACAAGGCCCGCAGGCGTGTTACGACCAAACAAAGTACCTTGTGGTCCACGTAGTACTTCTACACGTGAAACGTCAAATACTGGAAAGCCTTTTAAAATAGCGTTTTCTTGTACTACTTCATCTACAACCAATGATACCGGTTGTGATGCGTTTAAATCGAAATCTGTATTACCTAAACCACGTACATAAAAGCGTGGGAATGAACGACCAAATGAAGACTCAATTGATAAACTTGGGATTTTCGCATTCATAAAACGAATATCCATACCAGCAGAGCTGTAAGCATCCAAGCTATCGCCTTGCAGTGCAGAAACAGCTACTGGTACTTCTTGTGCATTTTCTACACGTTTACGAGCAGTAACTTGAATAACTTCTAATTGATTTTTCTTTACCGCTGGCGCTTGCTCAGCAGCAATAGTAGAAAATGAAGTGCCTGCTACGGCAGAGAGTAACGCTGCATTTACTAGGGTTGCTAACGTAGATCTTTTCATTGCTTTCATGTCGGGGATTAACCTTTTTAGTGCACTCTTGTTCAACGGTTGATGTGTTGCGCCACTTACAATAGCGGACTCAGGCAATTTTTCGCGATACGCTACGCGGACCTCTTTCTCGAGAGTGCAAAACGAATTAAAGAGGCTGAATGAGTGGTTAATATTATAACACCCTGACGCTCTTTTACTGCATAAAAGAAACATAAAAAAAACAATTTGTGCAAAAAAATACATCTCTTAAAATAATTAAAAATAAACCCTTTAAAAAATAAAAATAGCGGACATTTGACCTGTTTCAAATTAAAATTATGCTATATAGACTTGGTGTTAAACTTGTTTGACCCTGCTAATAACAATAGCTACCTTATTTGGGCGCTCATACTATTTACTTAAGGATTAAAATGAATCTTACGAATACACTCACCAAAAACTGGTCGTTACTTTTACTTCGTGGTGTTATAGCCATGCTGTTTGGTTTAATAACCTGGTTTGCACCTGAGGCGTCGTTGCAAGTTATGTTATTAGTTTTTGCTGGCTACTTTTTATTTGATGGCATATTAAGAGTTTGGGTTGCCATAACATCAAAAAAATCAAATCCCTTTTGGATGTTATTATTAATTGGTGGCTTACTGAGTATTATTGCCGCTTTTGTCACTTTACTTGCACCAAACCTTACCGCCTTATTGTTACTTTATTATGTTGCTGCGTGGGCGATTGCAATTGGTGTAGTAGAAATATTTTTAGCCCAAAAGTTACGTAATGAAATTAGTAACGAATGGATTTTAATTATTAGTGGTTTTATTTCTATAATATTTGGACTGTACTTAGTATTTAACCCAGGTGCAGGCATTTTAACCTTGCTTTGGTTAGTTGCTGCATACGCTATAGTATTTGGCGCGCTTATAGTTGGTTTAGCGCTTAAATTAAAAAAATTAAATCAAAGCCGCTAATTCAGTTGGCTTAGCACCAAAATGCTAAGCCACTTTTCTTTATATTTAATGGGTGCTAATTACAGTGGCGTATTGAATTTTTTATCATCAATATGAATAATACGTTGTGGTAAGGCAATTTTAATATTATTTAACTTAAACTGCTTATAAAGACTAAAACGAATATCGCTGCGAACTTGGCGCAACATCGTTTCAGACTCTGCATATACCCAAAAATAAGCACTAAACATCATCGCGCTTTCAGCAAAGTCATCTAACAACACCGCTTTTGGTAAGGTGGGTAATATTGCCGAATGATCTGCAAGCACTTGTTGCATCAATTTTTCAACCAATTCAACATCTGAGCCATACATTACACCCACATTAACCGAGGTACGTGCATTACGATCAATTAGCGTCCAGTTAGTTACTGTATTTTCTAATAATTGGCTGTTTGGTACAAGCATATGTACGCCATCGTTACGGCGAATACGGGTTGAGCGAGTGTTTATCGTTTCAACTACGCCCTTAGCATTGCCCACTTCTAAAAAGTCACCAATACGAATTGGTCGCTCCCACATTAATATCCAGCCACTAATAAAGTTATTAATGATATTTTGCGCACCAAAACCAACACCTATCGCAATAGCACCCGATACAAAAGCAAAAGCGGTAAGCGGTATATTTAACACCTCTAAAGAAGTGAAAATTAAAATTGCGATACTTAAAATAAAATAAATTCGCGTAAACAATAGCACCGCATCAGGGTTCATTTTACGTTTAAGTAATGATTTTTTTATTAACTTACCAATACGAGTAACCACAAACCACATAGTAAATAATATCAATGGGATCTGAATTACTTTTACCACTGTAATTTGCACATCGTTGTAACTAAAAAGTACAAAAGCAAGCATTTGATTTAATTGTTCTAGTGTCATTTATTATCCAAATAAGTAAGAAGATACCGCTCTATAAACGTGTGTCTAAAATAAAAGTAAAACTGGTTCAGGGTTCGCTAAGTTTAGCACGTCATAATATTAGGGGAATAAAATCAATTTATACAATCAACTAACCTTTTATGGTACTTAGTGCTATATAAATAGTGTACTTGCACTGGAGATAACATTATGACGCAACTAACTTTAGCTCAAAAACTAGCAACCTTGCAGCCGCAGGTTGACCTTAATTTATTTGAAACTAGCCTCGAATACCGTAATAAAATTTTATCTTTACTCGCTCAACAAGAACAAGCACTGGCAACTATTAATCAAGAATTTGGCCAACAGCAACCGGTAAACTTTAGCTCTGATAAAAAATTTGTACTAGGTTACAATTAAAATTTGGATACTTTTTTTGCTTATTTACTTAACTAAGTAGCTCAAACGTTTATATTTAGAGCTACTTTTACCCACCTTTTCCTCTATTATTCGCTAATTTGCGTTTAAATCCCGCTTAATACCGATAAACATGATTGTATATAACTCTAAATTTGATAAGTTAACTGTGTTTTTCGACTCGCACAGCCTATTTCGGCTAATATTTTTATGGAGTTACTATGCGTAAAACATTGATCGCCACTACTATTGCTAGTGTTTTAGTATTATCTGCCTGTACATCAAACGATTCAAACAACATGGCAAAAGAGAGCGCTACACAAGTGCAAAACATTAACGCAAACAATGTATTGTTCAAATCAAGCCCATTACAATATATGGCACCAGAATTTAATAAGTTCTCTACTAAAGATTACGAAGCTGCTTTCGATGCCGGTATTGCTCAGCATAAAGCACAAGTATTAGCAATTGCTAACAACCCTGCCCCAGCTACATTTAAAAATACGTTAGTTGAAATGGAGCTTTCGGGTGAGTTATTAAATCGCGTATCTACTGCGTTTTATAACTTATCAGGATTAATTTCTGACAGTGAATATCAACGTATCGATGAGAAAATGGCGCCTGTACTTTCAGCGCACTCAGACGACATTTACTTAAATGGCGCATTATTTAAACGCGTACAAACTATTTACGACAATAAAAGCAAACTAAATGCAGAAGATCAGCGTCTTGTTGATTTTTACTACAAACAGTTTGTTAAAGCGGGTGCCAAATTAAACGACGCTGAAAAAGCAAAAATGCGTGAAATTAACTCTGAGCTTGCTAAGCTTTCAACGGCATTTTCACAAAACGTTTTAAAATCGTTTAAAGAAGACGTAATTGTTGTTACCGATAAAAGTAAATTAGCCGGTCTTTCTGAAGGCGAAATTGCAAGTCTAGCCGATGCAGCTAAAAAAGCAGGCAAAACCGGTTACATGATCACTTTAGTAAACACCACGCAGCAGCCAATTTTAAGTAGCCTAGAAAACCGCGACTTACGCGAGCAAGTGTTTACAGCTTCAACTAAGCGTGCGGCTAAAACTAACGGCCCTATTATTATTAAAGAAACCAACCTACGCGCTCAAAAAGCAGAGCTTTTAGGCTATAAAGATTGGGCTTCTTATGTAATGACTTCGCGTATGGCGCAAACCACTGAAAATGTTTACGGCATTTTAGATGATCTTGCACCTAAAGCAGTTGAAAAAGCAAAAATTGAAGCTGCAGCAATTCAAAAAGTAATTAACGATTCTGGCGAAAGTTTTGAACTTAAACCGTGGGATTGGGCTTTTTACGCTGAAAAAGTACGTGCTGAAAAGTACAACCTAGACCCAGCCCTAGTTAAACCTTACTTTGAATTACAATCGGTAATTCATAATGGTTTATTCTTCGCTATGGAAAAACTATATGGTATTACCTTTAAAGAACGTAAAGATCTGCCGGTTTACCACGAAGATGTAACTACCTTTGAAGTATTTAATGCTGATGGCAGTGCAATTGGTTTATTTTACATGGACCCATACGCACGTGCAGGTAAGCGTGGCGGTGCTTGGATGAGTGCATACGTAGGACAAAGTGGTTTAAAAAACACTAAACCTGTTATCTACAACGCGCAAAACATTCCAAAACCAGCAGCAGGTCAGCCTACATTATTAACGTTTGACGAAGTATCTACTTTGTTCCATGAGTTTGGTCATGCGGCGCATGGTTTATTCTCAGATGTTAAGTACCCAAGCCTAGCGGGCACAGCAACAGCGCGTGACTTTGTTGAGTTTCCTTCTCAAGCAAATGAAGACTGGATGATTGAACCGACTGTATTAGCTAACTACGCTAAGCACTACAAAACTGGTGAGCCAATTCCACAAGACTTGCTTAACAAAATGTTAGAATCACAAAAATTCAACCAAGGCTTTGGTACTACTGAGTACTTAGCTGCGGCATTGCTTGATATGGAATGGCATTCATTTGGTTCTGATAAAAAAATAGCTGATGTAGAAGAGTTTGAGCAAAGCGCGCTAGAAAAACATGGTATTGCTTACTACCCTGTACCACCGCGTTATAAATCAAACTACTTTAGCCACACTTTTGCCGGTGGTTACTCTGCAGGTTACTACGCGTACCTTTGGACTGAAGTATTTGCAGCCGACGCCTTTGCCCATATGGAAAACAACGGTGGCTTAACACGCAAAAATGGCGATAAGTTCCGTAAAGAAATCCTATCTAAAGGCAATAGCCGCGACTTAATGCAAAGCTACATTGAATTTAGAGGTCAAAAACCAACTACCGACGCACTTCTTAAGCGCCGTGGTTTAGTAGACTAATTAGTTAACTAATTTACACCTTTTAAAAAGCCCGCTTGCGGGCTTTTTTATTGCCATTAACTTAACCCACTTTTATAACCTTTTAACTCAAAGAAAATACCACTTTAAACAACTATGTTAATCTGAATAAAAATTCAGGTGCCGCTATGAAACTCATATTAATACTCCCCATCACGCTTATTTTAGCTGCTTGTAACCAAGTGACTCAAAAACAACAAGCCGACATTATTATTAACCACGCCAATGTAATTAATATGATGACAGGGCAAATTACGGCTAATCAATCCATTGTTATCAAAAACTCTACTATTGTAGCCCGCGGCGGCAATGAGCTAAATTTACGTTACAGCGCTACGAGTCAAATTGATGCCAGTGGTCAATATGTAATGCCTGGGCTTTGGGATATGCATGTACACTTTGGTGGCGGTGAGCAACTAATAACAGAAAACAAACAGTTACTGCCGTTATATTTAGCCTATGGCATAACCACAGTGCGCGATGCAGCCGCTGATTTAAGTGAATCGGTATTGCAATGGCGCGAGCAAATTAATCAAGGCACAATAATAGGCCCTACTATTTATACCTCAGGACCAAAGCTCGAAGGTAAGGACTCAATTTGGCCTGGCGACTTAGAAGTAGAAACCAGCGCAGAAATGCACGCCGCCATTGATAAACTTGAGGCCATGAATGTCGATTTTATTAAAATTACCGACAGCGCTTTAACGCCACAGTTATACTTACAAGCAGTAAAAGAAGTTAAAAAGCGCGGTTATCAAATTTCGGGGCATATTCCTTTTTCGCTTTCGGTAACCGATGTGTCAAACGCAGGGCTTGATGCGATTGAGCATATGACCTACATGTTAAAAGCCGCAGCCGATAACGAACAAGAAATTTCTGCTCAGGTAAAATCAGGTGTACTGAGCTACTCCAGTGCGCTGCCAATTATTACTGAGCATGTTGACAAAGCCACAGCAATGAAAAAATATCGCGTACTCGCAAAAAATAATACCGCTGTTGTGCCTACCTTAATTGGCGGCCAAATTACGGCCTACATTGATGAAAACGACCATCAGCAAGACGAGTACCTAAATTATTTAGGCAAAGGATTAAAAGCCACCTACCAATGGCGAGTTGATCGCGCAAATAAAGATACCCCTGAGCAAATAACACAACGCAAAGAGCGCTTTATAAAAACGGCAAAATTACTCCCTTGGGTGCAGCAAGCTGGCGTATCAATTATTGCAGGTACCGACGCCGGTTTTTTAAATTCTTATATTTATCCGGGATTGTCGTTGCATCAAGAACTCGCTATTTTTAGTGATTACGGGCTTACCCCGTTACAAACACTACAAAGTGCCACAATAGCTGGGCCTAAATTTTTAGGTAAAACGCAGCAATTTACCAGTTTAGAGGTAGGTAAAGTGGCAGATATTATTATTTTAGCGCGCAATCCGTTAGTTGATATTCGTAACACGCAATCATTACAAGGCGTTATTAGCCATAACCGCTACTACAATAAAAAAGCGCTAGAGCATTTAAAACTACAAGCAAAGCAATTTGTAAGTTCACAATAGTTACTTTTTAGTCCACTTGTTTTATCAAGTGGACTATTACCCTTTTTTATTATCTAGGTTAAACTCGTTGTTTTATTTGGAGTTATAAAAACCATGGCTTACTTGTTTGCCGTCACCCTATTATGGGCGTTCTCGTTTAGCTTAATTGGTGTGTATTTAGCAGGCCAAGTTGATGCATGGTTTAGTGTGCTAATCCGCATTGCACTGGCTGCATTAATCTTTTTACCGTTTTTAAAGGTTAAACAGACTCCTAAACCATTGGCGTTAAAATTAATGCTTATTGGCGCAGTACAACTTGGCGCTATGTACAGCTTTTACTATCACTCCTTTTTATATTTAAGCGTGCCTGAAGTACTACTATTTACAGTAATGACCCCGCTTTATATCACCCTACTAAACGATGCTTTAGAAAAACACTTTAACCCTCGCTTTTTTATTGTTGCTATTATTGCCATTGGCGGCGCGGTAGCCATTAGGTATGAAGGCATAAGTAGCGACTTTTTGCTTGGCTTATTATTAGTCCAAGCGGCTAACCTGTGCTTTGCCATTGGCCAAGTGGCCTATAAACGCTTAATGAGTAACAGTACCCTTGAGCACAAATCGGTGTTCGGTTGGTTTTTTATCGGCGCTTTGTGCGTTGCTTTAGTGTGCTACCTGCTGTTTGGCAATACCGATAAACTACCGACAACCACAACTCAATGGAGCGTGCTTATTTATTTAGGAATCGTAGCGTCTGGGTTTGGTTATTTTGTTTGGAACAAAGGGGCTACCTTAGTAAATGTGGGGGCGCTGGCGGTAATGAATAACTTACTGATCCCTGCTGGTATTATTGTTAATGTGCTTATTTGGAACAGAGATGCCGATTTATTCAGGCTAGCTATTGGTGCTGGAATTATTTTAGCTGCATTATTGGTGAATCAATACTTTAATAAAAGTGCCATAAAATAGCGCTACACTTACATTATCTTAATAATTTAAAGTTGTTTTAAATGCTCGATAAAATAATTTTAGTCGCCTGTTTTATTTTTATAATTACTGGCTGTAGCAATACACTAATTAACAAACAAAATGCTCAACTGGGTACGCGTCCTTATTATTTAATTAACGATATGGACGCTGGTGATTTAAAGGCACAATTAGAATCGTGTAGTGAAGGCCCTTTTTATCGCACCGACTTTTCAATTGGGCATCGCGGTGCGTCTATGCAGTACCCTGAGCATACCAAAGAAGCCTACACTGCGGCAGCAAGAATGGGCGCAGGTGTTATAGAGTGCGATGTTACATTTACAAACGATAATGAGCTTGTATGTCGCCATTCACAATGCGATTTACACACCACAACCAATATTTTAGCCATTCCTGAATTAGCGGCTAAATGCAGCGAACCATTTATCCCCGCCGACGCTAAAAATGCAGTAACCGCCTCTGCAAAGTGCTGTACTAGCGACATTAGCTTGAGCGAGTTTTTAACGCTTAAAGGCAAAATGGATGGTGCAAACATGCAAGCAACTACTGCTAAGCAGTATATGCAGGGCACTCCCAATTGGCGCACCGACTTATACGCAACTAATGGCACATTAATGACGCATAAACAAAGTATTGCGTTATTTAAAGCACTCGGGGTAAAAATGACTCCTGAGCTTAAATCACCAGAAGTTAGCATGCCTTTTAAAGGCATGACACAAGAGCAATACGCGCAAAAAATGTTAGATGAATACATGCAAATGGGTATACCGGCATCGCGAGTATACCCGCAATCATTTAATCTTGATGACGTAAAATATTGGATAAACAACAATCCTGATTTTGCTGATCAAAGTGTCTATCTTGACGGGCGCGATAGCGATGCTGGGTTCGATCCAAGTAATCCACAAACATGGCAACCTAGCATGGATGAACTGGTTACTAATGGGGTGAAAATTTTAGCCCCACCTATTTGGATGATGTTAAAAATAGATAAAGAAAGCAATATTGTGCCATCACAATACGCAATTGCCGCTAAAGCTGCAGGCTTAGAGCTTATTGCATGGAGCCTTGAGCGCTCAGGTCCACTTAACCAAGGTGGTGGCTATTATTATCAATCAATTGCTGATGTAATAAATAACGATGGCGACATGATGAAAGTAGTTGATGTACTTGCGCAAGATGTTGGCGTAATGGCTATATTTTCCGACTGGCCAGCAACCGTAAGCTACTACGCAAGTTGCAATAAAATGCCTGCTAGTCTTTAACTAGTCGTATATTTTATCGCGCTCAGTTACCATATAAATTTATATAACTGAGCGCAATTATGATCATCGAACAACATAACGCCGACTTGCCTACCCCTACAGGGTTGATGCGAACCACTATATACCGCCCTCAGGCGCAAGGGTTGTTTCCTGCACTTATTTTTTACTCTGAAATTTTTCAGCAAACCGCCCCTATTGCCCGCAGCGCCGCTATTTTAGCAAGCCATGGCTTTGTAGTATTAGTACCTGAAGTATTTCATGAGTTAAATCCTATTGGCACTGTGCTCGCTTACGACGACGCAGGTAAAGACAAAGGTAATGCCGACAAATGGGCTAAACCTTTAGAGCATCACGATAGCGACACCCAAGCCATGATCGACTTTGTAAAACAACAAAACTATTGCACAGGTACGCTTGGTGTAATGGGTGTATGTATTGGTGGGCATTTAGCATATAGAGCCGCATTAAACCCTGAAATTAAAGCTGCATTTTGTTTATACGCAACCGATATTCACAGTAATACATTACCGGCAAAACCAGGTAATAACTCATTTGAACGTATGGCTGATGTACAAGGCGAAATTCACTTTGTATGGGGTAAACAAGATCCACATGTGCCGCAAGAAGGCCGCACTAAAATTTATCAGCAATGCGTTAATACGGGTATAAATTACCAATGGCAAGAAGTAAACGCACAACATGCCTTTATGCGCGACGAAGGTGAGCGATACGACGCAGCGCTTGCAATAAGTATGTATCAACAAGCTGTGGCATTATTTAACCGCACTTTATAAATTAGATGTTTAAATTAATCCAAACGCTGGATAATAAATCTTTTAACCAGCGTGCATGTTAAATATTTTTTAGCATGCCTAAAGCAGTATGTTGTTTTACAAAGTAGGCTTTTAAATAATCTATAAATAGCCGCAATTTTTTAGAGCCTGCTGCGCCTGGCGGAAACACCCCATAAAGCTCAATATCTTTGCTTTTGTAATCGTCTAATATAATTTCTAGCAACCCTGCTTGCACTTTAGGCCACGCATCGTACAGCGGAATACGGCCTATGCCATGCCCGGCTTCAACAAAAGCAGTACGGGCAGCAGCGTTATTGGTACTTAAACCACCTTGCATTGTAATGTCGTGTTTTTTACCTTCTTTTGAAAGGGTTAACGTTTTACTGCCCAATTGATACACCACCCATTGATGCTTAGCTAACTCAACAGGGTTTTTAGGTTTGCCAAAATGAGCAAAGTAATCTGGCGAGCCACAAATACAGGTACTCATTGTTGTGAGTTTCGTTGCTTGTAAATTAGAGTCGCTTAGCGCCACCCCACGAATGGCAAAATCAAAACCATGCTTTATAATATCAACTACATCATCGCTAAGTTGTAGGTCTATGTTAATTTTGGGGTATTGGCGTTTAAAGCTATTAATAGCAGGCACTATTAATTGCATCCCTACATTTACCGGACAACTAATTTTGAGCAGCCCCTGAGGCTCACTTTTTATATTTTCTATTTGTTGATTTGCCGCATTGGCTTGCTCAGTAATTATTCTGCAGCGCTCGTAATACGCCACTCCCGCCTCTGTTAATGCCATAGTGCGTGTTGAGCGATTTAGTAGGGTAATTTCAAGTTGGGTTTCTAATTTTTTTAAATGGTAACTTGCCACCGCACGCGTTAAACCTAAATGCTTAGCCGCAGCGGTTAAACTACCCTGCTCTACAATTTGTGCAAACACCACCATACTTTTTAACTGCTCAAACGACACTTTCATAACATCTCCTAAATCCACTGCATTATTGTATCAATTATTGAATCAATAAAGTTAAATTTATCATCGTTGTTTAAAGCATTATTAGTGCATATAGTAGTTGGTAGCAAAGTTAACTAATTTAAATCATCAAAAGGAATATTCTAATGGCTAAAAAAATACTTATGGTTTTAACCTCACATGCAGAATTGGGCAACACAGGTGAAAAGACAGGTTTTTGGGTAGAAGAATTCGCAGCCCCTTATTACGCATTTAGAGATGCAGGCGTTGAAGTCACTCTTGCATCGCCAAATGGCGGCCAGCCCCCGATAGACCCTACAAGTACTCTTGCTGATTTTCAAACTGATGCAACTAAACGCTACGACGCAGACAGCGCCGCACAAGCATTAATGGCCAATACCAAAGTGCTTAGTGAAGTAAATTCGACAGATTTTGACGCGGTATTTTACCCAGGCGGCCACGGCCCACTATGGGACTTAGTAGAAAACACCGACTCTATTGCACTTATTGAAAGCTTTATTAAAGAGCAAAAGCCAGTAGCGGCTGTTTGTCATGCCAGTGCCGTATTTTTGAATACTAAAGATGCCGATGGTAATGCACTTGTTGCTGGTAAAAAAGTAACTGGTTTTACTAACAGTGAAGAAGCGGCAGTACAACTTACCGACATAGTGCCGTTTTTAGTAGAAGACGAACTGATTAAAAAAGGCGGCGACTATCAAAAAACGGATGACTGGGGTGTACTTGTACTCGAAGATGGCCTAGTAATTACCGGTCAAAACCCAGCAAGCTCAGAACTTGCTGCTAAAAAGCTACTAACCAAACTAGGTTAATAACGATTTATAAGTAAAAAGCACAGCATTTAATGCTGTGCTTTTTTAATTGCTTTGCATTAGCAAATACAATTCCTATACTGGCAACTATTAAGCTCAACTAGGACGATTATATGGCAACCAAGCCAACCACACGGTCATTACTAACAAGCAAACGCTTCGCTATTTTTAGTATTGTTACAATTTGCTTTGTTTTACAGCTAATTAATAGCTTACCTGGCATTAATCTTAATGGTTTTGGCATTTATCCGCGCAGCATTAATGGCTTAATTGGCATACTGAGCGCGCCATTTTTACATGGCAGTTGGTGGCACTTTGCCAGTAACATGCTGCCTTTTATGGTTTTAAGTTGGTTGATTTGCCAATACAGCGTTAAGCGTTTTTATAACGTATTTATTTTTACCGCATTAGTAGGTGGTTTTTTAGTATGGGCATTTGGTCGTAGTAATATTCATGTTGGTTTAAGTGGCGTTATATATGGGTTGTGGGGTTTTATACTTTGCTATGGCGTAATTAGACGTTCATTTAAATCCATTGTTATTGCTGTTGTCGTTGCCCTACTTTACAGCGGATTTGTTTGGGGTGTACTACCACAGCGCTTGCATATTTCGTTTGAAAGCCACTTATTTGGAGCATTGAGCGGATTGTTTTTAGGCTATAAATTAGCAAAATCCGACAAACTTAAAAGTCAAAAAATTCGCCTTTAATTTATTTTAATGGCCACATTTATTAATACATATATTTTTTTATATGTATTTCATTTAAACAGAGGTTATTTTTATGAGTGATCAAAATCAATACACCCCACCCAAAGTTTGGACATGGGACAGTGAGAGTGGCGGTAAATTTGCCAGTATTAATCGCCCCATTGCCGGCGCAACTCATGACAAAACCTTACCTATTGGCGAGCACGCATTTCAGCTTTATTCGCTTGCTACACCAAATGGTCAAAAAGCCGCTATTATGTTTGAAGAGCTGTTAGAGCTGGGCTTAACCGATGCAGAATACGACGCATATTTAATCAGCATAGGTGATGGTGATCAGTTTGGTTCTGACTTTGTTGATATTAATCCAAATTCAAAAATTCCAGCGTTAATGGATCATTCAACCACGCCGCCAACGCGTATTTTTGAATCGGGCTCTATACTGCAATACCTAGCAGAAAAGTTTGATGTGCTTATACCTAAAGATTTAAAAGCTAAAACTGAATGTCGTAACTGGCTATTTTGGCAAATGGGCTCAGCGCCGTACTTAGGTGGTGGCTTTGGCCACTTTTATAGTTATGCACCCACTAAAATGCAATATCCTATTGATCGTTTCACCATGGAAACCAAGCGCCAGCTTGACGTGCTAAACCGCCATTTAAGTGCAAACGAATACATGGCAGGAGCTGAGTACTCAATTGCCGATATCGCAATTTGGCCTTGGTATGGCTCTTTAGTGCTTGGCGACATTTATGATGCAGCTGAATTTTTAGATGTTGCCTCATACACTCATGTTGTACGTTGGGCTAAACAGGTTTCAAAACGCCCTGGCGTAAAACGTGGTCGTCGCGTTAACCGCACATGGGGACCTGAAGAAGAGCAACTAGCAGAGCGCCACAGTAGTAGTGACTTTTAACCTTGCTGTTATTGATAAACTAAAAAATCAGCTGTAATAGCTGATTTTTTAGTTTAGGTGTTGCCTTATTTATAATTACGCTTTAACACTCAGTATCGAATCACCTTGTGATAAAGCAAACTTTTCTTGAACCGCCGATAAAATAGAACTTTTATCTTCGTCATTTAACTGGCTTGAATACTGCGCTAACAACTCATCTAAATAACTAACTACATCTTTAGTATTTACTTGCTCAATTGAATTTTTAGGCGGTGGTGGCGGGCGCTGACCTTCAGGTCGAGCATCATCACCTATGCTTTTAGCGTCAAACTCCAACTCGCCCATTAGCTCAGCCAACTCTTTTGTTGGCGCTATACCTTGCTCTTTAAGTGCAGCTTGAATACTTAGCGCGTTTTCTGCCGTTAAATTTTCGGCATCGAATTCAGCGAGTGTTTGTTTTACAAAGTCACTTTGTGCTGTTGTTAACTTTGCGGTTTGGCTACTTTGTTGCAGCACCAGGCTTGCAGAATTACTGCTAATATTATTAATCATTACAGTATCCTTTCAACGCTTACGACGAGGTGGTTTATGATCATTTACTTCTTGCTCACTAATTTCGCCATTACCATCTGAATCTATTTCGTCAAAAATTGTTTGTGCGTCTTCGCCGTGTGGTGGTTTTTTAGCGCTAAACTCTGCATAGCTAATTACGCCATCGCCATTGGTATCCATGCTTGAAAAATCAGGTTTAGGTGGTTTGCTATCACTGCCTCTTGCTGCAACATTTACTGAAAAAGCAACCGACAATAGTGTAATAATTGTAAGTGATGATAAGTGTTTCATGCTCGTAACCTTTTGCTTAATTAATAACAAAAGATTACGCTGTAAAAATGCAAATAATGTGCAAATAATGAGGAAGTCAAAATAATGTATATCGCTAATGCATAAATTTAAAATGATAGCAAAATGCCAATGCGAGTAAAAAGCTAAAGTGGTTATTAATTACTTACGTTAACGCATCGTATTATGCTAATTAATCAAACATTTTGTTGTTAATTACACTGCTGTGGATTTACAAAGCGATAACCAACACCATAAACCGATTGAATAACGCTGTCGGTTTTGGTTAATTCGTCCAGCTTTTTACGCAATTTTTTTATATGACTATCAATAGTACGCTGGCTCACAATACGTTGATCGGCGTACATAGTATCCATTAAGCTATCGCGCGAATAAATACGGTTAGGGTTGTTAAACAAGGGCTTAAATAACTGAAACTCAACATTGGTAAGCTCAATACTTGCTGCTTTGTATTTTACACTGTAGGTGCTTTCATCAAGTTGCATAACATTGGTTTTTGGCTCAACGTTATTCAAGCGCCTTAAAATAGCTTTAACACGCGCCACCAGCTCCGCATAACTAAAAGGCTTACAAATATAATCATCGGCTCCTAATTCAAGCCCAAGTAATCGGTCAATCTCCTCTACCTTTGCCGACACCATAATGATAGGCACATTAGAGAACTGCCTAATTGCTTTACACAATTCAATTCCGCTTTGACCAGGTAGCATTATGTCGAGCAAAATCACACTAGGCTTGTTAATTTCAAGCCAAGGTAGTACTTCATTACCATGATGTATTTGATGCGTTATGTAATGATGGCTTGTTAAAAAATCGCTTATTAAGTTAGCCAGCTTAACCTCATCTTCTACAATCAGTATTTGCTCTTGCATAGTGTCCTCTAAGCTTTAAATAAGGGTAATTTAATAATGATAGCAAGACCGCCTAAACTAGATTTTTCAGCTTTAATCTCGCCTTTATGACCTTTAACTATGTGCTGACAAATAGATAACCCCAAACCCGAACCGCCCTCTTGGCGATTTCGCGAACTATCTACTCGGTATAAATACTCAAATAAGTGCGATAAATGCGATGGCTCAACCCCCACGCCATTATCTTCAATAATAAGCTGTAAATACATTTGCCCTTTAATACTTATATTACTCGCCGTTAATGAAATAGTAGAGCATTGTGCGTAATGCACTGCGTTCATTAAAATATTATCGAATAACTGTAAAAGGCGTGTTTTATCTGCTTGAACGGTTATATTTTTTGCAGCATTTAATAGGTAGAGCTTTATATTATGTTGCTCAAGTATAACCTGATATTTTTGCTCAATAGTATTTAATAACAATGCCATATCAGTAGCTTGCATAGTGTAATGCATGCCCCCTAACTCTGCGCTATTGAGCATATGCAAATCGTCTATTAAGCGCTTTAAATGCAGGGCTTCGTCGTTGGCCGAGTTTATATTTTTTGCATTTGGCTCGCGTATGCCAAGTAGCATAGCTTCAAGCTCACCAAGCAAAATGCTCATTGGCGTTCTAAGCTCATGAGAAATATTGGCAAGCCAGCGTTTACGTACTTGCTCGTCTTTGGCGAGCGTAAATGCAAGCGTATTAAAATCCTCGCTTAACTGCCCTAGTTCGTCTTTTCGATCTAGGGTCAGCTTAGTCTCGTAATTGCCTTGCGTTAAGCGGTGCATACCGTTAGCTATTTGTTTTACTGGGCTAACTAAATGCCGAGATAATAAAAAGGTAACCAGTAATGTAAGCAGTACCGCCGCTAAAGCAATAAACCATAAGTAGTTTGTTTGCTGCTGTAAAAAATCAAGTTCGTAGCCATCAACTAAGCTATCTCTTTTGGATACAGCTAAATAACCAACCGCTTTATTATTCACTGTAATGGCTGTAGTCATATAGTTTAAATTACTTAAATACCTGCCCACTATTCGCTGTTTATTTTCGTCAAGCAAAGCATAATGAGCAATATTTTCAGGAGGTGGTCGGCGCGCGCCTAAAACAATATGCTCGGATGGTGGTGGCCGGCGCATCATTCGCCCTCTTGGATCAGGGCTTTTTGGTAACTTAGATAAAAACTGGCTGTTTTCTAGTTGCGATTCTATAAGCATTCTAAAGTTTTTGTCGCCGCCAATAACTAACTCCCACGAGGGCGTTTTTTGATACTGCTTTGCAAGTTGTAGCGTAAGTGGTTCTAATGCTTTTATCTCTTTTGCATTAACAAAATCAATAACGCCTTGCCCTATACTCCACTGTATAAGTATTACCATCCCTGCAATAACACTAAAGGTAAAACTAAATAGTATTAAAAAAAGTTTATTATGAATTTTCATTAATGCGTATTTTTAACCTTGCTAGGAAAGCTTTCAAATCGGTATGTTATAAACTCTTTGGTTTGATCATTAACATACAACGTAGCAACTATTTTTTTGCCCTGAGCGGTCCAATACATGTGACCATGATTATTTAAAGTAACCGATACGGTATTTATACCACTTTTAAATAAGTTAGCAGGTAAATGCAATGCATGTCCGTAAATTCGCTGTATTTTAACGCCATTAATATATAAATGAGCGTGGCCTTGTAAAAAACCGGTATTTTCGTTTGTTGTCGCGCTCATCATTTGTTGCATGTTCATGGCGCCCTCAGGAGGCACTGATAAATCATAACGCTGTGTATCTAGAATTAAGTTATAACCCGACATACTATCTTTTAATAACTTAAGGCTCAGTGCCGGTGTGGGTGCAGCGTTTGGTACTGCAATAGGCATATGGCTATGATCCATCATTTCCTGCTGCGCAAAGAGCTTAAAGCTCAATAGCACAGCAGTAGTTAGGATCAATGCGTATTTAAAATAACGCATAGTTACTCCTTACCTTCTTGGTGGTGGACCCATTGTTTCGCCCGTATCACAGCGACCAATTGAATTATCAGCTAATTGACCTTTAAAACGTGGCCCAATTTGATAAGGGAACGAAGGCTGTAATTTACCATCGCTGTCTAACGAAAGTGTTATGTGGTAGTGATAACCTTTACCATCGTTGGTATCGTGGCCGTTATGCTCATCAAGTTGTGCACCTGCTACTGTTTTTTGGGCGTAGTAATAATCTTCAAAATAATAACCGTCGTCGGCATTTAATGTATTACCTGAAAGTGTTGTTACTTCTGCGCCAATAGCTGGGCCTGTATCGCTTATTTGTGTACCTTGGCTAATATCGTATTGATTGACTAAAGTACAGCTTCGCTCACCTTGCGTACCACAACCGCCCTCGCTTGTTGATGCACCATAATCGCGCATTTCCCAACCGCTTAATGCAAGTTGCCCGTTACTTTCATAAGGGCCATAAAGTGGGTAGCCATCAGCTGCAAAACCATAAATTGGTGAATGCGCATCGCCATCATCTTCAAGTAAATCAGCTAAGCAGCTCGTGTAAAAATGATGATGATATTCTCCGTTAGCAGCGTGTCCGCCACATACATCCACATCGTATTGTTCGGCAATTGGCGCTAACGTATACCAAACATTATTACCGTAGCTCATACCATCGCCCCAATTAAATATGCTGGTGCCATTAACCATTAAACCAACTGTACCTAGGCCAGTTTCACAGGTTTCGGTGTCAGGTAAATCGGTGGGTGTTATTGGAAAGTACGCTTCTACAGCTTGTTCAGTCGGACAACCAGGTCCTGGAGGCCAATAGCCTGCACCGCCTGTATCATTACAATTTTCAGTGCTGCTGTTATAACCTATGTCTTCACCAAAAGAGATTGTTTGCCCTACTGCTGCTGAGGTTACACCGTTATAAAAATCGGTGGCTGCACGTGGGCGGTTATTTAGCGCGTCTACTTGCTCTTGTGTAAGCGTTACGTCATATTTTGGAATATCTGTGGTTTGCACGTACATGTATTCAACGTCAGCATCATCTTGTGCAACGCTAACAACTTCAACTGATTGCACATCTTCAACCACTGCACCATTATTTTGTATATAAGTAGAAGTTGTATCCTTGTTAATTAGCCAACTAGCAAGCTTTGCACTGGTATTGCTAGTATAATCTGATGATGCACGCACAGTAATTGTTACACTATCTATAACAACATCATTAGTGCCATCATCTGCACTGAGTTCAAATATCAGTGCTTCGTCGGTTAATACCTCAGGTGCTACAAACTCTGTTGACGTTGCAGTACTTAAAGATAAACTAACGGTTGTGCCCGATGTTTGCGACCAGCTAACCGATACTTCACCATCATCTTCAACCGTAGCGTTTAAATAAACGGTATCACCCGCATTAACTATTTGATCAATACCCGCATTAACTGTTGGAGCTGCATTACTGACTATTTCGCCTTCAATAGTTGCACTTGTTGAATCGCTATTACATGCGCTTAAAGCGATGCAAAGTGCACTTAATGCGAATAACTTAGCTACATTCGAGGTTTTTGTTTTAGAGTGCGTTTTCAATGTTTGAACCTTTACATTAACGTTTAATAAAACAAAGTTAACAAGTGAAAGTGCAAACAATGTGCACAAACTAAGGAAGAATCTACATTAAAATTACAATTGTGGCCTTTTGAGCACAAATTTATCTTTGGTTGTACTAAAGTAATCGCCGCCCATTTTGCCCACTGCATTTAATAATTCAGGGTCAATATAGCCATTACTCATCACGCTATCGTTTATACAAATACCCACTACATCCAATAACATCATTTTTCCGCCGCCAGGCTCATTGGAAATACTAATAACTTCGCGCAACTTACATTCAAACCGTACTTTTGAATCGGCAACGCTTGGCGCATTAACTAACTTACTTGGAGCTTGGGCGATGTTAGCTGCATCAAATTCGCTTATATCGCTAGGATAATTTGCACAACTTTGATTCATTTTTTCAACTAGCTCTTGGCTGACAATATTAACCACGCATTCTTTAGTTGCCATTAGATTATTGAGCGTATCTTTATTCGTTTTATCACTAGGGTTTACTTGCGTAACACTTAAAACAGCTGGCTTGCAGCTAGCCACAGTAAAAAATGAATAAGGCGCAATATTTGCAATACCTTCACTATTTAATGTACTTATCCATGCGATAGGCCTTGGGCTGATACCGCCTACTAAGTAAGAGTAAACATTTTGGTTGGTATTTTCGGTGAGATCTAAAAACATACTTTTCCCTTTAATACATTAAAACTAAATCTTAATTCAAAGTAGTTACGTATAGGCTTGGCTGACTTAGCTAAATAACAAACTAATTTTTATCTCCATTTAAAGCAATAAACAAATTATATGAAAATAAACATAGTGTGGTTTAAACGCGATTTACGTCTTAGCGATCATCAACCATTAAAAAATGCATTTAGTAACGGCTTACCTACCCTACTACTTTATAACTTTGAGCCATTAATGCTTGAAGATGCACACTACAATGAGCGGCATTGGCGCTTTGTATATCAATCAATAGTTGAGTTAAATAATCAACTAACACGCTTTAATGCCTGCGTTTATATATTTAATTTAAACATGGGTGACTTACTTGAATCGTTAAAGACGCAGTTTGAAATAGTTAATATTTTTAGCCATCAAGAAATAGGTTTAAACAATACCTTTGAGCGCGATAAAGCCATTAAAGTGTGGTGCCAACATAACCACATTAATTGGCAGGAGTCGCAAACAGGCGCAGTAATTCGCGGCAAAAAAAATCGTAATAATTGGAACGAGCGCTGGCAGCAAACAATGCAAGCACCTATCGCGGTTCCTAATTGGAAAAGTATAAAAACAATTACCCTCAATAATTACCAAGCACCTGAGCTGCCAAGCGCTTACACCCAAAATCACGACAGTTTTCAACAAGGCGGCCCGCTGCAAGCACGCACTGTATTACAGAGCTTTTTTGCCGAGCGCGGTAAAGGTTATCAAAAAGGAATATCAAGCCCAAGTTTGAGCCAAGTACATTGCTCTCGGCTCTCGCCGTATTTAGCCTGGGGGAACATTAGTCTTAGGCAAGTGTACCAAATGGCCTTTGACGAATATCATTCAAAACATCCTGATAAAAAAGGCTGGAAGCGCCCACTTGCTGCGTTTGTATCGCGCTTGCATTGGCACTGCCACTTTATGCAAAAGTTTGAAAGCGAATGCTCTATGGAGTTTTTAGCACTTAATCCGGGTTATCACGTATTTCCGTATCGTGATGACGAACATGTAAAAAGCGATATTGAACGCTGGGCGCAAGGTCAAACAGGTATTCCAATTATTGACGCTTGCATGCGCTGTTTAAAAGCCACAGGTTATATAAACTTTAGAATGCGCGCCATGCTTGTAAGCTTTGTAACACATCATTTAAATATAAGCTGGCAGCAAGCAAGCTTTCCTCTTGCTAATTACTTTTTAGATTTTGAACCAGGAATTCACTACCTGCAAATTCAAATGCAAGCCTCAGTAACTGGCATTAATACCATTAGGCATTACAACCCAATAAAGCAGTCGGAAGATCAAGACCCAACAGGCGCGTTTATTAAAAAGTGGTGCCCCGAACTTGAAAAACTCCCTATTGAATATTTACACCAGCCTTGGCAACAAACTCCTATGGAAGCGCTATTTAACGATTTTAAGCTAGGGGAAGATTACCCCGAGCCCATGCTTGATTTAACAGCAGCCTCAAAAGCAGCGCGCGAACGTTTATGGCAATACCGCGAGCGAGCAGATGTTAAACGCGCCATAGGAAGTATTCTTAGAAGGCACGTAGCAATTACAGCAAAAACAAGCCAAGTAAAAAATAAAACCACTAACGATGGCTCATAAAAAGCAAAGCTTACCTCAAAAAACATGCCCCATTTGCAATAAACATTTTACGTGGCGTAAAAAATGGCAACGCGACTGGGACAATGTTATTTACTGCTCAAAGCGCTGTAAGTGCAATAAGCAATAATAGCTGGCGCTCATCTTGCATTAACCTTATAAATACAACGCTTTTTAGCTATTTTGTGATTATTTTTGCAAATAACACTCACCTAGTATGAAAAGCTTACCGCCAATGCAATAAGGAGAAGATGATGACAATTAAAAAATCTGCAAACTCAAAATGGTCTGGTGATATTAAAACAGGTAAAGGGAGTATTTCTACGCAAAGTGGCGCGCTTAATAATCAACCCTACGGATTTAATACCCGCTTTGAAGATAAACCCGGCTCAAACCCTGAAGAATTAGTAGCTGCGGCGCACAGTGCATGCTTTAGTATGGCATTATCGCTAGCATTAGGTGAAGCAGGGTTTACCGCCGACAACATTGATACCAAAGCGGTAGTTAGCTTAGATGAAGTAGACGATGGTTTTGCTGTTACCCACATTGCGCTTGAAGTTAATGCTAAAATTGCTGATATTGCAAACGAGCAGTTTCAAGCTTTATGCGATCAAACCAAAAAAGGCTGCCCTATTTCTAAACTAATGAATGCTGAAATATCACTCACAGCAAACTTACTTTAAAGCCCTTAACCTAGCTTGCTAGTAATTACATAAATAATTACACCAATAGGCCAAGCATTATGCTTGGTCTACTTCCTAGTTAATCACCTTATTAATTAACCTTTTGATTAATTAAACAATTAACTCACTAAAGTAGTAAATACCTTTTCGTACTTTTATTATGTTTTGCGGAGTTATAATTGATACAAGGTAGATTTACTTAAATAAAAATGATCTTTCTAATACTGAGTAAATTTGTTACTTTTTATTAAAGCTGTTTTCGAATAACCTTCGTATATAGCAATTTTTATTACACTTGCTCCACCAGCTCTTCTACAGATAAAAGCATAACACAGTAATTACCCCCTCTAAATTGAAAGGACTATAATAATGGATGATAAAGCAATAAATTGTGAAAAAGTCTCATGTAGTAATTGCGCAGATTTAGATGAGCTCGGATTTGATTTTACCATGGCTTTTCAACCTATTATTAACTGTAAAACCCAAAGTATTTACGGTTATGAAGCATTAGTTAGAGGGCTAAATAATGAGTCGGCTTATTCTATTATTTCTAAAATTACAGTCGATAATCGCTATACGTTTGATCAACTGTGCCGTATAAAAGCCATTGCATTAGCGGCAAAATTAAAAATAGACTCCATTTTAAGTATAAACTTTCTTCCTAATGCTATTTATAAACCTGAGCGTTGTATTCGCACTACATTAGAAGCCGCTGAAAAGTATAACTTCCCAACAAAAAATATTTTATTTGAATTTACCGAAGTTGAAAAAATTGAAGATACCGCCCATGTAAAACGCGTTGTTAACTATTATCAGTCTCTTGGGTTTAAAACAGCCACTGATGATTTTGGATCGGGTTATTCTGGCTTAAATTTATTAGCCGATTTTCAAACCGATATTATTAAGCTTGATATGGCACTTATACGCGATATAGATAAAGATGCAAAACGCCAAACAATTGTGACTCATTGCTTAAATATGTTTCGCGATCTGGGAGTTATAACATTGGCCGAAGGCATTGAAACATTAGAAGAATATACATGGCTTAAAAATGCGGGTATTGAGCTTATGCAGGGGTATTTGTTTGCTAAACCGGGATTTGAAAGCTTACCAGATGTAAACTTTGCTGACTTAAATTACTAACTTAAGTCAGTAATTTAAGTACCGGCTAATATTTATATTTAGCCGGTATTTTTATGCTCCTTTTATACTAAGGAGAGTAAAGTTACATATTACCTAGCTCTATCATCATCGCAGTGTACATGCGCAAGTTAAGCTTAAGCTGCTCAAGGGTAATAAACTCATGCTCAGAGTGTCCGGTGTAACGCTTACCTGGCATTGATGGGCCAAACGATACCGCATTATCAAATAACTTAGCGTTAGTACCGCCACCAATAGAGACAAAGCCGGCTTGTTGATCACCCGTAAAGTGCTTAAAAATATCAAGTAATTTTTGCGCATGCGGCGCGTCATCAAGTAGCATAGGCGTACCAATAATAGTTTTAACATCACTTAGTGTTACATTGTTAGTGGCTTGCCATTTTGCTAGTGCACTGTCTATTTGCTGCTTTAACACCAACTCTTCTTTGCCCATAGGGCGGCGCGCATTTACACTAAGCGTTAGGGCATTTCCCTCTCGTTCAATCACAGTAGGTGCCACTGTCATTGGCCCCATAAAATCATGTTTATAGGCAATATCGCCAAACTGTTTGCCATGAATACCTAAACCAATCAGCTGATTTACAAAGTTAATTAACTGCCCATCGCTATTATTTTCAAGCACTAGACCTTTAAATATTTCGGCTAAATAAGCAATTGCGTTAACACCCGACTCTGGCTCTGATGAATGCGCCGATACGCCTTTTACACTAATTGCGACAGCAGTATCGCTTTGCTGAGCAAAGTTAAACTCTACTTGCTTAAGCGTACTGGCTTTGGCTTTTAATTGAGTAAGTAACTTAGCATCGGCATTATGCAGTACTAGGCTGGCGTCTTCTGGTATTTGGCTTACAAATGCACCACCTGCAACATCACTAACATAAACGCCTGTTTTTGCCGAGGTAGCATTGAACGTTGGCGCAATTAAACTCCAACCTTTTTCAGCCACCACTACCGGGTATGACGCATCAATTGTTACTGCGTACTTTGGCTGCTCATAGGTTTTCATAAACTCAGTAAGCGGGCCCCAATCAGACTCCTCAGCAAGGTAAATCATTAACTCAATACGGTTATTAAGCGTTATGCCTTTATCTTTAATGGCTTTCATGGCGTAAAGCGCTGTCGCTATTGCGCCTTTATCGTCTTCGGTACCGCGGCCAATTAAGCGCCCAGGCTCTGATGTTGTATCAATAATAAATGGGCTTTGCTGCCACTTACTCGCATTAGCTGGTTGCACGTCGCCGTGTGTTACTACGGTTACTTTATCGCTTTGCTCCCCAAGTCCAATTAATACTGTGTAGCCTAAATCCTGATAATCTAAACCCAGCTCGGCCGCTTTCATTTTGAGTAAGGCTTTAAAACCAATAAAGTCGGGATTTTGTGGTGCGCTAATATCGCTTTTATTCACAGTAGGAAATGATACTAAATTGGTTAGTGTATGTACCTGGGCGCTTTGGTAGGTATTTACGGCATAATTGGCAACACTATCAATATTTTTATTTAACTGTGCTTGGGCACTAAACGCAAATAATGCAACACTGGCTAACGCTAACTTTTTCAAAACAATTCCCATTTAATTAATCACTAAGAAACATAATTATAACCTTGTGCATCTCACACAAACAGCGCTTTGCGGTAAAGTCACATAACAACCAGTGCAATTAGTTAAATATTTATATAGTTGCTTTTATACTTGGTGCTATATAATGCGCGCCTTAAAATTATGAGTATTAAACATGAACCGTCGCAAAAAAATCGTTACTAAATTTCAAAAGAAAGACAAGCGCACCAATGCCAAATTACATAAAAGCAAAAAGCCAGGTTATGTATCAAAAGCTGAGCGCGAAAAACTTGAAAAACTTACTGACGAAAAAGTAGAACAAACAACTGAGCAAACCGCTGAAGCTGAAGCTGAGCAACAATAAGCGCTTTTAGGCGCTTATTGCTTTAAGTTTTTACGGATCTATTGTGGTAAAAGTAGCGTATCGCTCAATAACCTACTACCACAGTGGTAACTATTAATTTAAAAGCCATAGTAAATTTATATAGCCTTTCTATTTACCGTTTCAACCTTAAAACGCGTAGCTTAATGCTAAATTTAATGATCTTCCTTGTCCTGCTAATTGTGTAAAGCCGGTTGCGTTATCTTGTTTAAACCCAGCAATGCTAACCCCACCTAATGGTAGTTGGTAATACTGATCAAATAAATTTGTTACCTCAACACTTAGCGTAAATGCATCCCACACTGTTTTAGAACTTAAATTAACTAAATGATAGCTATCGGTTTGGTTTTCAAAGCGGTTGTTATCTACTCTCGTTTTAGTATCGACCCATTGCCATAAAAGTGAGTTTTCAACATTACCAACTTGCTGGCTAATACCAAGCTGGGTTTGCAATGGTTTAATTTGATAAAGCGGCTGAGTGCTAGAGTTACCGTCGCGTTTGCCACGGGTGTTAGTTATATTTGCTTTTAACTGCCACTGACCTAACTGTTCAGATTGATAAATACTGGCACTTAAATCTACTTTAGCGCCATATAAAATGGCGTCTACATTAGTAAACTGCAAAATATTGCGACTATTACCGTCAATGCCTGAACTATTAAAGTTCCTTACTATGTCAGCATCAATATAATCACTCACATCGGTATACCAAATATTAGTGCTTAAACGCCAGCTGTCGTCTTTTGCCAATTTAGTATAAGTAGCACTCATTGTATGTGCGGTTTCAACGCCAAGATCTGGGGTGCCAATATAACCATTACCATCGCCGTACCAGCCAATCATGGTGGTTGCCATATTGCTACCCCCCCAACTGTATCGCTCGTATAAGTTTGGCGCGCGATTTTTACGAGCAATACCAAGTTGCAGTTCATCAACGTTAGTTATTTGGTAATTAATTAATACGTTTGCATCAACTACAGTATCGGTTTTATTTCTACTCCCTGCATTAAACGTATTTGCTGCTATAGCGTCACTTGGCCCTATATGCATACCGCCCATGTGCATACCTGTGTTATATGCCTGTACTTCACTTACTTGGGTATTTATATTTTCAATACGCACACCCGTGTTTAACCATAGTTTTTTACTATTTTGGCTTTCATATTCTGCAACAAGTGCAATGCGTTCACGCTTTCCATTATTAATATTTTTATAGTCGTTTGGCCCCATCATGGCCGAGCCTGTAATACTTGGCCACCAATCATCAATACTATAATGGTAATATTCTTGAGCTAGCAATATGCTGCTATCGTTATCTAAATTTATACGCCATTTTAACTGGCTGCTTATATCTTCTGCGTCGGTTTTCATTGGCATCATGCCGATTTTTTCTGCACTAAAAAATCCCATATCGTGTTTTACGCTATGCCAATTTACTTGTCCTGCAAACTCGCTGCTCGCAAATGCTCGTTTGTATTGCGCTGTAACCCCGTAACTGGTGTTATCTGTCATATCCATATACTGATTAGCAAAGCCTTGATACGGAATTTTTTGATGACTAAGCTTAACTACAACCTGCTGTTTATCGTCGCGTATAGCTGCGGTTAAACTGTGATTTTGGGCGCGATACAACGTATCAAGCACTACATCGCCGTTCCCGTCTTCATAGCTGTTTGCATCACTAAACGAGCCCTGATAATTAACGCTAAGTGTATTACTTGCTAAACGTGCACCTACTCCAAAATTACGACCATTGTCAGCAGTGCTGTACTTTGCCGATACATAACCAGAATGCCATGATAAATCGCTATTTTGAGTGTATTGCGGTGCAATAGAGTTAACACTTATTACACCTGCTATATTATCGCCACCTGCACTTACCGGTGATACACCGGCAACCACATGATAAGACGTAACTTGGTTCGCCGAAATGTAAGACAACGGCGGATTCATTTGATTAGCGCATGCCGCCGTTATTTCTGCGCCATCAACTAATACTTTTACTCTGTCGCCCATTAAACCATTTAAAATAGGTAAATTAGATACGCCACCAGCAGCTGAAAAATCGACACCTAAATCACTTAATAGCGACTCTGTAGAGCCAAGTGCTAAATGTTTATTTTGAGCATCCCCATGTACTTCAATCACTTCTAAAGATGTATCGTCGGCAAATACTAAAGGTGATAAAAGCCCACTTGTTAAAAACACTAAAGGTGAGAGTAAGTAAGGTGTACGGTATATTATTTTATGCGCCATTATTTTATTCTTTGGACTGCTATTATTAATGACGTAATTATACTGGATTCACCTTACTTGCATGCGCGACATAATGTCGCACTTTATTAACTATAATCAGTATTTTTAGCCAAGCTTATCTTTTTATATTAGGTTATTTGCCTCTCTAAATTAACCACACGACATTAAGATTTTATTAAAGTAATTAATTTACCTTTAACGGCCAGCTAATAGATGACGCCCTATGTTATTTGGCTTAAAATGGCCGCCTATTTATTCCCAGCATTTACAACAACACTTCTTTTGCTTTTTTCGCAGCAACAACACTTTACAGTTTGCTTGTTGCCCTAGTTTTTATGAATTAAACATTAATCTCAAAGGATTTTTATGACCGCTAATGTAGCGCCGCCATCTAATCAACTTAACCGAACAGCTATATTAATCGTGCTTGCGCTCGGTACTTTTATTTTAGGGTTATCTGAATTTTCGATGATGCCTATGCTGCCACTGATCAGTGAAACTTTTGGCTCAACGCCTTCGCAAAGTGGCTACGCTATAAGCGCTTATGCTTTAGGTGTTGTTGTTGGTGCGCCCATTTTAATGTTAACTACTGCGAATATGAGAAAACGCAAAGCGCTGCTTATATTTTTAAGCTTAATGTGTATTTCTAATAGCTTAAGCGCTTTTGCAACGTCACTTGAGCAATTGGTATTGTTTCGCTTTTTAAGTGGCTTGCCCCATGGTGCTTATTTTGGTGCAGCTATTTTATTAGCCTCTGAAATTGCCCCTGCAGGTAAGCGCGCAAGCTTTATGTCGAAAGTTTTTATGGGTTTGACCATTGCCACCATTGTTGGCGTACCTGTGGTAACTTTAGTAGGGCAAAACTTAAGCTGGCGTTACTGCTTAGCCGGTGCAGGTGTTTTAGCTTTTATTGCTTTTATTTTTGTATATAGAGTAGTACCAAATATTGAAAACACTAAACCATCTAATTTACTTAATGAGTTTGGAGTATTAAAAAACAAGCTGGTTTGGTCTATTTTGGGGATTGTAATTATTGGTTTTGGTGGGGTATTTTGTATTTATACCTATGTTGCCGATACTATTTTAGAAGTAACCGAAACAGCGCCCTACACCATTTCGATTGCTATGGTGATGTTTGGTATTGGCTCAACATTAGGCAATTATGTATTAGGTAAAGCGGCAGATAAATCAGCAATTAAAACGACTGGCTTAGTACTGGTTTGCACTATTGTATTTGCCTTTGCTTATGTAACCGCAAGCCATAACATTTGGCTGCTTTATGGGGTTATATTTTTTATTGGCTGCAGTTTAGGTTTAGCAACGCTAGTACAAACCTTACTAATGGATGTGTCTCCTAATGGGCATGCCATGATAGGCGCGTTAGTACAGTGTGCTTTTAATGTTGCTAATGCAATTGGCCCTTGGGTTGGAGGCATTGCAATTGCGCAAGGTGCCGCGCCAAATCAAACAGGCTATGTTGCCGCTGCTCTTTTTGTTGGTGGGTTTATTATGTGGTTACTTAGCTACTTACAAATGAGCAATAAATCGTTTGTAGCAAAAGAGGCTTAATAGTTAACTAAAAAGAGCCGCTAATTTGCGGCTCTTTTTATTTTTAATTACTAAGTGTAATTAAACACTTAACGATGCCATATCAATAACAAAACGATAACGAACGTCAGACTTTTCCATTCGCTCATAAGCTGTATTTATTTCATCAATATTGATCATTTCACATTCGGGTAAGACATTATGCTCGCCACAAAAATCAAGCATTTGCTGCGTTTGTGCAATACCACCAATAAGTGAGCCTGCAATACGGCGACGCCCCATTAATAATGGCACTGTGCTTAGCTCATCAACCGGGCCAACCTGACCAACAATAACCAGCGTACCATCAATATCTAGCAGTGGTGTGTAAATAGATAGATCGTGCTTTACCGGTACGGTATCAATAATAACGTCGAAGGCTGACTGCGCACTTTTCATTGCATCATCGTTTGACGACACTAAATAATGCTGGGCACCTAGTTTAACCGCATCGTCTTTTTTAGACTCACTACGGCCAACTACCGTAACGCTTGCGCCCATAGCGACAGCGTTTTTAACCGCCATATGGCCAAGACCACCTAAACCAACTACAGCAACACGACTGTCTTTTTTAACGCCCCACTTATGTAATGGCGAGTAGGTAGTAATGCCTGCACACAACAGCGGTGCAACACGCGACAGCTCTAAGTTTTTAGGTACTGAGAGTACGAACTCTTCACGCACTACAACATGTTTAGCATACCCACCTTGGGTCATATCGCCGTTAACACGATCTGTTCCTGCGTATGTGCCTACCATGCCTTCACGGCAAAACTGCTCTTCGTTATTATCGCACTGATCGCAACTTTTACATGAGTCGACCATACAGCCAACAGCAACCGTATCGCCTTGCTTATATTTTGTAACGTCGCTACCTACCGACATAACCTTACCAACAATTTCGTGTCCGGGTACTAACGGGTAGCGACTACCACCCCAATCATTACGTACCGCGTGTAAGTCTGAATGACAAACTCCACAGTATAATATTTCAATTTCTACATCGTTATCTCGTAAATCGCGGCGCTCAAAAGAAAACTCGGTGAGTTCTGAACCTTGGCTTTTTGCTGCATATCCTACTGTTTTCATAATAACTCCATAGTATGTTAAAAATATAAATACCAAATAAGTATACTTGCTTAGCTGTGAACACTAACTGATGATAAAAAACCCAAGCCGTACGCTTGGGTTCCATTTGATTGTTGGTAACTTAATTGTTAGTAACTTAACATTTAGGTTTGCCCTAATTATTTTGCCAGTACCGCGTTTAATTCATCTACAAATGTATGAATACGCTCTGCATTTTTACCTAAATCACTGCGACCAATACGCGACTTACTACGAATATCAACAAAACGCTGAGAGCCTTCATCTTTAATACGCACCACTATATCGTCTTTAAAACCAAACCAGGTGGTTGTCTCGGTGGCTTCAACAATCCCTTGACTGGCATCGCTATTAACTAACTCCCAACCCAAATTTTTAATCGCTTGCACTGTAGCCACTACTAGCTCACTTTTTGGGTAAGCATAATTAAGGGTAGTCAGTTCTGGGTAAGCTTTAAGCTGTTGCGCAGCCGTTTCTGCTCCGGCATAAGCCACTGGGTTTGGCGCATCGGCACGCAGTGGTGCAATAGCTACAAACTTTGGTGGATTAACTACATCTGTCGAAATATCATGAATTGGCGGCACACTTTTCGCTTTATCCATCATATTAAGTGGCATAAAAATAGCAATACCCGCAAATACAACGGCCACTATAGTACTACTTACAGTGGCTGTTTTACGCATAAATATGACCTGCACTAAAAGTAATACAAGCGCAGCTCCTCCCACGTAAACACCAAACCTAAATCCAGCAAACGCAGTGCCTAATTCAACAACGCCAAATTTATATAATGGCCCGGGCAATACAACCATTAAAAAGGCGATTAAACTCACCAAACTTACTAAAACTTTCATTAATTTACTCCATTACATGAATTTTTTATTCGCAAACAGTTTTATACTGTTTGCGATGGAATTTGGGTTACATTAATAACGAATTAAACCATAAAATCTAATGTCGACTGATTAAAGTATCTTAAATTTGGAAATATATCACCTAATTCTGATGCAGGAACACCAAACCACTTAGCTAGTGTGGCAAAATATTGCTCATTTGCAACACTTGGTATTAATCGCCCTCGGCCGGTATCTTGTGGTCCGCCTAAATGTTGAGTTAATAACTCCCCATATATATTGGCGCCTTTAACTGCGCCTCCCATAACGATTTGGTTTCCTGCCCAACCATGATCCGTGCCATCGCCATTAGATGTTAGCGTACGGCCAAAGTCCGACATAGTAAACGACGTTACTTTGTCAGCCATATTCAGCTCATTCATCGCACTATTAAACTCGTTAAGTCCTTGTGCTAGTGTGCTAAGCAATGCAGGGTGAGTATTCAATTGATTATCGTGTGTATCAAACCCTCCCATAGAAACAAAAAACACTTGGCGCTGCGTACTTAACTTTGCTTGCACACTAATCGCCTTAGTTACCGCAGCTAGTTGCTTCGACAACCCTGTATCGCTAAATGAGGTAATAAGTTCAGGGGCGGCTTCAAGCGCACTATTCATTGTTTGGGTATTTCTAATCGCCGAATTAAAACTATTAGCGTAAGCACCCGTTAATGGATGATTCGTATTACCCATTATACGGTTCATAATATTGGTTACATGCTCAGTTCTTGGCTGATAACCGCCAAAAGCGTTTACTTTACTTATACCGCTTTTATTAAGCGAAAACGCCTTAGTTTGCGCGCCTGTTTGCCAAAGATTGGTGCCATCGAGCGATATGTTTGCAGCAAACTGATCTTGCTGATTTAAGCGCTCTAGCAAACGCGCTCCCCAACCATTATTTAGCGATTCCTTTTCACGACCATACATCCACGCTGCTTGTTGATTGTTATGTGAAAACAAGTGTTGAGGCAGCGGTACTGCTTTATTTTTATAATCGTCAAGCGTGGTTGGTGCAAGCAAAGTACCTACTCCGCCAACAAATGCCAAGTTAGCCGAATCAAACACACTTTGCATGGGTGCAAGCGCTGGGTGCAGCCCTACACCACCAGCAAACGACGAATTAGTATTAAGCGCAATAGGCGAAGCAACCGCCAAATTTTGCCTGCTTTTTTCATACAAATTTCGTTGCTCGCCCTCTAACGGCATTAGCATATTTAGTGAATCGTTACCGCCATATAAAAATATACATACTAGGGCTTTATAATCACCCAATTCAATAGCATTTGTTGAACCCGTTAATGCTTGAAGTTGTAAGCTGGTTAGCGCCGCTGCCGACACCCCGCCTTTTAAACATAATGACAAAAATTGCCTTCTATTTATGCTCATTATGCCTCTCCTAATACTGCAAATTAAATTCAGGTGAAATAGCAATCATATAAAGTAAATACGATACCCGCTGACGATCTTGATTATCAATAAAATAGGCACTTAAATCGAGTAACGCCTGGCGTGTTTCGTGGCTCATTGAACCGGCAAAATACAACACATTGTACTGATCAAGTAACGACTCTATGCCATAATTTTTTAGATGGTTCATATCGTTTTTAATATAGACGTATAGTAATTTTGGACTTAAAGATGTTTTTCCTTCAGCCGCATTCCACACTAAATCTGCAAAGTGCTTATTCATTATGCCAATTATTGTAGAGTCATTTGCTATTTGTAACTCTGGAGCAACTAAGCCATCACTACGTAAATAAACAGGTTGGTAATCGGGCCTGTAAAAGTTAAATACTGAGGGCGACTTCATTGGCCCCTGTCCATAGGTATTGTATAAACCCCACGTGTTGTAATAACCGTTACCGGTTTTAGCATCTAGATTTCGCCAAAACTGTATTGTGGTTATCAGTGGCTCTTTTAGTTTCCCTTGATAATTTAAAACACTGCCAAAATGGCGTGCCTCATCATCTAAATAAATAGCCTTTATTACCGCGGCTAAATCTCCTCGTACTCCAGCGCCGTTATCATTAAAAACACGAGCAACACGGGTAACATATTGCGGTGTTGGGTTTGAGGTAATTAAACGCTGTATGAGTTGTTTACTAATAAATGGCGCTACATTATTGTGATTAAATAGGTTATCGAGCGCTATTTGCAGTGTTTCTTCTGGTCCGTAGCCCTCGGGGATAATTTCGCCATTTAACAATGTTTTTTGTTTACTAGAGTGATACTCGCTAAACGCTTTCATTGGATTTACATAATCACGTTTTTTTTTCTTAAAAGTTTCACTAGCTGCAAATGTCCACCCAGTAAAAACGCGCGCAAATCCTTCTATTTGAGCCTGACCGTAGGTGGCAATTGTATTACCTTGCGCATCAAGCTTTGGAGTAGCGTCTAAATTTAACTCTTCAAGGCCTATTGTAAATAACTGCATTACTTCGCGGGCGTAGTTTTCATCTGGGCGAATATTAAGCTCATCATTTGCCTTTTCATTCCCTAAATGGCTTAAAAAAGTACCCATAATTGGCGACAGCGTTACGTCTTCTAGTAGCTCTCTATAGTTACCAAAAGCATGTTTAAGCAAAATATCGTAGTAAGTGATCATGCCCTCGGGCTGATTACCTACATTACTACTTGCATCCGACACAACCAATATTTGACTCAATGCAAAGGCAACACGTTGGCGTAGTTGATCGTCGCTATGCAACACCCCCTTCCACCACGCATCAATCCTATTAATATACTGAAATTTGTTTTCATCAGGGCTTTTCACTAAATAACTACGATGGTAGTTAATTGGTAACGCCATTTGTTGCTCAAGCCACTGCTGTTCGCTTAACCCTTGAGCTTGGCGTATTTCACTTAATGTGGGGCCCATACTGCCTTGCTGTAATATACGTGCGGCAGCAGTTTCATCCATACTATTACGCGCAACAAAACTCACAGTTTTAACGTTGGTAGCCCCTTCATTATCGGTTGCCGTTACGCTAAAAGCGTACTCCATTGCTGCATGACTTTGCGCATCTGGTAAAGTAATAGTGATACTACTGGCATTTACAGGCGCATTAAGTACTTTAAGCCCCGCAGTTTGTTCCCACACAACACTACTGATAACGCCATCGGCATCGCCAACTGTTGCATTTAAATCAATAGTTTGACCTTTAACTATATCGTTTTTGATATTGGTTATTGATAGGGAGGGGATTTTATTTGTGCTTATAACTGGTGTCTCATCTGAGCCAGAGCCACCGCAAGCACTGATAAACAAAGCAGAGCTTGCTAGTAAAAAAGTTCTATAGTACATGTAAATTTGTTCTCACCTTTAATTAAAGCACAACAGTGCTTACTGCAATTAACACATCAATTGAAACATAAAAATTACATACTTACTCTTTATTTTTTGTAACCGAAACTTGACTAATTAGCAAAAATGCACAAACTACGGGGGTTAAACTAGCCAGAGCCTTATTATTTATGAAAACAGAAATTAGCTATCGTTTTGAATCTTCTCAAGTTGCCAACCGATTTATACATCTACTTAAAAATTGGCCCATTAATGATGTAAAAACAAAATTATTTAATGGCGGCAATTGCGTAAAGGTTAATTATGACTATGACGAGAGTGGTTTTGACTACACAGTTGCAGAGCTTGACGATTTAGCCGAAACACACGGCGGTAAAGAAATTTAAAAACAATGCTTATATATTTTGAAGTGTTTTTGGCTGGATCTACTTTTTTAAAACGGATGGATTGTTGATTAGTAACTATAAATTAAACAAAAAAAGCACTATGGTTTAATTAAACCATAGTGCTGCTGTTTATCGTTATTTATCGAAATGAATAACAGTGCGAATACTTTCGCCTCTGCGCATTAAATCGAACGATTCGTTAATATCTTCAAGTCCCATTGTATGGGTAATAAAGTCACTTAACTTAAATTCACCCGCTAAATAACGTTCTACATAATCAGGTAATTCGCTGCGACCTTTAACCCCACCAAATGCTGAACCTCTCCATACTCTACCCGTTACCAATTGGAACGGACGGGTTGAAATTTCTTGCCCCGCACCAGCAACACCAATAACCACAGACTCGCCCCAGCCTTTATGGCAGCACTCTAGCGCAGAGCGCATTAGGTTAACATTACCAATACACTCAAACGAGTAATCAACACCGCCATCGGTCAACTCTACAATTACATCTTGAATTGGTTTGTCGTAGTCTTTAGGGTTAATAAAGTCGGTAGCGCCTAGTTTTTTTGCTAATTCAAACTTACTTTCGTTAATATCTATAGCAATAATTCGGCTCGCTTTAGCCATAGTTGCGCCAATAACTGCCGACAGGCCTATGCCACCAAGGCCAAATATGGCTACTGTTGCGCCTTCTTCAACTTTTGCAGTATTCATTACCGCGCCCATGCCGGTTGTAACACCACAGCCTAATAAACACACCTCTTCTAATGGTGCAGATTTATTAACTTTTGCTAACGAAATTTCTGGTAATACCGTGTATTCAGAGAAAGTTGAACAACCCATATAATGAAAAATTGGCTGGCCGTCTTTGTAAAAACGAGTGGTGCCATCAGGCATTAAGCCTTTACCTTGAGTTTCACGAATTTTTTGACACAAGTTAGTTTTACCCGATAAACAAAACTTACACTCGCCACACTCTGGTGTATATAAAGGAATAACGTGATCCCCAACTTTTACACTCGTTACGCCCTCGCCAACTTGCTCAACGATACCACCGCCTTCGTGGCCTAAAATAACCGGAAAAATCCCTTCAGGATCATCGCCAGACAAAGTAAAAGCATCGGTATGACAAACTCCAGAGGCAATAACTTTAACTAATACTTCGCCCTTGCGCGGCAGCATTACGTCAATTTCTTCGATAGATAAAGGCTGTTTTGGACCCCATGCTATGGCGGCTTTCGATTTTATAAACTTATCTGACATCTCGTTCTCTCTTAATTAATAAATTATTTAATATAAATGAACGTAAACACGTATTTTAGTTTAGTTCAGTTACCTTAATAATGCGCTGCTGCATATTATTTTTGGCTTAGAATTATGCTATTTATTTTAAAGCAATTAATGGCTATGCCCTTGCGATAGGTTAATCATTGCAATGCCTATGGCCACCAATGCCATTCCTAACCAAGTGGATAGATCTAAATGCTGTTTATATACAAGGGTAGATAGTAGCGTAACGGTAACAATAGCTAACCCTGCCCACATCGCATGCACAATACCTACAGGCATGCCTTTCATTGCTTGGCCTAAAAAAACAAACGCAGCCAAATGGCCCAATAACACCACTATGCTGGGCAGTAACCTAGTAAAGCCATCTGTTTGTTTTAATGCCACATGCGACATTGCTTCTGCAATAACACCTAAAAATAAAAACACCCAACTCATATTTTTTCCTATTTATTTTGCGAGCTGTTGTATTAATGTCGATAACGTTATATCGACGATTTAACTTATTCACAGCATGTTTGTGTTGATGGCTGCTATTATATTTGTTTCTGTAAAAATGATAATATGCTATTTTTGAAATTAACTTGTACATATAGGTAACAATCATGCAGTGGGAAGGTATTAGTGAATTTGTACACGTTGCTGAAAATGCCAGCTTTACGCAAGCCTCAAAAAAAATGGCAATATCTACAGCGCAAGTAAGCAGGCAAATTAGTGCGCTCGAAAACCGGCTGAATGTGAAGCTGTTTTATCGTACTACGCGCAAAGTGTCGTTAACTGAAGAAGGCCGAGTGTTTTATCAGCATTGCCGCAGTGTGCTTGATGGCTTAGATGCTGCAGAGCGGGCTATAACTAATTTACAAACAACGCCCCAAGGTAAAATAAAGCTTACGGCTTCGGTAACTTATGGAGAGCAGCAAGTACTGCCTTTGGTTTCTGACTTTATGCTGCAATATAGTGAGGTCGCGGTTTCTGCTTACTTGAGTAATCAACAAATTGACTTAGTTGAAGGCGGATACGATTTAGCTATACGTATTGGTAAGCTGGCCGACTCGTCAATGATGGCAAAAAAACTCGGAACCAGAACCAGTTATGTGTGCGCATCGCCAGAATATCTGGAAAAACACGGCATACCACATGCAATTTCTGAACTGAGTAAACATAGTTGCCTACTAGGCACGCTTGATTATTGGCACTTTATGGAATCGGGAAAAGAAAAAAACATTCGCGTTGCCGGTAAGCTAAGATACAACAGTGGCTATAGCCTAGCGGATGCAGCATTAAAAGGATTAGGAATAGTACAACTGCCCGATTACTACGTGCAAAATCACCTGCAAAGTGGTGAACTAATTACCTTATTAGATAGCTATCGGGTGCCTGATGAAGGCATTTGGGCCATATACCCTCATAATCGTCACTTATCGCCAAAAATAAGGTTATTGGTCGACTATTTAGCAAAGCATCTTAGTTAGTATTTACGTATTTGAATAATATTAATCTCGAATTTAACTGTGAGGTTAATATTATTACTCCAACTAAGTACACGCTCACATTTTACTTTTCACCTTGTTAGTTGCAATACTGGTTGCAGGGCTATCGGGCCAAAAATGCTTGGGGTAACGCCCTTTCATTTCTTTTTGTACATCGCGATAACTGGTATTCCAAAAGTGCGCTAAATCTTGAGTAAGTTGCAACGAGCGTTTCCCCGGCGACAATAACTCCATCAGCAGTGGCAATTTCCCCTGCGCCAACAACGGCGTGCTGGTCATACCGTATACTTCTTGCATACGTACACTGAGCTTTGCAGGGCCTTCAAGCTGATATTCAATCCTAATATTAGAGCCGCTCGCTACCGTTAAACGCAGTGGCAGTAAGCTTTTTAAGGCACTTTGTTGTTGCCAGTCAAAACAATTTTGTAATGCCTCAAAGTAGTTAAACTTTTTAAGCTGCTCCAGGGTTTTAATATCTTGTAAAAATACACCTAGCCACTGCGGTGCCGTTTGAATAAGTTGTTGCTCGTTAATTTTCGGAAACTTTTCGCTCATTAGCTTACTTGCTAAGCTCATTCTAATTAATAGTTGCTCAGCGTCTTTTTGTTCATTAAACAGTGCAAAGCCATGTTTAGTAAATAAATTTAACCATGCTTTGGCGCGCTCACTTTTATCGAGTTTTTGCGCACTTGGCTGGCTAGTAAGCGTAATAGCGCCAAGTTTCACTTCGTCTTGATGGATAAAGCGTGCGGTTTTTTCATCAAACTCACAGCGAGTTTGCATGCTAAATAAATGCGGCAAATAGGCTTGCAGCTCAAATGGGCTAAGTGATGTGGCACTAAAAATACGCCCGCCTTTGTGCCCGCCCATAGTGGCAATTGCAAGATAGTCGTCGTTATGCCAGTAATCGCGGTTTAGCTCAGCGCCTGCACCATTGGCAAGTAAGTATCCACTGCCACGCTTTTTCGCGATTCGATCGGGGTAAGCAAGCGCCACCAGCAAGCTTAAGTGCTCGGTATTTAAATCGCCATTTGACTCTTTTACTTTTAAGCGACTTTGCCAATATTTTAATTGCTGCTTGAATACCGGATGTGGCCGTTGTTGTTGGCTATGCAGCGCTAAGCTTAGCTCATTAGCCGTATTTACGCGGCTTTCAAGTAATGCCACCAAATAAATAGCGAGTCGATAAATACCGGGGAGTGCTTGCTCTAATGCCTGCGCTTTTAATAGCATATGCGCCAAACGAATATCAGCGCCAAAGCCTAACATTTTACTGCCAAGCGGTGTGAGCTTGCCTTTGCTGTCTATGGCTTCAAGCATGCTAAGTAAGTTACTTGCCTGTATGCCTTGCTGCTCGGTAGGCTTATCAAGCAAGGTTAGCTCCTCAATGCTTGCCCCCCACTGCTTAGCTTCTAGCATTAGTTGGCTTATGTCTGATGTGAGTATTTCGGGATTGTCGTGACTATTACGGCGCTCAAAAGTTTGCTTAGAGCCAAGCCTATAAACCACACCTGGCTCTATTCGCCCTGCACGCCCTGCACGCTGCACTGCCGATGAGCGCGATATGCTTTGTGTTGTGAGTTCAGTAACACCGGTTTTTAAATTAAAGGTCGCGGCGCGGCGTTTACCGCTATCAATCACAATCCTTATGCCTTCAATGGTTAAGCTAGTTTCGGCCACATTGGTAGTAAGTACCACCTTGCGCATCCCTTCAGGCGCAGGAGCAATAGCTGCTTGCTGGTTGGCTTTATCTTGCTCGCCAAATAGCGTTGCCACTATACAATTGTTTGGTAAGTCAGTGAGTGCTTGTTGTACCCTGAGTATTTCGTGCTGCCCTGGTAAAAACACCAACGCGCTGCCTGTTTGCTCACTCAGTGCTTGTTTTATTATAGTGGGGATTGCATCAAGCCAGCGGCTTTCATCTTTTATGGGTATATATACTTCATCTATTGGATAGCTGCGCCCATTTGATTGAATTACAGGGCAAGCAAAAAACTCAGTGTAGCGCTGGGTATCAAGGGTTGCCGACATCAACATTATGGTTAAATCTTCGCGCAGCGCACTTTGGGTCTCTAACGCAAATGCCAATGAAGTATCGGCTGCAATAGAGCGCTCATGAAACTCATCAAATATCAGTAAATCAACATCGCTAAGCTCAGGATCGTTTTGCAGCATACGAGTAAGCATGCCTTCGGTAACTATTTCAAGGCGCGTATTAACACTTACTTTACTCTCACCTCTTATACGCAGGCCAACACTTTGGCCAACACTCTCGTTTTGACACTTTGCTAAGTAACTAGCAATATTACGCGCAGCTAAACGACGCGGCTCTAGCATTACAATACGTTTAAAGTGCCCATCACGCATAAGTTGCAGCGGCAACCAAGTAGACTTACCAGCACCCGGCGGCGCTTGCAGTAGCGTAATTGGGTTGCTTTGTAATGTTATTACGAGTTGTTGATATATGTTTTGAACCGGCAGCACAGCTATTTACCCTAAATTGCTTTACCGGCATTGTAACAAAAAACCGCAGCGTGACTGCGGTTGATGTTTAATAATTAATACTCTTTTACAAGCAACTAAGCTCAATAGGTTGCCCATTAGCTACCCACTTTCTACCTATTAACTCTCTACTAGCTACCCGATACCATTCTAATTCGCTCTGCGGGTACGCGCAATTGCTGCATTAAATACACTTTAAACGACTCTGCATAAGGCTGATCATCTACGGCTTTTTGCATGCATAATAGCCAAGCTTCACTTTCGGCAACGCCTACCGCCAAGTGTTTATGCGCCTGGGGAATGTTAATGCTGCCAAAATGCTCCGCGTACAGCTTAGGTCCGCCCGTCCAACCTGACAAAAAGTAAGCTAACTTTTTACGCGACTGCGACAAGTCTTTACTGTGCATATCTCTTATGTGCTTAGCCTCTTTTAACTGTTGCATATAATCATAAAATGCATCAACCAGCTGGGTAATACCTACTAACTCCCCCGCCATTTTGTAAGAGCAATCTCCTACGCCATATTCACACACTTTAGTATCCATAACTCACTCATACCGTCTGTTTTATCGCAACATAATAACTTAAAACCTATATTGGATAAGCAATTATTACAAACTGCTATGTATATTTTGTATGCATTTAAAGAAGGACCACATAATTACACCCACCTTTTAGCCTTACTCTATTTATGATTGATATTAAGCTACTGATATTAATTACAAAAAATATTTATGCTTTTTTTGGTATACGACTTGCTACTTTATAGTTGACTGTTAATTTCACTAATCTAAAGTAAGGAGCTACTTATGAACAGCGATCGTATCAAAGGTAATTGGAAAGAACTTAAAGGTAAAGCGCAACGTAAATGGGGCGACATAACCGACGATGATTTAGATAAAATTGAAGGTAGCCGCAAAGAGTTAGTTGGCAAAATTCAACAGCAATACGGTAAGTCGAAAGAAGAAGCCGAACGCGAAGTTGATGAATTTGAAAAAGACCATTAATTTTAGCTATTAGCTACTTAAAAATAACCGCCTTTGTTGGCGGTTTTGTTTTTGGCCAAACATTAATGAGCACTTATCACATCTTCAGCTAATAGTAGCTCATCGCCTTTATATACTTCGAGCCAGCCTGGCGGGGATGTATCGCAACCAATAATAGTTACCTGTAACACATAACTATAACGACCATTTTTAAACGTATAATTATGATTGCCACCACTGCCTTCAAATGTAATATCGCCATTTAGTAAAACCATATCAGGCTTGTCGCTTGGCTTTTTATCAATACCCCATACTGCATAACGAAAATTATGATCGCCTAAATCATCCACACGAATATGGTAGTTAGCTGTTTTCCAATCAAGTACTGGCTTTTCAAAAGTATTGATACTTGCATGCAAAGATTGCTTACCTTGTTCTATTAAGCTTTTAGCAAGTGCCTGCTCTTTAGCGTTTTGGGTATTTACAGCAATAATTTTACCGTCGGTATCTACCCACATAACGCCGTTATTGAGCATAATGCCGCGCCAACCTACACTATCCCAATCGGTATCAATGTTTGAACTGGCAATAACTGCGGTGAGTTCATCGTCAAACACTTCATCAAAGCGGTTAATAAGCTCAGCCTCATCTTTAATGTCAGGTATGGGATATCGTCGTTTTAATGGGTAATAAACAAGCGAGGCAATAGCTGCTTTATCGTCACCCTCAAAGGCAGCAATAACAGGTAAAATGAACTCGTGATATTTTTTCTCAAGCGCGAATGTGTTCGATGTAAAAAGTAGAGATAAACAAAATACTATGTGATTAATAAATTTCATTTATAGTCCTTTAATTTGATATTTTTCCGTTTCTAACAATTAGCAATATTATAATGAAACGAAGCATAAAAAACATAGAATGACACCCATCCTAATAATTAATCCTTTTGGTGTTTATCTAAAAAAACATTGCTGAGCTTAAAATCCCCTTAGCTTTGACAATCTCTCTGCTTATTTAAATAATATTCAAATAACGCTGTTTTTATTCATTTTTAGGCATGCGAAATACTGTGTTTTCACAGAGCATAGAAAACATAGAATGACACCCACCCTAATAATTAATCCCTTTGGTGTTTATCTAAACAAACATTGCTAGGCTTAAAAGCATCCTTAATTTTTAAAATCCCTTTGCTTATTCAAATAACGCTGTATTTATCTACTTTTCACTCATTTTTTAGGCATGCG